>NZ_JACCFE010000002.1:7446560-7821090 GCF_014256275.1 Rhodococcus sp. 4CII
CAGCCGGATTCGGCGGCACGGACCGCAGCGTCGACGTCGAATCGTGAGCTCACCGCCGCTTCGCCGATCACCGTGCCCGTGGCCGGATTCGTGATCGGCGCACGCGCGCCGTCGGCGGGGTCGACCCACCGACCGCCGATGAAGTTCTGACTGCGCACCATCGTCATGCTCTCGCTCCTCCGTTGACATCCATATATCAAACCTATAATGTCAGAGGTTAGAAGGCAAGATCCGGATTTGAGTGAGATGGAGGTAGTCGAGTTGAGTGCAAATCCCGTGCAAGCCATCGATTCCGACCCGAGCAGACACTTGTGGATGCATTTCAGCAACATGGGAGCGTATGCACAGGGGGCCGAAGTCCCGGTCATCGTCCGCGGCGAGGGTTGCTACGTGTGGGACCAGCACGGGAACCGGTATCTCGACGGCCTGAGCTCGCTCTACTGCGTCAACGTCGGTCACGGCCGCTCCGAGCTGGCCGACGCCGCCGCCAAGCAGGCGACCGAGTTGGCTTTCTTCCCGACCTGGGGCTTCGCCCATCCCCGCGCGATCGAACTCGCGACCAAGATCGCCGACCTGGCGCCCGCGGACCTGAACCGGGTGTTCTTCGTCGGCGGCGGTGGTGAAGCCGTGGACTCCGCATTCAAGCTCGCCCGCCAGTACCACAAGATTCGGGGAAATGCCGGCAAGTACAAGGTGATCTCCCGCAACACCGCGTACCACGGCACCACCCTGGGTGCGTTGGCTGCCACCGCGTTGTCGCCGGCACGAGTTCCCTTCGAGCCGTTGCCCATCGGCGGAAGTCACGTGACGAACACCAACGTGTACCGGCTGGACCCGCAGGCTGAGGATGCGCTCGCCGAGGCGATCCGGGAACGAATCGAATTCGAGGGACCCGACACCGTCGCCGCAGTGATCCTCGAACCCGTTCAGAACTCGGGCGGCTGCTTCGTCCCGCCCGAAGGGTACTTCCAGCGCGTCCGGGAGATCTGCGACCAGTACGACGTCCTGCTGATCTCGGACGAGGTCATCTGTGCCTTCGGGCGGCTGGGGGAGTGGTTCGGCGCCCAGCGCTTCGACTACGTGCCCGACATCATCACCACAGCGAAGGGCCTCACCTCGGCCTACGCCCCCATGGGGGCAGTCATCGCCTCCGACCGCGTCATCGCTCCCTTCCTCGCCGACAACAACGTCTTCATGCACGGTGTCACCTTCGGTGGCCACCCGGTCGCCTCGGCGGTGGCACTCGCCAACATCGAACTGATGGAAAACGAGAAGATGCTCGAAAACGTGCGCGCCAACGAACCGGTCTTCCGCAACATGCTCGAGTCGCTCCGAGACATCCCCCTCGTCGGCGACGTGCGCGGCGCCGGCTATTTCTGGGCGATCGAACTGGTCAAGGACACCGCGACCAAGCAACGCTTCTCCCCAGCCGAGGGCCGCACGCTGCTGGCCTTCCTCGCCCCCGAACTCTACAAACGGGGTCTGATCTGCCGGGCGGACATGCGCGGCGATCTCGTCATCCAACTCGCGCCGCCGCTCATCGCCGGCCCCGGACACTTCGCCGAGATCGAGACCATCCTGCGGTCGGTGCTCGTCGAGGCCGCGGCGCTCTCGCTGCCGACCGAATGACCCCCAGGAGAAATCTGATGACCAGCCCGATTCACACCACCGGTCTGCCCGCGTACCAGATGTACGTCGACGGGCACTGGGTCGAGGCCGACTCTGGCGCCACCTACGCCACCGTCAACCCCTACACCCAGGAGCCCTGGTCGACGGCCCCCGACGCCACCGCCGCCGACGTCGACCGCGCCGTGGCCGCCGCCCGCACGGCACTGACGACCGGGCCGTGGTCGACCGCAACCGGCGCCGAACGAGCACGACTGCTGCGCAGACTCGCGGACCTCCTCGAGCGGGACGCCGCCGAACTCGGAGCCGTCGAGACCACGGACAACGGGAAACTCCTGCGCGAGATGACCGGACAGATGGCCTACCTCCCGCAGTGGTACCGGTACTACGCCGGCATCGCCGAGACGCTCGGCGGCGACACCCTGCCGTCGGATCGCCCGAACTTCTTCATCTACACCCGGCGTGAACCGGTCGGCGTGGTCGGTGCAATCCTGCCCTGGAACTCACCCCTGATGCTGCTGGCGTGGAAACTCGCGCCCGCCCTCGCCGCCGGTTGCACCCTCGTCGTCAAACCCTCCGATTACACCCCGGCCTCCACCCTCGAATTCGCCCAGCGCATCGACGAGGCGGGCTTCCCCCCAGGCGTTTTCAACGTCCTGACCGGCACCGGCCCAGAGGTCGGCAAGGCACTCGCCAGCCACCCCGGCATCGACAAGATCGCGTTCACCGGATCCACCACGGTCGGTATCGAGGTCGGCCGCGCGGCCCTACAGAACATGACCCGGGTGCTGCTCGAACTCGGCGGCAAATCCGCCCAACTGGTCTTCCCCGACGCGGACCTGGAAGCCGCCGCCAACGGTGTCATCGCCGGCATCTTCGCGGCCACCGGGCAGACCTGCCTCGCCGGCTCACGCCTCCTGGTCCACGAGTCCGTCCACCACGAGCTGGTCGAGCTGATCGTGCGCCGGGCGAAAACCATCGTGCTGGGAGATCCGACCGATCCGGCCACCGAGATGGGACCCGTCGCGAACGAGACCCAACTTGCCTCGGTGCTCGGGAGGATCGAGAAGGCGGTCGCCGACGGCGCCACCGTCGCCACCGGTGGTGGTCAACCGACCGGCCTCGGCGGACTGTTCGTCGAGCCCACCGTCCTCACCGACGTCCGGCCGGACATGGCCATCGCCCAGGAGGAGGTCTTCGGTCCTGTGCTTGCCGTGACGCGATTCTCGACCGAGGAAGAAGCGCTCGAGCTGGCCAACGGCACCAGGTACGGGCTCGCCGCCGGAGTGTGGACCCGTGACCTGCAGCGCGCACACCGCGTCGCCGCCGCGGTTGTCGCCGGCACTGTGTGGATCAACGCCTACCGCGTGGCCGGACCCGGCGTGCCGTTCGGCGGATTCAAGATGAGCGGGTGGGGACGGGAGAACGGACCCGAGGCAGTTCTCGAATACACCGAAACCAAAGCGGTCTGGGTCGAGTTGACCGGCGCCACCCGCGATCCCTTCACGATCGGCTGAGGTGACCCCAATGCACTCCTCGAACACCTCGAAGCGTGTGAAGGTCGGCATCGTCGTCGGCGTCGAACACGGGGATTTCGGTATGTGGACGAACATCCCCACCGCGATGCTGCCGACCACCTATGTCGAAGCCGTCCGCCGCACCGGGGCGCTCCCGCTCCTGTTCCCCGCCGGCGACGAGTTGGCCGAAAATCCCGACCAGGTACTCGATCTCGTCGACGCCGTCATCCTGGCCGGTGGCCGGGACATCGGCCCGGCGACCTACGACCAGACCCCCCATAGCGCCACAGCCGAGCCCGACCTCGCTCGCGATCGGGTCGAACTCGCGGTGGCCCGGCGTGCCCTCGAACTCGACGTCCCGATCCTCGGCATCTGTCGAGGGATGCAGATGCTCAACATCGCCTGCGGGGGAACGCTGGACCAGCACCTGCCCGACTCGCTCACCCACGACGATCACGCGGCCCACGACGGCGTGTTCGGCAAGCACGAGGTCTCCCTCGTCCCGGAGACGGTCGCCGCGTGGGCGTACCAGTCCGACACCGCGACCGTGTACTCCGCGCACCACCAGGGCGTCGGACGGCTCGGCGACGGGCTGACGGTCAGTGCGCGCTCGGTCCCGGAGGGGGTGATCGAAGCGATCGAGTCGCCCGGGCATACGTTCGCGCTCGGCGTGTTGTGGCATCCCGAGCAGGACCCGACGACCCCACTGTTCAGGGCGTTCCTTGACCGCGTCGAGGAACGGGCATCCCACAGCCGCCCCGGCCGCTGACGGCTCCGGCCACACGACAAAGACCGAATCAATCACAGCAACGCATTGACCACCCGCAAAGTGAGGCCCACAATGAAAGTCACCGTAGACACCGCGGTATGCGCGGACCACGGACAGTGCATCTTCAGCGCTCCCCAGGTGTTCGAGTTCGCCGAGGACGGGAAGCTGGTCTGGGAGCCCTCGCCGGACGAGTCGCTCCGTGCGTCCGTCGAGGAAGCCGCGGACGTATGCCCCGTCCAGGCGATCCGTATAGCCGACTGACCCATGGCATCCCAGATCGTCGTCGTCGGCGGGTCTCTCGGCGGGCTCCGCGCCGCTGAACAGCTGCGTGTGAACGGCTGGTCGGGTGCACTGACGGTCGTCGGCGCGGAGGCTCATCTTCCCTACAACCGTCCGCCGCTGTCGAAGAACGTCCTGGTGTCCCCCGATATCAGCGCGCTCACGGCAGCCGAGCTCGTCGACTACCCGGGTGTCGCCCTGCGGCGCCGTGCACAGGTTGAGGACGTGTCCTTCGTTCTGGACACTCAGGTCGCCAGTGCCGCGTTGTCGGATCGAAGTCTGCTGACCGTCGACGGACGGGAGTTGGCCTACGACGGTCTGGTCATCGCGACCGGTCTGCGGCCCCGCCGGTTGCCGATCGCAGGTTTCGACCGTCACCGTCACGCACTCCGTACCCTCGACGATGCGATCGCCTTGCGCGGTCAACTGACCCCGGGAACCGCCGTGGTCGTCGTCGGTGGCGGCTTCATCGGATGCGAGGTCGCGGCCAGTGCGTGCCGGCTCGGATGCCAGGTCACCGTCGTCGAACCGTTCGCCGCGCCGATGCTGCGCCCCCTCGGCGCCGAGCTCGCCCGCACCGTGCAAACCTTCCACGAAGACAAGGGCGTGAGCTTCCGGCTGGGTAGATCGGTCTCGACCCTGGCCGGGCGGGCATCGGATCCCGCGACGCTCGGTGCCGTCGTACTCGACGACGGAACCGAACTCGAAGCCGACGTCCTGGTCGAGGCGGTCGGGTCGAACCCCAACGTCGAATGGCTTGCCGGCAACGGCCTGGACCTGTCCGACGGCGTCCTCTGCGACAACATGATGCGGGTCGAGGCCCGCGAGAATGTGGTGGCGGTCGGGGATGTGGCACGGTTCCCGAACCCGAGGTTCGGCAGCACCCCGCGCCGTGTCGAACACTGGTGCATTCCGGCCGACACCGCGCACCGCGCGGCCACTACCCTGATCCGCGGGCTGAGCACCGCCGAAAATGGTGACCGGGATCCGGCACCCTTCGCGCCGCTGCCGTCCTTCTGGAGTGACCAATTCGATGTCAGGATCCAGGGATTCGGCCGCACGGAGCACGCTGACCGCATCGAGGTCCTCGAGGGCGGCTTTGCCCCGGGATGGGTCTCGGAGGGGGTCGTGGTCGGCTACTTCCGGCAATCCACGATGACCGGCGTCGTCATCGCCGGAGGCACGCCTGCGCAACGGCTGCGGCACAAAACCCTTCTCGAGGGCGTGGGCTGACCCCCGCGCCCACCGAAGATCCATGGCGACCGGCGACTACGCGATATGTCCGGTGTCGGCCCGCTGTCACTCGATGACCGCGCCGGCCGGGGTTGTCATCTCAAATGTGAGCCGGTGAAACCCCACCGCCGCGCAGGCCCGATGGCCGCCAGCCCGGACGACCGGGGCGCGTCAGCTCACCGGAGCGCGACTCGGACTGCGTTTCCGGACTGGACACCGCCGGCGTGGACGTCACCAGGGGCGAACCCGCGGCGTTTTCCCTCGGTGAATGCCTTCCAGTCGCCGAGGTATCCACGCGCACGTGCATCACCACCCGTTTCTACAACCGAGAACCACTGAAGTGAGGGTCCTGTGAAGGTCGGCATTCCCAAGGAAATCAAGAACCACGAGTACCGCGTGGCCATCACCCCGGCCGGTGTGCACGAGCTCGTGTCACACGGGCACGAGGTGTTCGTCGAGGAGGCAGCCGGGGCGGGATCGTCGATCCCGGACGAGGAGTATCTCGCCGCCGGCGCGAAGATCCTCTCCTCGGCGGACGACATCTGGGCGACCGGTGACCTGATCCTGAAGGTCAAAGAACCCATCGCACCCGAATATCACCGGATGCGCGAGGGGCAGGTCCTGTTCACCTACCTCCATCTGGCCGCAGACAAGGCACTGACCGACGAGCTGCAGAAACGTCGGGTGACCGGCATCGCCTACGAAACGGTGCAGACCCCGACCGGGGCCCTGCCGCTGCTGGCACCGATGAGTGAGGTCGCCGGCCGCCTGGCGCCGCAAGCCGGTGCCCACCACCTGCTGCGGGCCGGTGGCGGGCGCGGCGTCCTTCTCGGCGGGGTGCCCGGCGTCCAGGCCGCCAAGGTCGTCGTGATCGGGGCCGGTGTCTCGGGGATGAACGCCGCGGCGATCGCACTGGGCCTGCAGGCGGAGGTCTGGCTCCTGGACCGCAATGTCGACACCCTGCGCGCGGCGGACCGCATCTACCAGGGGCGGCTGCGCACCGTCGCCTCCAACGCCTATGCGATCGAGCGTGCGGTCCTCGACGCCGACCTGGTGATCGGGGCGGTACTGGTTCCCGGTGCCAAGGCCCCGACGTTGATCTCCAACGAACTGGTCAGCCGGATGAAGCCCGGCTCGGTGCTGGTGGACATCTCCATCGATCAGGGTGGATGCTTCGAGGACTCGCGCCCCACCACCCACGCCCAGCCGACGTACAAGGTGCACGACTCGATCTTCTACTGCGTGGCGAATATGCCCGGCGCCGTGCCCCATACCTCCACGTATGCGCTGACCAACGTCACGCTGCCCTACGCCCTCGCCCTGGCGAACAAGGGGTGGGAGCAGGCGCTGAACGAGGACCAGGCGCTGGCGCGGGGCCTGAACACGCACGCCGGGCAGGTGACGTACACCCCGGTCGCGGAAGCGCACGGACTCGAACCGGCGCACGCCGTCGCTGTCTGAGCAACGCACACTCCTCATCCGAAGGCTGTCCACCGGCCGCCGAACGATCTCATCCAACGGACCGCCCCCTGAACGAGTGGGGCGAACGTTCGAGCGAATTGTTCGGCGGCCCCTTCTTGCATTCTCATCACAGGAAACCGCGGTGGCGGCGCCCCGGGCGTATCCGTCGAGGACGGCGCGGCCACCACCAAGCGTCACGGACCGCTACAGCTGAGAACCGGGTGATCCTGCGTCCCAGAGGGGGGCCGAGTCACCCTTTCCCGCATCTCGAAGGCCCACGGAGTCGTCGACTCATGACCACCTTAAGAATAAGACTACAACCTCTAGTATATGAAGTTATGAGATGTTAGGTTGTGATGGCGCTCATAGTTGATGAAGGAGAAAGTCTCGATGAACGAAGTATTTGACGTAGTCGTCGTGGGGGCCGGGTTCGCCGGCATCACCGCCGCCCGAGACCTGACCGCAGAGGGGAAGTCGGTCGTCGTCCTCGAGGGACGCGACCGCATCGGTGGCCGTACCTACACCGATGACAAAATCGGGCGACCGGTGGAACTCGGTGGCGCCTACGTGCATTGGACACAGCCGAACCTGTGGCGGGAGATGCAGCGGCACGGTCTCGAACTGTCGACGCCCGAGCCGATCGAGCGCGTCCACTGGCTCGCAGACGGTGCACTGCACTCGGGCACCGAGGCGGAGTTCGACGCCCTCGCCGGCCCCGGCATGGAGAAGTTCGTCGAAGACGCCCGCGAGCACTTCCCGTTTCCCTACGACGTCCACGCCACGGACATCGGGGAGATCGACCTGGAGACCTTCGCCGACCGGATGAAGCGACTCGATCTCGACCCCGCCGAACGCGACATGCTCGACGGCATCCTCTCCTACACGGTGGCCGCGCCCGACCAGCAGGCGGTGGCGCAGCTGCTCCGTTGGGCTGCACTGTACTTCGGTGATTGGCGGGCCTTGTGGGAGTCGGGCGCCTACTGGCGTATCGCGACCGGAACCAAGAGCCTGATCGAGGCGATCGCGGCCGACTCGTCGGCTGATATTCGGCTGTCCACTCCGGTGTCGGCGATCACGAACGAAGGCGAGGAAGTGGTCGTCACCACCCGATCAGGGGACACGATCCGCGCCAAGGCTGCCGTCGTGGCCGTCCCGGTCAACGCCCTCAACACGATCGAGTTCTCGCCCGCGCTGAGCGAGGGCAGCCAGCGTCTCTCCGACGAGGGTCATCCGATGCGCAACCGCAAGATGTGGGTCCGGGTCAAGGGCGAGATCGAGGCGTTCACCGCCTACGCCCCGCTGGGAGCCAACCCCATCACCATCGCCATGACCGAATACCGACTCGACGGTGACAGCTTGATCGTGTGCTTCTGTCCCGACGCTACGGCGATCGACGCCGATGACAAGGACGCGGTGCAGGAGGCCTTGCGTGCGTACGTGCCGGACCTCGAGGTCGTGGACACCGATGGGCACGACTGGGTGGACGACGAATTCTCACAGGGCACCTGGATGATGATGCGTCCCGGGCAGTTGTCGTCGGCGGTTCCGGACATTCAGAAGCCGCACGGCCGTGTCTACTTCGCCGGAAGCGATATCGCCCCGACGTTCGTCGGGTGGATCGAGGGTGCACTCGAAAGCGGCGCACTCGCGGCCCGGAATGTGGTGCGCGATCAGGCGGCCGGCGACCCGCAGGCTTGAGAGCCGCCCATCTCTACCGGCGCGACCCGTCCGCGACCGTCGCGGACGCCCGCAGGGCCGAACTCGTCGATCACCACTGCCACCAACCCGGCGCAGCGGTACGGATCGCCGGGCCCGGCAATCCTGACCCGGGGGACGGTTCCGCCGGCGGCCCGAGCAGGGCCGCCCATCGATCACATCCGACCCCATATTCGACCACTATTCTGCCCTGGATGTGCCGTGCATCGAACCCGGCACATCCAGGGCGCAGAAGGGAATCCCAGTGCGCCCCGGCTTGTACAACTTCGTCAAGGACATGGATAAGGCATGGACGGCTGAGCGGCCCCATGAGGCAATTGCCGCTCATTTCGCGGAGGACGGCGTCCTGCACGACATGACCTCACCCGGGCCGGTCACCGGCCGAGCCGCGATCGCAGAAGCCCTCAGCGCGTTCACGAACGCCTTCTCCTCGATGGAATTTCAGAGTGACGTCATCGCCGATGATGGTGAGACCGCCACCGTCGAATGGACCGTAACCGGAGTGCATACCGGGGAACTCGACGGAATCGCCCCGACCGGTAACCGCATCGAGGTACGCGGGGTCAACCTGCTCACCTGCAAACCCGACGGACAGTTGCGCGAGGAGCGCTCGTACTGGGACTCGGGGACGCTGCTTCGTCAGCTCGGAGTCTTCGACAACTGACCAGAACAACACACAACGGCGCCCGGGGACCCCTCAGGGCGCCGTTGCTGTATTCACCGCCGCGCACCCGGCCCCACGTCCGCGGCGGCACCACCCCCGCAACCCACACTCGAACGCCCCACTCCCCACCCCTTCACAATGGAGAACCCAATGATGATGACACGCCTCATTGCGGTGACAGCCTTTGCCATCACGGCAGCGATCACCGCTACCAGTACCGCCAGTGCCGCACCGCAACAATCCGATCTGCACCATGCGTCAGCCCTCGAAACGGAGATACTCCCCGGCATTCACTACACCGCGAGCGTCATCGACAAGTCCGTCGTCCTGACGACCGATGCCGGCTCACTGACCACCCAAGGCAACCAGTTTCAGGTACTCGATGACGCTGGGAACCTGGTGGCCGGCTTCCCGCTGACCTACTACCGGGATGGGAAAGAATGGCCGGTCGCCGCACAGGTCGACGGTAGGAGCGCCACACTCACACCCAGCACCGAACCCGCCACCGCCACACCGCTCGAGGATGCAGCGCTCCCACTGCAGCCGACCGCCTTGGATGTTCAGTCGCCGGAGTTCAGCGCTGCCCTCATCAACTTCGGTACCGAAGTCGCGCTCGGCGTGGGTATGGGCAGTCTGATCGGAACGGCGATCGGTGCCGGGATCGGATGCATCGCCGGCGGAGCACTGGTCGGATCCGCCGTCGCCGTCCCGACAATCGGTACCCTCGCGGTCCCCGGCTTTCTCGGCGGATGCCTGGTTACCGGGGCCGCCGCAGGTGCAATCGGGGCCGTCGCCGGAACCATCATCGTGGGCGGGCCGGTCGCCGTTGCAAGCGCACTCCAGTTCTACGACGCCATCAACGCCCCCGCCTCCGAACCCTTGGCAGGCTGACGACACATCACTTCAGGCGCCTTCACGAAGCGGCGTCGGCCTCGGCCAGCCATCGACACCCTCGGGGAGCCGGTCATGCCGGGTGTCGGTGGTCGAAGTAGGCGGATCAGATCGTGACCGCACTCGACAGGGGTCGCACGGCGCCGTGATGGCGATGCGCTGCGCCACTGCGGCAAAGACGTCGCAGCTCCCCGGTGCGCTCGATGCCGAGGTTTCGTACGCCGCGTACGCGAGACGGTGCTCGCTCGTCAGGTGCTACGCAGGGTGCCCGACGAGCGCCATCACGCGGTCGACCAGGGGGTCGTTGCGTGCCGCGCTGGCGATCACGAGTGTTTGCAGGCGCGGGGCGTCGCCGAGAGGCCGGTAGGTGATCCCGGGAACGGTTCCGTCGCAGATCTCCCGTGGAACCAGGCACACGCAGTGGGCGGCGGCGACCAGGCCCAGCATTCCCATCAGACTGTCGGCTCGACCACCGTCTCTGGGCTCGAAACCTCCGGCACGGCAACCGGAGTAGATCAACTGGCTGAGCCCGGGCAACGCGGTCGCGGAGGGCAGCGCGAAATCCTGATGCCGCAGGTCGGCCAGAGCGAAGTCGGCCCGGGATGCGAGATCGTGCTCGGCGGGAAGTGCGCACACCAACGGTTCGTCGTGCAGGAGCCGGATATCGAGATGGTCGGGGTCGGGCAGGGGAGCGCGGACCATCGCGAGGTCCAGCCGCCGACTGCGCACCATGTCGGCGAGTTCGGCGGAGGTGCGTTGATAGAGGTGGATGCGGAGGCCGGGCAAGTTGTTGTGGACCATGCCGACCAGGCGGGGAACCGAGACGTAGGAAGCCCCGCTGACGAATCCGAGGCGCAGCGTCCCTTCCGCTCCTCTTGCGATCCGCCTGGCACGTTCGGTGGCGGAACTCTGCGCGTCCAGCAGGTGTCGTGCATCGAGAGCGAAAGCCTTCCCCGCGGGGGTGAGTTGCACCTGGCGGGTGCTTCGTTCCAGCAGCGGAACACCGATGGTCTTTTCGAGACGTTTGATCGCCTGAGTGAGGGGCGGCTGACTCATCGACAGTCGCTCGGCCGCGCGGGTGAAGTGACGCTCTTCGGCGACCACGACGAACTGCTCGAGCAGCCGTCGCGAAAAATCCATATCCTCCATCATATTAATGATGCCACAATTAGTATTGGCTATCGACGACCATTTGGGGTTTTCATTGTGGTGTGAAGCACGACAACCCCATTTTGATCGGTTCGAGCACATCCCTCCCCCCTGGCGGGCGGGAACCATCCCCCCATCCCGTTGCGGTCGGTGGTCCCCTGGAAGGACTCCGCGTCATCGAATTGGCCACGGTCATCATGGGCCCCTACGCCGGTCAGCAGTTCGGGGATCTCGGTGCGGATGTGATCAAGGTCGAGGCTCCCGCCGGTGATCCGACACGGCAGTTCGACCCGAAGCGGCATCCGGGGATGGGCGGCCCGACCCTTAATCTCAACCGCAACAAACGAAGTGTCACACTCGATCTCAAGGATGCGTCCGATCGAGATTCGCTGCTCGCGTTACTCGAGACCGCGGATGTGTTCATCACCAATGTCCGTCCCGGCGCCCTCGCGCGGCTCTCGCTCGGCTGGGAGGACGTTGCCGCGGTCAATCCACGTCTGGTGTACGCCACCGCACAAGGTTTTCGGTCCGACTCCGCGATGCGCGACAACGCAGCCTACGACGACATCATCCAGGCGGCCACCGGCCTGGTGTGGCTCAACGAGCAAGTCTCAGGCCAACCCAACTTCATCCCCTCGGTGGTAGCCGACAAGGTGTGCGGTCTGATGATGGTGCAATCGGTCCTCGCAGCCCTGCACTACCGGGACCGTACCGGGCGCGGACAGCACGTCGAAATCCCGATGGCGGACACCATGATCGCCTTCAACCTCGTCGAACACCTCGCCGGAGCAACACTCGACCCGGCCGACGACAGCGAGTACGGCTACCGCCGGGTCCTCAGCCGTGAACGCAAGGCCTGCCGCACCGCCGACGGGTGGATGTGCATCCTGCCCTACAACGACGCGAACTGGCGGGACTTCTTCGAACTTGCCGGAGACCCCGAGGCGGCGACCGATCCCCGGTTCACCACCATGGCCGGCCGCGTCGCGAATTCCGATGCGCTGTACGCCAGAATGCGGGCCCTGACAGCACAGTTCAGCACCACAGAGTGGCAGCGCATGTGCGATCGCGCGAGCATCCCGGCGCATCCGGTCTACAACCTTGCCGAGAGCGCGACCAGCCGCTACGCACAGGACGGCGGTCTGCTCACCACCGCCGAACACCCCACCGAGGGCCCCTACCAGCTGATCGGTCACCCGGTCCGGTACTCCGAGACGCCGGCGCAACTGCACCGGCACTGCCCGGCCCAGGGGCAGCACACCGAGTCGATCCTCGACGACCTCGGCCATCGGCAGCGGAGCCGGGCATGACCACCCGCACAGCCACTCGACCCCCGACCGGTCGCACCACCGTGAATGGAGACGAACTGCCATGACCCTTTCCGGAGGTGACCTTCTCGTCACCATCGACAACCAGATCGGGCGCATCATCCTCAACCGGCCCGAGAAGAAGAATTCCTTCACCGTCGCCATGCTCGAGGACTGGGCGCAGGCGCTGCGCGAGTTCCAGCGGGACGAGCGGGTGCGGGTGGTCGTGGTCCGAGGGACCGGTGGGGCCTTCTGCGCCGGCGCCGATCTCACCGACATCGGTGAGATCGACCGCACACCTCTGACCAACCGCAGGCTGATGACCGACACGGTCCACCAGGTGGCACGTGCGGTCGACGATCTGACCAAACCGCTCATTGCCGGTGTCAGCGGTCCCGCTGTCGGCGCCGGGATGGATATGGCCTTGATGTGTGACTACCGGATCGCCTCGACAACGGCACGGTTCTCCGAGGGGTACATCCGCGTCGGTCTGGTGCCCGGAGACGGCGGCTGCTTCTACCTGCCGCGGCTGATCGGCCGCTCCCGCGCGCTCCGGTTGCTGTGGACCGGCGAGTTCGTGACCGCCGAACAGGCCCTCGATTGGAATCTCGTCGACGAAGTCTGCACCGACGGCGAGTTCGACACCCGGCTCGATGCCTTCGCCGCCCAGATCGCCGGACAGCCGCCCGTGGCGGTTCAGATGATCAAAAGCGCGGTACGCCAATCCGATACCGGTGATCTGCGGTCGGCACTCGACCTGATCGCCTCCCACCAGGCGGTGGCGATGACCACCGCCGATTCGATCGAGGCCCTCGACGCCTACACCACCCGACGAACCCCCGTATTCGAGGGACGATGACAAGCCAGGACACGATGACTACACGAGAACAATCGCTGCGCGTCGCGGTGCGCGAACTGTGCGCCGAATGGGACTACGAACCCCGGTGCGACGCCTGGGGCGGCTCGGCCGACCCCGAATTCAGTCGGGAACTCGGGCGGCGGGGACTACTCGCGCTGACCTGGCCGAAGGACCTCGGCGGGGCCGCGGAATCGAACCTCTCCCGGC
Source organism: Rhodococcus sp. 4CII (assembly GCF_014256275.1). Lineage (NCBI taxonomy): Bacteria > Bacillati > Actinomycetota > Actinomycetes > Mycobacteriales > Nocardiaceae > Rhodococcus > Rhodococcus sp. 4CII. The sequence goes on from NZ_JACCFE010000002.1 coordinate 7,460,239, forward strand.
TCGCGGTCACCGAGGAACTGCTCCGGGCCGGCGCCCCGGTTTCGTACCACTGGGCGGGCGAACGACAGATCGGCCCAACCCTGATCCGCCACGGCAACCGCGAACTCCAGGACGAATTCTGTTCCCGCCTGGCCAGGGCCGAGATCAGTTTCGCGCTCGGGATGAGCGAGCCGGACGCCGGCTCCGACCTGGCGTCGGTGCGCACCACGGCCACCCGCACCGATGAGGGCTGGGTCATCCACGGTCGCAAGGTCTGGACGAGCGGCGCCCACTTCGCCGACTACCTCTACGTCCTGGCCCGCACCTCCAAGGGTGAGGACCGGCACGCCGGCCTGAGTGAATTCGTGGTCGACACCGCCGCGCCCGGGGTGCACGTGCAACCGATCATCGGCATGGACGGAGGACATCACTTCAACGAAGTCGTCTTCGACGAGGTACGCGTGCCCGACCGGTGGCTGATCGGCACCGAGGGACACGGCTGGCAGCAGGTCATCTCCCAGCTCGCCTTCGAACGCGGTGGCCCCGAACGGTTCCTGTCGATGTACCCGCTGCTGGGCGCGGTTCTCGACGCCGATGTCCTCGACGACACCGACCGCGCCGCGCTGCGCGTGCTGACTGCCCAGCTGACGGTCCTGCGTTCCCTCTCGCGGGACATCGCGACCGCCTTGGACGCAGGACACAGCCCGGTGACACAGGCCGCCACCAGTAAATACCTCGGCAACCGGCTCGAACTGGCCATGCTCGACTTCGTCCGACCTCTGTTGTCCCGGTGCGATGGGCGAGTACGGGCCCTGTTCGACGCGGCGGTGATCGCGTCCCCGAAGTCGGGTCTGCGCGGCGGCGCCGCCCCGGTCATGCTGTCCATCGTCACGAAGGAAATGCAATGAGCACGACGATTCTCACCGACGAAGCCGCACAACTCGCGGCGACCGTCGCCGACGTGGTGGCCACCTGGCAGCTCCCGGCCGCCGGCCGCCTCGTCCCGGACGCCGAACACTTCCACGATCAATGGAAGGTCGCCGAGGAATTGGGATGGACCACGATCCTCGACGACGTCGACTGCACCAGCTTCGAGGGCTTGGCCCAGGCGGTCGAACTCATCACCGCCGCCGCCGCCGTCACCCGCGCCCTCGCGCACGCCGGCGCCGCCCTTCCCGTCCGCCAGACGTTGGTTGCGCGCGCCCTCGCCTCCCAACCGATAGCCACCGGGTCAATCGTTGTCAGCGCGCACTCGTTCGGGGTCTGGGATCCGATCGCGTCCGCTTTCGTCGGTGCCGACGGCACCACCCAGAGCCGGGCGGCGCAGGGACCGGTGGACCGCGACGTCGCGGCCCGTCCGGTGCACCGAGCCGACCACCCAGAGGACCTCGGGGATCAACCCGACGGTGTGCTGGGCCAGTTTCTGCTCGTCGAGGAAATCGCGGGCGCAGCCCACGGTGCAATCGAGCAGGCCCGCGCCTACGTTTCCAGCCGGGTGCAGTTCGGCCGGCCCCTGATCAAGCTTCCCGCGGTGGCCCAGGAACTGGGCCGGCTGACGATCGCGCAGCTGCAACTCGACGAGGCGATCGCCGAATTCGCCCGCCGCCTGCACACCGGATCCCCCGATCGGATTCGTTTCGCTGCCCTTGCAGCCCGGGCGCTGGCCTGCGATGTCGCCTCCGACGTCGCCGCACACACACATCAATTGCACGGTGCCCTCGGCTTGACCGCGGACGCCACGCTCCGGCACCACACCCTGCTGCTGTGGGCCGACCGGGACGAGGGCCTGCACCACCGCAGCTGGGGGGTGCAACGCCTGCCCACCTGCGAGGTCGACCTGTGGTCGCTGAGCCAGCCGGAACCAGCGCACCCGCTCTGACCGCGAGTGAATGGTTCTCGCATCGGTACGGCTCCCGCCCGATGCGAGTCACTACCGCGAGCCGGCGCGGAGGAGGAACTGCCGGGCGCGGCGGATTTCGACCGAACGGGATAGGCCGGGTTCGCCGCACCGAAACAATCGAGGCGCGTCAGTCTCGGGAGGGTCTGCTGCGCACTCCGTCAAGACCTCGATCTCGCTCTCGCGCCGAGAATCCCACGGCCATCCGCACAGCCCGTGCCGGTCCGGTGACCAGGTGATGCGTTCTACGTCGGCCCGAAGCCCAGGCGTGCGTTTCGTTACCCACGCGGGCCTGGGCGCGCAGAATTCAAACGACCAGAGCGGAGTGAGAGAGGCCGGACGCGGGAGCGCACCCGCATCGTCTGTTCGCGCCTCGCGCGGATCGCGTCAGCTGCCCGCGCTTGCTGCGGCGCGGGTAAATCCCAGAATTGCTGCCGCGCTGCTGGTCATGTGCTCAGCCATCAAGCGGCGCGCCAGCTCTCCGTCTCCGGCTTCGATCGCCGCGAAGATCTCGTGGTGCTGGGCATTGGTGGTATGCCGGGCCTGCGGGCCCACCCGGAACGCCCCCATCAGCGGGTTCAACTCGGCCTGCAGTTCCGTCTCAGCCCGGGCAAGCCGGTGCGACCGTGTGCAGGAGGCGATGGTGACGTGGAAGGCGGCGTCGCACTTGCGAAATTCCTCGAACGCGTCCGCGGCGTCCATCCTCTCGAGGAGCTCCCGCATCTCGGTAAGGTCTTCGGGCGCCGCACGTTCGGCGGCGAGTGCCGCGCTCTCCCCACCGATGGCGATGCGATAGGCGGTGAGGTCTTCGATGTATTCGTCGGTAATTGCCGCGATCCGCTTCTGCGCCTCGCGCTCGGGAACCGTGAGAGCCAGCTCTTTGACGTAGGTACCGCCCTGGCGCCCGCGTCGGGTCTCGACATAACCGGCTTCGCGCATGACCGCGAGCGCTTCGCGCAATGTCATCGCGGAGATCCCCAGCTGCTCGGCCAGTTCCGACTCGGAGGGAAGTCGGGCTCCGACATCGAAAATGCCCAGCCCAATGGCTTCGCCGAGCCGGCGAACGGTCTGCGCCACCAGCCCGTCACCCGCGATCGGAGAGAGGATGACGCTGCGGACGAGCAGGGACGCCGGTGAGGGGGTCCGGGAATCGGACGTCGAGTCATTGATATCCATTATCTTCACATCATATAGGTCTAAAGCGCGAATGTGTCACCTATCGAGGATTGCGTCGACACTTGCAACTCTAACATCTAATGTTAGAGTTAAAGCATGAGTATCGAATCCGCCACCGACGGCGAACTGCTGAAGATCACCGACCCCGGCTTCTCCGCGATGGGCGAGGAGATCCGTGCGGCCCGGGAGCGAAACTGGTATGCCCGAACCAATTACGGTCTCGCCGTACTGCGCCACAGTGAGGTCGGTGCCCTACTCAAGGACCGCCGACTCCGGCAGGGCAGCTGGTCGTGGCCCGCGCAGAACGGCATCACCGAAGGTGTGCTCTCGGAGTGGTGGAAGAACTCCCTGGTCGGCATGGAAGGTGACGACCACGGCCGCATCCGCAAGCTGGTCAACCCTGCGTTCTCTCATTCCGTCATCGCCACGATGACCGAAAGTTTCCGCGAACTCGCCCACGACATCATCGACCAGTTCGTCGACTCCGGCAGATGCGAATTCATGACGGATTTTGCCGAGCCGTACTCTTCTCGCGCCCTGTCGCGGCTGCTCGACCTGCCTGAAGCGGACTGGCGCGAGCTCACACAACTCGCGGCCGACATGGGGCTCGCGTTCGGTCCAGAAATCGTCGAGCAGCGAGCCAAGATCGAAGCCGCAATCCTCGATCTCTACGACCGCGCCGACGAACTGATCGCTCAGCGTCGCAGTCGGCCTACCGACGACTTCGTCTCGGCGTTGGTCACTGCAACGGACGAGGCCGGGGATCGGCTGAGCGATCACGAGCTTCGGGAGCTGATCACCAGCCTGATCTTCGGCGGCATGGACACCACGCGAAGCCAACTCGGACTGATGATGCAGACCTTCGTCGAGCACCCCGACCAATGGGCTTTGCTCGCTGACCGGCCTGAACTCGCCGCCCAGGCGGTCGAGGAAGCCATTCGCTTCAACCCGGCCATCCACTGGACGACCCGGCTGGCCATCGAGGACTTCTCCTTTCAGGGTGTCGACATCCCGGAGGGCACGGTGCTCCACCTCCTGTCCTACGCCGCTGGCACCGACCCCCTCGCCGTCGGAGACGCGAGTTTCGACATCACAGTCAAACGCGCTCCTCACTTCGGCTTCGGGGGAGGACGGCATCATTGTCTCGGGCACTTCGTCGCACGCCTCGACATCCGCGAAGCGCTGCAAGCCCTTTCGCAGCGCCTCACGCAGCCGCGGTTCTCCGCCCTGCCCAGCTATCGGCCCCCGACCGGGAACACCGGACCGATCGAACTGCCCGTGGGTTTCGTTTCAGCACGCCCGAACTGACGGCAGAGGTGACCGGCACGCCGTCCTGCCGGGCCGAGGGCGGCGGGCGAACGGACGGCAGTGCCCCTGCGCGGGCGCGGGGCGAAGCGCGGGAAAACCTACCGCTCAGATTTTTAACATAAAACCTCTTGTGTTAGCGGTATAACGCCAGTAGCGTTCTCGCTCATCGATCGGAGTGCGTGTCGTCACAACCCGGTCAGTCACCCTCACCGAAGGAGATCACATGATCGAGTGGGAATTCACCGCCTACAGAAGTAGCCGGAATTGTCTACGGACCGCGTGCCTCCGTACGACGACCAAGGCGGCGTGACATGTCCAATCCCTCCGCACCCACAGCCGGCGGCCACCTTCCCGAGGAGGCGCACCTCGAGTCGGGACGTTTGGGGCGGGCCTCACTCGTCTCGCTGTCTTTGGCGTCCTTCTTTCCCGCAGTCGGCATCGCTCTGGTGCCCCTGCTCGTGTTCAGTACCGCCGGCGCCAACGCGTGGCAGGCATCCCTGCTCTCCACGATCGCCGTCATCTGCGTCGGGCGAGCGGTCACCGCGTTCGCCCGGCGATACGTCGCCACCGGATCGCTGTACTCCTATATCGGGGAGGTATTCGGACCCTGGGCCCGATACCTGACCGCGGCCGCACTGCTTGCCGGATTCATCGCCGCGATCGGAGCACTCGCCGCCGTCGTCGGGATCTTCGCCGGCAGCTTCCTGCTCACGCACGGGGTCGACAACGCCCTGTCCTTCGGGCCGCAACTGGCGATCTTCCTCATCGCTCTCACCCTCGCCGCCGCGATCGCCTACCGCGGCCTCGACACCTCGGTCTGGATCGCAGTGACCCTCGCCGTCCTGTCCTTCCCCCTCGTCCTGGTCATCACCATCGCCAGTGCCGCCAAGACCGGACTCGATCTCGCCGATCAATTCAGCCTGAGCGAATTCAGTCTCAGCGGAACCCTCCAGGGCATGGCAGTTGGAGCTGCCTTCCTGGTCGGATTCGAATCCTGCACCGCACTCGCCGCGGAAACGCGCAATCCCCGCCGCAACGTTCCTCTCGCGGTCATGTCCGTCCCGGTGCTCCTCGGCGGTCTCTTCCCCCTGGTCACGCTCCTCCAGGTCCCCGGACTGCAGGCGGCGTCCGCCGAACTGGAAGCCGGCATGTCGGCGCCCGCAGCACTCGCGCTGCATGCCGGACTCGGTTCCGGCGCCGCCACCGCCAGCGACCTCGTGCTCGCCGTCGCCACCTTCGCCGCGCTGATCGGTTTCGTCAACTACGGTGCGCGTTTCGCCATGACCCTCGCCGACGACGGTGTCCTCCCCGCACTGCTGGGGAGGATCCATCCTCGTCACCACAGCCCTTCTGTCAGCATCGCGGTGATGTCCTTCGCCGGTCTCGTCCTGGCAACCGCGCTCGTCTTCGTCGCGGGCGATGTGGTGTCGGCGTACTACACCGTCGCTCCCCTCGTGGTGTACCTGTGGGTGCTCCCGTACGTCCTGATCACCATCGGGGCCATCGTGCTCACCGTGCGGGCGCGCGAGAAGCGGCCGTTTCTGATTGGTGCGTCCGTTTTCGGCGCGGTGGCGACCGCGTGGATGTACATCAACGGGGTGATCAACCCGCCGCCCTCACCGGCCGACTCCATGTCCTGGGTCGTGCTGATCGTCCTCGCGGTCCTGCTTGCTGTCTTTGCCGTCACCAAACGCAGACAAGCGCCGAGGACCGGGGTGGAAGTCTCTCCGAGACCGGCCGTCCAGGTCGAGGAGGTCTGACCAGGTCGAGGAGGCTCGAATCTGTAAACGCGAAGTGGCTGGAGGGACATGTCCTCCAGCCACTTCACCCTGCCCAGCCGGGGAACGCAGCGGCTCGATCACGCTGCGCTGTGGGGCTCCTAACCAGGGGCCCCACAACCACACCACCTGAGAAGGAAACAGCATGAACAGACACGTCCCGTCGTGGTACGACGACGAGGTGAAGGCCCTGTCCGAACTCGCGGTCGGGTTCTTCGAGCGCGAGGTGGTCGCGCACAACGACAAGTGGGACGCGCAGCACCGCATCGACCGCGAGGTGTGGATCGAGGCGGGCAAGCTCGGGTTGCTGTGCTGTTCGATCCCGGAGGAGTACGGCGGCGGGGGTGGCACGTTCGCGCACGACCTGGCCGTGTTCGAGGCCCAGGGCTATGCCGGTGACCTCGCGTTCGGGATCGCCGTGCATTCGGGCATCGTCCCGCACTACATCTACGAGTACGGCACCGAAGAGCAGAAGAAGGCGTGGCTGCCGGGGATGGCGAGTGGGCAGCTCCTGGGCGCCATCGGCATGACCGAGCCCGGCGCCGGCTCGGATCTCAAGGCGATCAAGACCACCGCGATCCGGGACGGCGACGAGTACGTGGTCAACGGGTCGAAGACGTTCATCACCAACGGTGCGTCGGCGGACGTGATCGTGCTGGTGGTGAAGACCGACCCGAAGGCCGGCGCGAAGGGGGTGTCGCTGCTGATCGTCGATCTGCGGGACTGTCCCGGATTCGTCGTGGGCCGGGTGCTGGACAAGGTCGGTCAGCACGGCGCGGACACGTCGGAGTTGTCGTTCACCGACGTGCGGGTGCCGGTGTCGAATCTGCTCGGCGAGGAGGGGCAGGGGTTCGGGCAATTGATGGCGCAGTTGGTGCAGGAGCGGTTGATCATCGGTGCGCAGGCGTCGGGTGCGATGAATCGTGCCGTCGAGGACACTGTTGCGTACACGAAGTCGCGGCAGGCGTTCGGGCACAGTCTGTTCGAGTTCCAGAACACGGCGTTCGAGCTCGCCGAGTGTCAGACCATCGCCCGCACGTGTGCGGTGTTCCTCGACCATTGCATCGAGGCGCATCTGCGTGGCGAGCTGGATCCGGCCGAGGCGGCGATGGTCAAGTACTGGCTCACCGAGCAGCAGTGCGCGGTCATCGACCGGTGTGTGCAGTTGCACGGCGGGTACGGGTACATGCGCGAATATCTGATCGCCCGGATGTACGAGGACGCCCGCGTCCAGAAGATCTACGCGGGCGCCAACGAGGTGATGAAGGGGATCATCGCGAAGTCGCTGTAGCCGATGCCGGCTCACTCTGTTACGGAAGGGTTCTTCACCATGCGCATCGCGGCCAGTCTGCTTCTCACGGCGGCTTTCGCCCACCCTCGTCACGGTCGACACACCCGCGGCAGGTGTCCATTTCTGCGCTTATCGTAGATATGCGGGGGTAGCTACGACGATTGTCGTTCCTCTACAACCCAAGTCGTGACTTGCGCTCGCGAGGTGATCCGAGTTTGGCGGACTGTGCACAACCCATGACGGTTCCGTTCTGTCTCGGGGCGGGGGGTTTACGCGAAGCCGACGTACTTGGTCTCGAGGTACTCCTCGATGCCCTCGGTGCCGCCTTCGCTGCCGAGGCCGGACTGCTTGACTCCGCCGAACGGGGCGGCGACGTCGGAGATCACTCCGCGGTTGACGCCGACCATGCCGCTCTCGAGCTTGTCGGCGACGCGGAATGCGCGTTCGACGTTCTGCGTGTAGATGTACGCGGCGAGACCGTATTCGGTGTCGTTGGCGGCGGCGACACCCTCGGCCTCGGTGTCGAAACCGGTGATCGCGGCGACGGGTCCGAAGATCTCCTCACGGACGATGCGCGCGTTCGCGGGCACCTCGTCGAGGACGGTGGGCTGGAAGAAGTAGCCGGGACCGTCGACGGACTTGCCGCCGGTTCGGACCCGGGCGCCCGCGGCGACGGCGTCGTCGACGAGGGACGCCACGTTGCGGCGCTGCTTCTCGTTGACGAGGGGACCGACGTTGGTGCCGTCCTCGCTGCCGGGGCCGACCCGGAGCGCGGCGATCCGCTCGGTGAGCTTGGTGGTGAACTCCTCGCGCACCGAGTTGGCGACGATCAGGCGGTTGGCGGCGGTGCAGGCCTCGCCGCCGTTACGCATCTTGGCGGCCATCGCACCCTCGACCGCGGCGTCGATGTCGGCGTCGTCGAAGACGACGAACGGTGCGTTGCCACCGAGTTCCATCGACGTGCGCAGGACCTGCTGGGCGGACTGCTCGATGAGGATCTTGCCGACCCGGGTGGATCCGGTGAACGTCACCTTCCGCAGTCGTGGATCGGCGAGCAGCGGTTCGGTGACGGCGGCGGCGTTCGACGCGGGCAGCACCGACAGCACACCGGCGGGCAGGCCGGCCTCGGCGAAGATCTCGGCGAGCAGCAGCATCGTGAGCGGGGTGTCCTCGGCGGGCTTGACGATGATCGTGCAGCCGGCGGCGAGCGCGGGTCCGATCTTGCGGGTGCCCATCGCGAGCGGGAAGTTCCACGGTGTGACCGCCAGGGTGGGTCCGACGGGGACCTTGGTCACCACGATCCGGCCGTTGCCCGACGGTGACGTGGTGTAGCGGCCCTGGATGCGGACGGCTTCCTCGCTGAACCAGCGCAGGAACTCGGCGCCGTAGTTCACCTCGCCGCGGCTCTCCGGCAGTGCCTTGCCCATCTCCATCGTCATCAGCAGCGCGAGGTCGTCGGTGCGCTCGATGACCTTCTCCCAGGCGGACCGCAGAATGATCGACCGCTGCCGTGGCGCCGTGGCCGCCCATTCCTCCTGGACGGCGGCGGCGGAGTCGAGTGCGCGCATCGCGTCCTTGCCGCCGGCGTCCGCGACGTCGGCGAGAAGGGTTCCCGTGGCGGGATCGTAGACCGGGAAGGTACCGCCGTCGATCGGGTCGGTCTGGACGCCGTCGATCCACAGACCGGTGGGCAGGGTGGCGCGGAGCCGTTCGAAATCAGTCATGGGAGTCCTCGTGGTGGGAATGGTGGTGATCGCACGCCTCCGGGGTGGGGGCGACGTCGAGGGCGGGGTTGCGGTCGAAGAATCCGGCCCCGCTCACATCGTTTCGGGTGGAACGACGTCGGCCGGTGATGAATCTGTTCTCACCCATCAAACGGCATTACCTGAGGGCCCGCACGAATGTTTACCGCCGGAGTTGCGGGGCGTGTCGCTCGTTGTCACGTGTGCGGCGGAAGGCAGCGAACTGTAGTTCGTGCGGGTGGTGACGCAACGACCCTGGGATGACGCCGGCGACCCTTCGGGCGGGCGGGATGCGATAACGGCGTCGCGCCCGCCCGAAGGAACGGTACGGAAGGGGTTGGCTTGGCTGACGGCCAGGCTGGTCAGGTCACCGATCTGCCCTTGGCCGAAAGTAGGGATACACGGCGGCGAGTTCTCTGACGGCTTCGGAATCGAGGTCGACCTCGACGATGAAGTGCCGAAGTTTCTGTATGAAGCGAGTACGCGTCATACCGAAGCTGATGAAGATGTCCTCATCCGTCGCGCCGCCGTATGGGATCCAGGCTTGGGCAAACTGGATGAATCGATCAGCTTCCCCCCGAGGCTTGCACTCCGCCTGTATTTGTCGCCTGGTGTGCCGGTTCCGGCGTAGTTTCCGATACTCGAGCGTATGGTTTTCGACCTCTGAGCGGTCGGCGCCGGTTCTTGTTGGATTCATTGAATAACTCTCTGATGTGCGTTTTTCCGGGTAGCCCGTCTGTGCCCATGTGGCGCTGGTCTTGGTGCTTGTTAGGCAGTGAGGTGGCGAGCCTGGGGTAAGACTTCGCTCCGCTGCACTGATCCGGTGTGGAGGACTCGACGGGGATCTGCAGCCCCCGTGTCAGTTTCGGCGACGCCTTCTACTGCATACCGACACGGGAAGTTATGTTCTAGTCCTTCGAAACCCGGGTGTCGACCGTCGGTTCCGATGCTGCCGTCGACGTCGTTGCTCTACGGGGCAGCAGTAAGCAGCTCAGTGCAACCAGGACGGTGACGATGATGCCCATCACGAACACAATCGTGAAGGAACTCCAGGTCGGTGCCGCCGTACTGGTGCCGGTGGTGAGGATGCTTCCGGAGAGTTGGACGCCGAGTGTGCCACCGACTGCCTTGACCACGAATGCGAGACCGCTGAACGCCCCGATCCGGCTGGCGGGAGACGTCAGCGCCACGGTGTTCATTGCTTGCGTCAGGGTGATTCCACCTGAAGCGCCGATGAGGATGGTCGCCCCCATGACCATGAGGAAGTGTCCGTTCGCGGTGAGCAGGAGGATGAACGACACTCCCGCCAGCAGGACACCGGTGAGCATGGTGTTTCGTCCACCGACACGAAGATCGAGCCAGCCTGTCAACGGTGCTACCACCGCTCCCGCCAGCCCCAGAGGGAGCAGGAGAAGGCTTGTCGTGAACTCGGAGGCTCCGAGGCCGAACCCCGTGTCGGTTGACTGTTGAACCAACATGGGGACCGCCAGGAACAGTGCGTTGGTGGCGAATCCGGTCAGTAGGTATCCGAGACAGCTCACTGCGAGCGGTCGCGTCGCGAGTAGGCGCACGTCGATGAGCGGCTCGGATGAGCGAAGCTCGAGGACGACGAACGTTGCCAGTAGCACAATGCAGACGAGCAGTGCGGCACCGAATTCGACCGACAGCCAACCCCACTCGGGTGCCTTGGTGATGCCGATGAGGATGACGGCCATGCCGCTGCCGAGGAAAGTTGCGCCCGCATAGTCGACGCGACCGTGGTTGGCCGGCGGACACGATGGGACCAGGCGCCATGCGGCGACGAAGATGATGGCGATGATCGCGAAGGGGACCGAGAACAGCCAACGCCAGGGAAGGACGCTCACAAGCAGCCCGGAGCCGACCAGCGCAAACGCCGTCCCGGCGTAGATGAAGGCGATGACCGAACCGTTGCCGGACTTGATCCGGGCTTCGGTCTGAGTATCGCGAATGATCCCGAAGGCGAGGGGGACCACAGCAAGACCGACTCCCTGCAGTAGCTGTCCGACTGTGAGCATCAGAATCGAGTTCGAGAGACCCGAGACCGCGGTTCCCGCTGCGACGATTGCTAGCACTGCGAGGAGGATCGATTTCTTGTCACGGATGTCGGAGAGGCGACCGATCAGCGGGGTGGCAACAGCACCTGTCAGCAACACACCGGTGATCACCCACGCGATCTGTGCTTCTGTTGCGCCGAGGGACTCCTGAATCAGCGGCAGGGCAGGGGAGAGGACCGATTCGAGACCCTTGTAGGCAAATACTGAGGCAACAACGACCGCAAGCGTCAGCGCTGGATTGACGCTGCGCGCAGGTGGTCTGTCGGATAACGTCACTTTTGTTCCTCCGGATGATGATGGTGATTGCCGTCGATTGCACCCGACTGAACTTCACTCATGATCTTGTATGTGGCGTGGTGAGGTGGCGCAGCTCCTACAGGTTTTCCGACAAGCAACGGGCTCCGGCTCCCTGAAGGGATACCGCTAACCCGGCGACCGTGCGGGGCGCACGGATCCTGGTGATCCGCAACACACAGCGACCGTAACTCTGGTTGGAGCAATGAACTATGTCCGTCGGAGACATAGTCCCCTGAACTTTGTGTCCGTGAGGGATCGCATCGCCCGCCCCTGGTTGCAACGGACCCTGACCTAGGCCCTCGCGATTGCCGCGGTGTCGACGAAAAGCCTGCCTCGATCAGCAGTCGGGTGCACGCCGTGCAGGTTCCGGTCCTCTCGCGCCTGTGGCCGACGCATCCGTGTGGGTATCGGGTGCGAGCGATATCCTGGGCAGTCAAGAGGTGTCGACCGACGCCTTATCGATGCCCCTGAACAGGGCGAAGAGCGCACCGTATGGCTACCGACAACGATCCCTTCGCAACACAGCGCGTCTCGAACGCTGAGCTGGCGTCGGAACTGGCCTCGGAAGGTTTCTCCGATGTCCTGGAAATCGGACGCGGGGGTTTCGGTGTCGTGTATCGCTGCATGCAGACCGTTCTGGAACGCACGGTGGCGGTGAAGGTTCTCACCGCTGACTTCGACAACGAAAATCGGGAGCGATTCCTGCGGGAACAGCGGGCGATGGGCCGGCTGACCGGACACCCGAACATCGTGAACGTTCTGCAGGTCGGTGCCACAGACAGTGGCCGGCCCTTCCTGGTTATGCCCTACTACGCCCGCGGCTGCCTCGATACGCAGATTCGCCGCCGCGGACCTCTACCACTCGACGAGGTCCTTCGACTCGGGGTGAAAATTGCGGGAGCACTCGAGACCGCGCACCGGCTGGGAATTATCCACCGCGACGTTAAACCCTCGAACATCTTGCTCTCCGACTACGACGAACCGGCGTTGACCGATTTCGGTATCGCTCGCATGCACGGGGGATTCGAGACGGCCACCGGTACCATCACCGGATCGCCAGCGTTCACCGCGCCCGAGGTTCTCGACGGGAAATCGTCGAGCCCGGCCTCTGACGTCTATGGGCTCGGCGCCACCCTGTTCTGTGCGTTGACAGGTCATGCTGCCTTCGAACGCCGCAGCGGTGAGCAACTGGTAGCGCAGTTCGTACGCATCACCACCCAACCCGTTCCGGACCTGCGTGAACACGACATCGCTGATGACATGAGCACGGTGGTCGAACGCGCGATGGCCGCAAGCGCCCCGGACCGTCCCTCCGCGGCCGCGCTCGGTGAAGACCTACAACGTACGCAGCTTCACCACGGGCTATCGGTCGACGACATGGCGCTACAAGCCGGGCCGGGAAGGAAGCGCCGCTCCGACCCGGTGTCGAAGTCCGTGGTTGCACGCTCCGGCGGAAGCTCGTCCTCCGCGGGCCCGTATCCGCGACCGGGCACGTCGACGGGAAACTTGCCGGTGGAGCTGACCAGTTTCGTCGGTCGCCGACACGAGCTGTCGGAAGTGAAACGGTGGCTGGGTATTTCGCACTTGGTGACGTTGACCGGGTTCGGAGGCGTGGGCAAGACTCGCCTTGCCTTGAGGGCGGCTGACAGTGTGCGACGCGGATTCACCGACGGGGTATGGCTGGTGGAGTTCGCCGAGCTATCCGACGGGTCGTTGTTGGTGGACCTCGTCGCTGCAGCCCTGGGCTTGCGGCACCATCAGGTGGGTGACCTGAGCGAGAGTTTGTTGGACTTTCTGGCCCGGCGTGAGCTCCTCTTGGTGTTCGACAACTGCGAGCAGGTAGTAGACGCGGCGGCAGAGCTCTCTGCGACCCTCCTTCGGAGTTGTCCACGGTTGCGCATCCTTGCCACCAGTCGCGAGCCTCTCGGCATCGAGGGGGAAACAGTGCTGAGTGTTCCTCCACTTGCCGTTCCCGCGCCCGACCGTCGGCCCTCGCTTCGAGGAACACCGAGCTACGACGCGGTCACGTTGTTCTCCGAACGCGCCGCCGCCGCTGTGCCCACGTTCGCACTGACCGAGGACAACGGGGGCACGGTGGCACAGATCTGTCATCGACTGGACGGATTGCCGTTGCCGATTGAACTCGCCGCCGCCCGGCTGCGGGCGTTGTCACCCGAGCAGATCCTGCAGCGGCTGGCCGACCGTTTCACGCTGCTGACCCGCGGCAGCCGGAACGCTCCGACGCGGCAACAGACAATGCGACTGTGCGTCGACTGGAGTTTCGAATTGTGCACTTCTGCAGAGCAATTGGTTTGGGCGCGGCTGTCGGTATTCGCTGGCAGCGTCGAACTAGACGCGGCCGAGCAGATTTGCGGCAGTGACATGGACGCGCAGGAGGTGCTCGATTCGTTGACCTCGCTGGTCGACAAGTCGATCCTGATTCGGGAAGAGGCCGGCACCGTCGTGCGGTTCCGACTCCTCGACATCCTGCGCGATTATGGCAGGGAGAAGGCACACGTTGACGAGGGGTACACCGAGCTGCGCTGCCGCCACCGGGACTGGTACCGGCAGTTGGCGCTCGCGGCCGAGGCGGAGTGGATCAGCTCTCGCCAGCTCGACTGGATTGCCCGCCTGGACCGAGAACAGACCAACTTCCGCGAGTCGATGGAATTCTGCCTCAGCGACGACGCAAGCGTCGGACTGACCATTGCCGCCGCCCTCGAGCCGTTCTGGCGGGCCCGCGGATTGTTCAGCGAGGGTCGGCGCTGGCTCGACCGACTCCTTGCCCAGCCGTGGCAAACCCCGACAGTTGATCGGGTCAAGGCCTTGCACGCACACAGTGTCCTGGCCGAACTGCAGGGCGACCTGACAGCGGCAGCTGGCTCGGTAACCGAGGGACGTAGGGTGGCCCAGCAGTTGACCGACTCGACGGCAGATGCATTTGTCGCGCTCGGGGAGGGGACGCTCGCCCTGTACCGCGGCGATTTCGCCCACGCCCGGTCACTGCTGGAGACCGCGCTCGAGGGGTTCGGTGCCCACGACCCTTCGCGCATTGAGGTGCTTCACATGCTCGGGCGGGCGTGTGACCAAGCTGGTGACGGGCACCGAGCGATCGAGTACTACTCCCAGGCGCTCGCGATCACCGAGGCCTGCAGTGAGGTCGTACACCGGGCGCCCACGCTCCGGGCATTGGGTATCGCCGCATGGCGACAGTCGGACCGCCCCCGCACGGTTCGCCTGCTCGAGCAGGCACTGCAGTTGTCTCGTCAGGTGGGCGATCGCCGTACCACCGCGACATGTCTCGAAGTGCTGGCCTGGGTGGCAGCCGAAGACAACGATGCGCGGCGTGCAGCTGTTCTGATGGGTGCCGCCGAAGACCTGGTGCGGTCAGTGGGGACTTTCACGCTGTGGTTCCAGAACCTTCTCAACTACCACGACGAATGCGAGCGGAGGACGATTCAGGCGCTCGGCGAGCGAACATACGCCTCGTCTCGCGGCGAAGGCCAAGGCCTGGGATTGGATGCTGCCATCGCCTATGCCCTCGGGGAGAAAGCGCCCACGCCGCAGCCCGCGGCGGGGGAGACCGCGAAGTTGACCAAGCGTGAACGTCAAATAGCGGAGGCCGTGGCGGAGGGACTGACCAATAGAGCCATTGCCACCCGCCTGGTGATTTCCCCCCGCACCGTCCAGGGACACGTCGAGCACATTCTGTCCAAGCTCGGTTTCAACACCCGCGCGCAGATTGCAGCCTGGGTTGTCGAGCAGACTTCTGCATAGCACCACCGGGCCGGACCGCTCACAGTCACCGGCCGGTCGAGAGGCATTCCTCCGGGGCGGCTAGGTATTCGCCTCGAACGGGTTCTGTTGAAGGCGAGAGAGTTTCATCGCGAGACGGAGTTCACTCGTTCGCTCCACCGTTCGCCAGTCGTCTCCCAAGAGGTCCTTCAACCGCTGCATTCGCTGTTTCACTGTGCTGACGTGAACATGCAGGGCCTCGGCTGCCGCTGTGGGACTTCCATCCGTTGCCAGGATGGCTTCGAGGGTGCTCAACAATTCGGTGTGGTGCGCCGCATCGTATCGGGCCACCGGGGCCAGCATCGTCTGCACGAACCGGTCCACATTGGGTCTGTTGCTCAGCACCAGTCCGATGAAACCGAGATCGTCCAAAGTGCCGACCATGGCACCACCATGTATCCGCTCCATCGCGTCACTGCAGGTCACGGCCTCGTCGAACAGCTCTCGCACGCCGGCCCCTCCGTGTGTCGGCCCCGCCCCGGCCACTGATGGTGTCACTCGTCCGGCGCGCGCTATCGCGACGGACAGCTCCTCGGAATTCGACCGCGGATCGTTGCCGGGAATCAGGGCGACCACCGACGATGTGTTTCCGCGCTGCAGGATGTGGCTTTGCCCGGCCAAGCCTCCGCGTGTCCTCGCTGCTTCGTCTGCGAGGTACGCGAGCCGGCGTTGCTGCACGGGGGCCCGCACGACATGGATGGTGTATGGCTGGCGTAGTTCCATTCGCAGCTGCGCGGCGCGGTGGATCAAGCGCCCAGTAGCTTCGTCGCCCGACAGGAGATCGTCGATGAAGTCGTCGCGACGGAAACCCGCAGCTCCCACCTCCGCCTCGGCAAGCAGGAGCAGCAAGGCCGCGACGACCGCTGCGCGTTCGAGGATTTGGATGTCCGGATTCGCAGGGGCTCCGTCAGCTTGGTAGTACAGAATCCCGAGGAGTCTGGCGGCCGCCAGGATCGGGATCGCCACCACACCTGCGGCCGTCTGAGTGGTCCGCGCGAGAGTGGCGAGCCGAATCAACTCAGGTGGTTGCGTAGTTCCGCCTAAGTCGCCGCCGTCGGCGAGCAGCCGGCCGTCCGGATCGAACACAGCCAGCTGGCCGCCGACAATCTTCACCACTTCCTGGACGAGATTGTCGATATTGCCGCCGGCCAACGCGACCTGGGAAAGTGTGAAGTGCGCCGTGGTCGCTCGTTCGGACTCGGCATTGCTGCGGGCCAACTCGCGATTTGCGGCCTCGAGTGAATGTAGAGCGTTCTTGGTTTCCTCCGAAAGCCGCGAGCGTTCGATCGAGATGGCCGCATGACCGGCCAATGAGTGCAACAGATCCAGGTCCGCAGGGGTGTAGGCGCGTTCGTCACGGTTGGCTGCAATCAACGCGCCGAGCCGTTTCGATCCGTTCACCAGAGGCACACCGACGGTCGCGACGATCTGTTCTTGTTCCATGACTCGGTCGATGTCCGGGTAATGCACGAAATTTTGATCGTTGAAGTATCGCGAAACGATCAGCGGCATTCCGGTGTCGATTATCCGTCCGGTCATCGCCGTCCCAGCGGGAACGCGCAGGTCGAGGAGCTCGGAAGTCATACCACCCGACGTCGCCCCGAGATAGGCGTATGTGCCGTCCCGGTCAGCCAACCAGAGGTAGACGACGTCTGCACGAAGAAGCCGTCGCGCTCGATCGGCAATGCCTCCGAGAAGCCTGTCCGGATCGTCTTCCGAGGTGATATCGGCAACGGTGTCCAAGAGGGCACGATACCGATCGTCTCGCGCCTCGTGCTGGCCGGTAACGTCCCTGAGCAAAGTGAGCAGCGCCGCATGAAACCCGGGCTCCTCAGCGCTGATCGGACGGTCCGAACTTGCGCCCAGGACCTCGAGGACTGTGCGCTCGACGTCCCCGAGGTCGGAGCCCGTACGGGAGACCGCGCGCACGAGCTGGGAGGCGATTCGCAAAAGCTTGGTGGCCGTGCCACCCGCGGGGTGTTCGGAAGGTGTGGGCTGCATTTCGTGATTCATGGTCGCCTCATCTGGTCCTGCGTGTGCCTCCCGCAACAGATGCTCCACACCATACGGGGCATGTCTACCCAAGACCAGAATCTGGTTAATCTGTGTCCTATTCGGACATGTCGGCACGTTCGCGACGAACGTAGGCTTCGGCGGAGGCCCGCGTGGCGCACAGAGTGCATGGGCCCACCGAACACGTCCTGGGGCTGGTAGAGCACCGAGAACGATCCGAGATCTGTACTACAAATCTGTGAGGTGCACGTTGGACGCCGTTGCCTGCGCAACATTCGCCCGAAGCTGGGACGAGACCGTCGCGGCTCATGCGAGCGAGACGTTCTTGGTCTTTGAAGGATCGAGGAACGAGATCGCGCAATGGACCTATCACGAGTTCGATCGAATCGTCGACTCGACTGCAGCCGCGCTCGAAGCGGCCGGGGCCGTGCCCGGGTCGGCGGTACACGTCGTCCTGAAAAACTGTCCGGCGTTCGTGGCGGTGTGGCTCGCCGCGGCGCGCATCGGTGCAACCGCAATCTTCGCCGATCCGGCCTCCTCCGCCAGGGACATCGCGATGCACATCCGCCGGACCGCTCCGGCCGTGGCGCTGTGTGGTTCGCGCAACGCCGACACCTATCTACAGGGCGTCAAGCGCGCCTGCGACGAGGGTGCGAGCGCCGCACTGGATACAGAAGTGATAGTCCTGGAGGAAGATTCGACTGACGTAGGCATCGACAGCATCCTGCTCGCGCCCACCGACCGACCACCTCTTCGTGCCGAACCCGGTCCGCATGAACGACTGGCGGTGATGTTCACGTCCGGAACGACATCCGAGCCGAAAGCTGTTGTCCTCACGCAGTGCAACTATGCACACGTCGCACGGTCAATGGCCCAGGCAGCCAACCTGAGTCCAGGGGACCGCTGGTTGGTGACACTTCCACTCTTCCACGCGAATGCCCAGTACTACTGCTTCGCTGCGGCGATCGCCGCGGGTGCAAGCGTGGCGCTCACCAGTACCTTCTCGGCATCACAGTGGAGTAAGCAGGCCGCTCGCCTCGAAGCCACCCACGCAAGCCTGTTTGCAGCACCGATCCGGATGATTCTCGCGCGCCGCCCCGAGGATGCGCCGCAACTGCGCCTCAAACATGTGTGGTTCGCCCAGAGCTTGGCGCCGGGGCACTTCGAGGAGTTCGCTGCGATGGTGGGATGTGCACCGCGCCAGCTGTACGGAATGACCGAAACCGTTGCCATGGTCACGGCGGAACGCCCGGAGGACGCAAGCCCGAACTTCATCGGCAATCCCAGCTGGGCGGGACGGACCACCGCCATCGTCGATCCCGAGAGCCTCGAACCCGTCGAGACGGGAACACCCGGCCTCCTACTGGTAGCAGGCACACCGGGTTGTGATCTGTTCCAGGAATATCTTTCGGACCCGAAGGCGACATCGACGGCACTGGTCGAGTACGGCGAAGGCACCTGGCTACGAACTGGTGATCTCGCGGTTTCCGACCAGGACGGGCGACTGCGATTTGTCGGCCGGGTCGACGACGTCATCAAGGTCTCCGGGGAGAACGTCAGCCTCACAGAGGTCGAGGCGACACTAGCGCAGGCCCCGGGAGTGCTGGAAGTCGCGGTCGTTCCGCGCCCCGATCCCATCCGCGATGTCGTTCCCGTCGCCTATGTCGTGCCGCGAAGCCCGGAGACACCCCTCGACGTCGAAGAACTCGACATCTGGGCCTCGAAGAACCTTCCACCCCAAGCTCGCCCACGCGACTGGCATCAGGTGACCGAATTGCCGCGAACGAGTGTCGGCAAGATCAGACGGTCTCAGCTGACGCCTCACGACGCGTAACCGCCTACACCGCGCCCCTTTCGATACCCGAAGAGAGTGCGCGCAGAATGGCTGGATACGGCAAGACGACAGGTGCGGGCCGCGTCATCGGACCCTCCGAGGACGCGTCCGGCGGCGGAGAGTGCGCGCCCACCGCACCTCCGGCATGCGGTGGACTAGTTCCAGTCCACAACCTGGTCGAGAACCTCGGGGCAGTTCTCCTCCAATGCGTCGAGATAACTTCGAATATGATCCCGCATCAAACGTTCAGATTTTTCCGAATCGCCACTCTTGATGGCATCGGCGATTTGATCATGTGAAACCGGAAGTTCTTCGCGGGGAACTTTTTCGTCGGCGGATTCATCGACATATATGCTGCGGAGACCGTCCGCGAACAAAAGCAAGATCGGGTCTCCGGTGAACCGGGCGACCGAAAAATGGAAACTTCCGGACTCCGCGTTTTCCGCGCTGCTGCCCTCCGCCTCGTCAGGGGTCCACGGTACGCCGGACTTCACGCGTTCACTCGCGAGCCGAGCCATGAGTGGCTCCACCTGCAGACGCGTGTTCAGTACGTCCCGCAGCGTCAAGCCGAGCAGATGAAAATACAACGAGGAAGCGCTGGCAAATTGTGAGCTTGCGACCGTATTCACCCGGGTCCCGCCGCCCGGACCCGGTCGAATGGAGATGACACCGTACATTTCCAGGATACGAAGGGCTTCGCGAAGCGAGGGCCGGCTGACCTCGTAGCGCGCGAGTAGCTCCGCTTCCGAGGGCAGCCGAGTGAGCCCCTCGGTCCCGATATCCTGCACGATCTGACCTGCCACCAGTCGCGCAGTTTTCCGGCCGACAACTTTCATAGCGCTCATGGTAGCCCTCACCATAGGGATCACCGCTGCGTGACAGCGATGTAGACGGATGGATTCCAGGTCGGGATTTCGAGCGAGGTCGTCTTCTTGTGCGGCTACCGGCACCCTCCCGGAGCGGGTCGCACGGTAATCCGCCAGGCGTCGCTGGCGTAGCGATGGTAGCGGATACGCACCGGGGAACGGGCGGGGCAGGGCGACCACGGGCGTGTTCGTGGGCGCTCCGGCAATGGGGGGCGTCGCCCGAGCTACGGCGTTCTATATCGCGGCCCTGGTGTCGGTGGGGCGGGGTGGTGCCGGCGAAGTCGGTGTCTCAGTGCCGACGTGTGGGGTCGCCTATCGGGCGTCTTGATTCCTGCGTAGGTGTGTTGAGCAGGTGTTTCAGCCGGTGGGTGGGCGTGCGGCGGAAAGTGATGGTTGACACAGACCCTAGTTGATGTAGATCATCTACAGGAACTGTTTCTGAGCCAGCAAAGGATTGTGGTGCCATGAGTAAGTACCGGGTCATCGACACAGATACCCATCTCATCGAGCCGGCGGAGCTGTGGACCGAGCGCCTGCCGAAGGCGTGGGGCACGGACGTTCTGCACGTCAAGTGGGACGAGAAGAGTCAGTCGGATCTGTGGTTCTTCGGCGATCAACCGCTCAAGGGCGCGTGGACGTGGGCGAACTGGAACTGGAAGAACTTCAACTCCGAACTGCACGACGGTAGCGGCCCCACCCGCCTCGACGAAGCCCATCCGGCCACCTACGACGTCGACGAGCGCGTGAAGTTCATGGACGACCAGGGCTTCGAGATGCAGGTGCTGTACCCGAACCTCGCCGGATTCGACTGGAAGCCGTTCGTGCAGCACCCCAACCGGAACCTGGCGATCGCGCACCTGGCCGCCTACAACGACTTCCAACTCGAATGGGTGGCCAAGTACCCGGGCCGGTTCATCCCCATGATGGTGATCCCGTACTGGGACGTGGAGGCGTCGGTCGCGGAGATCGAACGCCTCGCGGACTCCGGCTTCGGCGGCATCGTGACCACCGGTGCCCCGCACGAGCACGGCCAGGCGCCCCTGGGCAGCCGCAAGTGGGATCCGCTGTGGAAGGCATGCGAGGAGGCGGGCCTGTCGGTCAGCTTCCACACCGCCAGCGGCGACTTCCGCGAGATGCTCAAGCACGACGACGACGACGGATTGGTCGGCGGTGTCCGAGTCGCCGCCGACGGACCCCACATCTACCTCGCCAATGCCGTCATCGTCAGCGACCTGCTCGTGTCCGGGATCCTCGCCCGGTTCCCGACCCTGCAGTTCGTCTCCGTGGAAAGCGGAATCGGCTGGGCCCCGTTCGTTCTCGACGCCCTGGACAAACGATTCCAGAAGAACGGCGTGTTCCGCTCGCACCCCGAGTTCGGTGACATGCTCCCCAGTGACTTCTTCAAACGGCAGGTGTCGCTGAACTTCTGGTTCGAGCAGCTCGACGACTACCACATCGAGACGCTCTCGCTCAAGCCGCTGATGTTCGAGACCGACTTCCCCCACCCCACCAGCTTCCACCGGCCCACCCTCGAGGAGAACATCGAACTCGTCCTCGGCCGCCAGCCCGAAGAGGTCCGCCGCGCAGTCCTGTGGGACAACGCCGCCCGCCTCTACGGCAAGGCCATGGAGAAGCAGGGTGTCAACCCACTCCAGACCGTCGCAATCTAGCTCCACCCCGCAACACCGATAAGCCGGGCGCTCTGGGGCACTCCACCCGCACCCGACGGTGCCCCAGAGCGCCCACCCCCACCGGGAACGTCTCCACGTGCCCCCGGAACGTCACCACGTGTCCCCACCGGAACGTCACTACGTCCCCCGGAACGTCGCCACGTGCCAGCCATCCAGCCGGATGTGTCTATTCGTGCATTGATCGGCGACTGCTGCTCGCCGTCCGAGAGTGAGGAGAACTGTCGTCATGATCTTGAGGCGCAACCAGCTATTGGAAACCTTACGAGACGGACGACTCTCGCTGGGCTGCAGTCTAAATGAAGCACGTGATCCCGGCATGATTTACGCAATGGCCGCCGCGGGTGCGGACACCGTATTCATCGACCAAGAACACAATCTTCACAACACCGAGACGGTCTCCGACTTGGTCGCGCACGCCCACGCGGCGGGAATCACTCCGTTGGTCAGGCCACCACAAATCGACTACGCCTGGATCACCCGCCTGCTGGATGGAGGATGTCAATCCTTGCTGATTCCGCATGTGCGACATCGCGGCGAGGTCGAGCACCTCATCGACCTGGCGTTCTATCACCCGCGCGGTCGACGCGGTGTCGCGTTGGTCGGTGGTGTGGGCGTCAACTATCAGGAGGTCACCAGCGCGACAGACGCCATGCGCTGGGCCAATGAGAATCTGCTGATTGCGTTGATCGTCGAGACCCCCGAAGCGGTCGAGGCGTTGGACGAGCTGCTACTTCCCGGCGTCGGGCTGGCACTGGTCGGGCACGGGGACCTTGCCCAGCTGTATGGCGTGCCCGGAGATTCGCGACACCGCCTTGTGCTCGAGGCACAAGAACGGGTGCGCTCACTCTGTGCCGAACGTGGAATCGCCTACGGTGTATTCCAGCCGAACCCCCATCTCATTGCCTCCGAGGTTGAACTGGGGGCACAGTTGATCGTCCACGGTGGGGTCTTTTCCTTCATCCGCAAATCGGTGGGGGACTTTCGAAGAACTGTCGAGGACGCCTTAGCCGCGGACTCGACGTCGCAGATGGTCCAGCCGTGCGGCGGATCTTCAGTACACCGTTGAAATATCTGAGTGTGGAGTTCGAGGTAGTCCGATGACCAACGAAGTCGTAATCGTGGAGGCAGTGCGCTCGCCGCTCGCCCAGCGGCAGGTGTACGGCAGAACTCACAGTGAGCTCACAGTGCCGAAGCTCTTGGACGTCACCGTCGACGGCCTCCTGCAACGAGCCAAGATCGATGAGGACATGGTCACCACCGTGGTGACAGTGGGCGACGGAGCGGCGTCGCAGCGGTATGCCGAGTCATGGCGGAAAGTCTTTGGCCACATCGATCTGCACGAGACGGTGTCATCAACTGCGGCACTGATCATAGCCATTGATGCGATCAACGACGATCCGCGAAGGGTGGTGTTGGTGGCGGGAGCGGTGGGCGAGAATCCCGGCCATTCGCGTGTAAAGGCACCTGGTCGGCTGATGCCGCAGGGGGAGGACCTGTGGTCCATCACGCGACAGCACCAAAGCGACTATGCTTCGGCGTCACGCTGCCGCGCCCGCGAATGTGCCCTGTCGGGCGATTTTCGACGAGAGATCATTCCCCTCGAAGTTCACCTCGATCCCGGGATGGCCGAATTCATTGCGAGCGACGAGCTCAGGCAGGTGTCCGAGGCGGCCGTTGCCCTCCACCGTGCCCGCACTCCAGTGGCGCCGTTTTCGAACGGTCGAGCCGGCCAGGATTGTCGGCCTTCCCATTTCAGCGCTCATTCCGCAAGTGGCGCCGGCGCACTCGTGCTCACCAGTGCCGGGCGCGCCGACGAACTGGGGCTGCACCCTCGTGGGCGTCTGGTGGGAGCCGAGATCCTGTTCGACACGCCGTTGACGGGTGTGTCCGTCTCTCGGCTCGAGTCGGTGCGCTCGTATCTTCGGACCAGGGGAGTGCCCCTCAGCCGGATCGATCAATTCGAAGTGCCGGAAGAGGTGGCGGTGACCCCGCTGATCTGGCTCGAGCAGTTCCGTCTGAATCCCTACATGCTCAATCCGCGTGGCGGGGCGTTGGCATTCGGCCATCTGGCCGAACTCGAAGGCATCCGCTGTGTGACAACCATGCTCAGCGCCTTGGAGGACACCGGCGGAACCTACGGCATGGTGGCCACGTCGGACTCCGAAGGAGCCGGCGTACTGCTGGTGGAATGCCTGAACAGCCCCTGACCAACCGCGAGACCGCACTGACCTACGTGCCTCGGTCACCATTCGAAGCAGTCTCAAGAAAATCTTCGAGTTTCTTGAGCACGCAAACCTACAAGAAGGCAACAAGGAATCGAATTCGGGAAGCTGTCTTCCTGGTACTCCACGACCAAATTCTTCATATCTACGGGTGGCTATCGTCAATTTTCGATTTCTAGAATTCAAGGGGACAAGAATGAAGGCTATGGTAATCAATCGACGGTCGGACAGTCCTGGACTGTGCCTGGTCGATATGGTTCCACCCGAGATCGGGAACCATCAGGTTCGCATCGCAGTGCATGCAGCCTCTGTGAACCGCGCCGACTTGGCCCAGCTCTCCGGAACGCATGCCGCCGGGGGTGGACCGCCGGTGCAGGTGGTGGGGCTCGACGCTGCGGGGGAGATCGTCGACGTCGGTCCTGGCGTCACCGACTTTGCGCGAGGAGACCGCGTGATGGCGATGGTGGCCGGCGGTCTGGCGCAAGAGGTGGTGGTGGATGCCTCGATGCTCATCCCGATTCCGACGAACTGGAGCTACCTCGAAGGAGCTGCGGCGGTACTTGGCTTCATGACAGCCCACAACGCGTTGGTCACCACCGCGCGAATGACCGACGGTGAATCGGTGGCGATCCATGCGGCGACATCGGGTGTGGGCATGCAGGCAGTCCAACTGGCGCGCTACTTCGGAGCCGGACTCATCGTCGGTACCACGCGTTCGGACCGAGGCCGTGCGCTACTTGGCGCCCTGGGCGTCGACGAAGTGATCAACACCAGTGCAACCGACTTCGCCGCGCGATCATCGGAGATCACCGCAGGAACAGGTATCGACATCGTTCTCGATCTTGTGGGTGGCAGCTACCTTCCGATGAACGTTCAGGCCGCGGCTGTGAAGGGCCGGATCGTGGGGGTCGGGCGTCTGGGTGGAGCCGACGGGCTCCTCGATATGGAGGCGCTCGCGTTCAAACGGCTCGAGTTGGTCGGCGTGACGTTCCGCACCAGGACTCCCCAGGAAAAGGCCGAGATCGTGGCCGCGGTGCGGCGCGACATTGCGCCATTTCGTCCGGATGCCGCCCACCGCGATATCCACGAATCACTCCGTCCGGTCATCGCGCGAGTCCTGCCGTGGAACGAAGCGGATGAGGCATATCAATTGATGTCCGAGAATGAAATGTTGGGCAAGATCGTGTTGGAAGTTGGTTGAAAGTGCAAGCAGATGTCTTCGACGTAAAACAAATGATCGGTTTCAAGCCGGTGCAGGGTATGGATGGACGTGCGGTCTTCGGCTCACATATGCAATTGACCTATGTGACCTTCGAGCCCGGTACGGTTGTGCCGGTCCACTCGCATCCGCAGGAACAGATCGGGTTGCTTCTCCACGGCACCGCGACGCTGGTGCTCGATACCGGCGAGATGCAGCTAACCGCGTTGTCCAGCTACGTGGTGCCCGGCGAGGTCCGACACGGTCTGATGGTCGGCTGGGAGGGTGCTGTATTCGTCGAGGCGTTCCATCCCCTTCGGCAGGACTACCTTGATGCCGCCCGCGGTCAGGATGTGGTGCCGTTCCAGTGAACTGAGTCGGCCAGCGTCTCCAATCGCGCGAGGGAACTCCGCTACTGGCATGTCATGCGGTGAGTGAACTCGAGGTGAAGGGATGGAGTGTGGGAGAATGGTCACCACGGCTCGCCGTCGGCCACAGGTTGCTGCGGCGGCGTTGTCCCTGGCAGATCATGGACGCGAGCGGTGGCGGGGGCGATCGAGTTGCGATGTAACGCGCGGGGCCCCGCAGGAAGGGGTAATTCCAGCACGTCGCTGATCTCAGCCCTCGAGATAGCCCCTTCCCGGAGGATTGTCGGGTGCCTTGAGGCGGAGAGGTCCACGATGGTGGAGGGCAGATTGCCGGTCGCGCCGCCGTCGAGATAGACGCTGACGGCCGCGCCGAGATAGTCGCGAGCCTGTTCGGCAGTGGTCGCCGGCGGGCGCCCTGTCTGATTGGCGCTCGACTGCGCGATCGGGCCCGCCTCGAGCAGTTCGAGGGCAACCGGATGCCGCGGCATCCGGACCATGATTGTTCCGTGTGTCCGACCGAGATCGCAGCACAGATGCGGTGCGGCCCGCAGGACCAGCGATAGAGCGCCGGGCCAGAATGCGTGGATCAGTTGTTGTGCCTGTAATGGCACAGAGGCCACCAGGTCGTCGAGAGATTCCGAGTTACCCACCAGGACGGAGGCCGGCTTGTCACCCCCGCGCTGTTTCGCAGCCAGCAGTGCGTGCACGGCTTCTCGGTTGAAGGCGTCGGAACCGACCGCGTACAGAGTGTCGGTAGGGAAGGCGACCAGCCGACCTGATCGGAGTGCGGTATCAGCGTGGGAGATGCCGATCTTCCTGGTCGCGAGGGCGTGGCAGTCATATACGGTCGTCATGGGCTCGTTCGTGGCAGTCGCTATCTTCTCGGCTCACCTGGTGCAATCGACGTGTCGTGGGATCCGCCGTAACCGATCCAGTTGTACCGTCGAGGCCGCGTGACCGCTGGCGCAACATCCGTCCGGGCGGGCAGTTCCACCGACAGGAAACGCTGACTGACCTCGATCAGTCGGTCTTCGCGACAAGCCGCGTCAACGATGAACTTTCGCAACGCATTGCGTGCATCAACCAACTCCCAGAACACGGCATCGGTGGGAGCCCCCACTGGTGAAAGCCTCGCGTACTGCGACATCAAATCATCGACACTCATCGCAGGCACGTCGCGAAGATCTGCGAGGAATCGATTCCGGTTCGATGCTTTACCGATGATGCCCCATCGTGGTGTCCGTGCCATGCACTTTGTCCCCGTCGAGAGCACCTCGGATGCGTACGGGACGACTCGTCGAACAATGATGTCACCCGCGGTCTTCCTAACGGCGCTGGCAGCCGCCGCAATATCTCGGCCCGTCATGATCGGGCCCTCGCGGTCTGGAGTGCGCCAGGGGCGATGGTGGGGTAGCCCTTCTTGCAGTTGCACATGCATAACTGGTCGGACCGCAGGGTGTCGAGCGCTCTGAGGACTTCGTCGACGTCGCCGGTGACGGTGGTGACGTAGTCATCAGGCCACTGGGGGTCGACGCCGGAGGGGCGGCGGCCAGCAATAGCGGCGGTCAAGTTGTGTGCGGGAAACTGATCAACGTTGGGCAGCAGGACCATTGGGGGTTCCTTCTGGAGGGCCTGGGTGTGTTGAGTTACGTCGCCGGATCAGTCGGTTCGATCGTCCGGCTCTACCGTGTCGAGATCCGGTGTCGGCAGTGGAGCGTCTCGCGGCGTACGTCGGGGACTGTTCCAGAACGCGGATGTGTGGCTTGCTGCCGATGCCGCACCCACGATCAGGGTGGCTAACGCGGCTTTGCCACCGCGGAATCGTCCGAGTCGCAGATGTCGATCCAGACCGAACATGCTCGCCGGCAGACTGACGAGCGCCACACATCCGGCGGCAATGCCCGCTGCGTACTCGTATCCCTCGGACGTGATGAAAAAGCCATTGGGGGCGTGCACGGTTCGGATCGCCACGCCCATCGTGCCGATCACAGCTGCCGCCGCCATCGGCGTCATGGTCCCCGCGATAAGGGCGCTTCCCGAGAGGATCTCGACACCGGCACTGGTGGCTGCCTGAAACTTGGGGTCGCGAAAACCGATCGATTCGAACCAACGCGCCGTGCCGTCGAGCGAACGAGCGTGTTTCACTCCGTGTGCGACCATGGTCGCTCCGATAGTCGTTCTCAGTAATAGTTCAGCGACCTCAACGCCACCGAATCCGCGGTTCTGCCGTACTCGATCCAACTCAGCTCTCATGGACACCCCTGGGTTGTGCATTTTCGCCTTGACGCGCGGGCCTTCGAAGGCATGTGAGACGCGCCGGGCATGACTTTGACGTTTGACGATTTACCGGCCGGCGCATGGTTGAGACCACACGTGTGTTCAGCCGCGCTCACGGGTTCTTTTTCATCGCCTTCTCCAAATCTCGTCCGTGGGCGCCCGATGCAGCCAGTGCCGAATCACATCAGGACGACTTCAGATTCAGGACTCCGAACATGACATTGATCGGCCCATATTTTTGATGCGGTGTGCTGCAGGCCAGAGGTTTTCGTTGCGTCTAGACTCCGGTCAGCGCGAAGAATTCCTGGCGTGATCGCGGATCGTCGCGCAACGATCCCGACAGCGCCGAGGTGATGGTGGTAGAGCCGATCGCGCGTATACCGCGCATCGACATACAGCTGTGCTCGGCTTCGATGACGACTCCCACACCCTTCGGTCCGAGTTTCGCTGTCAAGCAGTCCGCGACTTGCTTCGTGAGCCGTTCCTGCACCTGTGGCCGCCGGGCGAAGAACTCGACGATTCGGGCAAGTTTCGACAGGCCGAGGACGCGTTCGCCCGGAAGGTATCCGACGTGCGCGACACCGCTGAACGGCAGCAGGTGGTGTTCACACACCGAACGAACCGGAATAGATTTGGCCACCACCAGCTCGTCATACCCTTCATCGTTGGGGAAGGTCGTCAACTCGAAGGAATTCGCGGTAAAGAGATCGAGGTACGCCCGTGCCATCCTGGCGGGTGTATCTCGGGCCCCGCTGGCTCCGGTATCGATCCCGAGCGCGTCCAGAAACGCCCGCGCAGCGGACTCCGCAGCGCCCAGGTCCGCGTTCGGCGGATCACCTACGTTGGTCTCCCCTCCGTAGAGCAGCAGATCGACCGATTGCGTCGAGCTACCGTCGACTGCGCTCCTTACCACTGTCACAACGGGTTCACGCGGAGAGCAGGGACAGGGTGGGGGTCGCGGAACCAGTCCGTCGGTTTGTGTGATTCCCACTTCGGGTTTCCCTTGTCGAAAGTCGCAATTTCGAGGGGAATCCCGTCCGGGTCGTAGAAGTAGAGGGACTCCACCCAGGCCTCGTAGTCACGGGCGATGATCTTGCTCGTCTTGACGCCACAGGCTTGCAGGTGATCCTGGAACCACACCATGTCGTCGTGACTGTCGACATTGAACGCCACATGATCGAACTTGCGCGGAGTCCATTGGTTTTCCGGAACACCTGGCCACAACCATTCGGCGCTGACCGAGGGTTCTGCGGTCGTGGGAGTATCGCTGATGCCGGCGCCACCCACCACAATGAGTGACAGCAGGTTACCGTTCCCCATGTCCAGGAAGGTATTTTTCAGGATCTGGTATCCGCGTCCGGGCGCCGGATAGTCGGCGGTGGTGCGAACAACGGTCAACCCCAGGATGTCGCGGTAGAACCTGACACTGGCGTCCATGTCGCTGACGATGAGTTGCAAGTGATTGACACCGGCGAGACGGCCTGTCGCAGCACCGGCCTGCGTCAGGATCGCCGGTTTGGTTTCCGTTGCCTCGGTGGTCATTAACGCTTCCTTACGTCTTCTCGAGTAGGTCGCTCGACACAGTCCGGAGGAGTCCAAGGATCCGTATCGGGTGATGGGGGGGGTGGGGCGCTCTGGGGCACCGTCGGGTGCGGGTGGAGTGCCCCAGAGCGCCCGGCTTATCGGTGTTGCGGGGTGGAGCTAGATTGCGACGGTCTGGAGTGGGTTGACACCCTGCTTCTCCATGGCCTTGCCGTAGAGGCGGGCGGCGTTGTCCCACAGGACTGCGCGGCGGACCTCTTCGGGCTGGCGGCCGAGGACGAGTTCGATGTTTTCCTCGAGGGTGGGCCGGTGGAAGCTGGTGGGGTGGGGGAAGTCGGTCTCGAACATCAGCGGCTTGAGCGAGAGCGTCTCGATGTGGTAGTCGTCGAGCTGCTCGAACCAGAAGTTCAGCGACACCTGCCGTTTGAAGAAGTCACTGGGGAGCATGTCACCGAACTCGGGGTGCGAGCGGAACACGCCGTTCTTCTGGAATCGTTTGTCCAGGGCGTCGAGAACGAACGGGGCCCAGCCGATTCCGCTTTCCACGGAGACGAATTGCAGGGTCGGGAACCGGGCGAGGATCCCGGACACGAGCAGGTCGCTGACGATGACGGCATTGGCGAGGTAGATGTGGGGTCCGTCGGCGGCGACTCGGACACCGCCGACCAATCCGTCGTCGTCGTCGTGCTTGAGCATCTCGCGGAAGTCGCCGCTGGCGGTGTGGAAGCTGACCGACAGGCCCGCCTCCTCGCATGCCTTCCACAGCGGATCCCACTTGCGGCTGCCCAGGGGCGCCTGGCCGTGCTCGTGCGGGGCACCGGTGGTCACGATGCCGCCGAAGCCGGAGTCCGCGAGGCGTTCGATCTCCGCGACCGACGCCTCCACGTCCCAGTACGGGATCACCATCATGGGGATGAACCGGCCCGGGTACTTGGCCACCCATTCGAGTTGGAAGTCGTTGTAGGCGGCCAGGTGCGCGATCGCCAGGTTCCGGTTGGGGTGCTGCACGAACGGCTTCCAGTCGAATCCGGCGAGGTTCGGGTACAGCACCTGCATCTCGAAGCCCTGGTCGTCCATGAACTTCACGCGCTCGTCGACGTCGTAGGTGGCCGGATGGGCTTCGTCGAGGCGGGTGGGGCCGCTACCGTCGTGCAGTTCGGAGTTGAAGTTCTTCCAGTTCCAGTTCGCCCACGTCCACGCGCCCTTGAGCGGTTGATCGCCGAAGAACCACAGATCCGACTGACTCTTCTCGTCCCACTTGACGTGCAGAACGTCCGTGCCCCACGCCTTCGGCAGGCGCTCGGTCCACAGCTCCGCCGGCTCGATGAGATGGGTATCTGTGTCGATGACCCGGTACTTACTCATGGCACCACAATCCTTTGCTGGCTCAGAAATAGTTCCTGTAGATGATCTACATCAACTAGGGTCTGTGTCAACCATCACTTTCCGCCGCACGCCCACCCACCGGCTGAAACACCTGCTCAACACGCCTACGCAGGAACGAAGACGCCCGGTAGGCGACCCCGCCGCACCAACCAGTAGTGGCGAGGTGCCTGACAGTGCACGTTGTCCGTCGTGAGGTCGACATCTGACCGGGATCCGTTGGGTCCCACGCGGCAATTTTGCGCCCTTGGTGCTGGTAAGGATCGTCGGCCGATAACCGCGTAACGCTTACCTCCTGAGCCCGGCCGATTCGTGGTTGCCGGTATGACGACAAGGGCCGATCAGCTCTCGCTCAGGAATGCGCCATCACGGAGCGAGGCCGGGTCGAGCGGCCGGTAGGATCTCGCGCCGGCTCGGGCTTCTCCGCTATGACGAAGGCGGGGGTTGCCGAACGTCGACCCCTGGATGTCGCAAAAGCTCAATTCAGTTACACCGACAACTTGGCGGACCTGTATTGGGCGGCCGTCCGGGTCTTCTTTGGTGAGTTCGCCCGGGGTTGGCCGCAATGGAA
The DNA here is from genome assembly GCF_014256275.1 of Rhodococcus sp. 4CII. Lineage (NCBI taxonomy): Bacteria > Bacillati > Actinomycetota > Actinomycetes > Mycobacteriales > Nocardiaceae > Rhodococcus > Rhodococcus sp. 4CII. The sequence continues at coordinate 7,491,542 of NZ_JACCFE010000002.1, forward strand.
CGTAAACAATGGGATGTAAACATCGTCGCCGTCTTGGGCGTAGTGGTGCCTAGCTGCGCGGCCCTGTTTGTTCCTTAGGCGCTAGTTGGCTTGAGGGGGGCCCTTCAAGATCGAGAGTGTCGCGGTAGTTTTCGACATATCGGCTCACCTCGTTTGCGGTTATTACGTCCAAGTGCAATGGGAGCACGTCTTCGACAAGCGTCTGATGAATTTTACTGTCGAAGTCCCCGCATGCATCGGAAACCACCGCAACCTTGAAGTCGAGGTCCGCGGCTTCCCGACTCGTCGACAACACGACCCCGCTGGTCGAGGCCCCAGAGATCAACAGAAGTCGCAAACCGTGTGACCGGAGGTGCTCTAATAGGTGAGTCCCAGAAAAAGCGCTGCATCTAGTTTTGGTGATAATAAGCTGGTCGCCTGATTCAGGCGAAATTCTCTCCGCGATAGCAGAATCCGCTGACATTGACCCTAGTGCCCGATTCTGTGCGATCGGCCAGAATGCTTTGTTCTCGGCAGGAACCTTGCGGTAGTCCGATTCGTCAAAGGCTACACGCACGTAGATTGTCTCAAGAGTATTCTCATGCGCCGTAATTTTTAGGGACTCTGCCACGCTTAACAGCTCATCCGAGTTCGATATTCCGGACAGAATGCAGTTTTGCAGATCCATCAACAGCAACGCACCGATGGGGGCGCTGATCTCAGCTTTCATCGACCGCTCCAAATTTGCACCGTTGTCCGATTCTGGGTTCGAGTCATGCACCTGCGGTAAGTGATACGCAACATATCGACAGTATTCCCGGTTGAGGTGCGGACAAATGTCCGAGGGAGACACAGTTTGACTGAATTTGTATCCCCAGGGCCGGCGAGCTGTTGTATGCGTTGCAACGGGACGGGACTCGAGGGGCGCGGGGGCGGGTCGTCTGATGTAGCGAGTCGTCTTCGGTGACGGCGTCGTCTCCGCATTCACTAGTGGCCCTGCATATCGAACCGGTCGTATTCCCGCTGGTGAGCTGTCCGTAGCTATATCGCCGGCCAGCAGCAGCTTTCCGCATTGGTGTTACAATTTGGAACACGAGTGTGGGGAAGGGGTGGTCATGACCGTCACCGATACCAGAAGTGCTCTCGCTGCCAATTCCGCGCGGGAGCACCTCCTGCGGCTGGACCGCCTGCGGCTGATCGACAAGGCGCAGAATGAGGGTTTCACGCTGCGCCAGATCGCGGATCTCCTGGAAATCTCGGCAACGCAGGTCCACCGGCTCGCGCAACGCGTCCTGCAGCAGCCCGGCGACCTCGAGCGAAGCCCGCAGGAGGTGATCTACCAGCGCTCGGCCGGGGTGATCACCGATGACGAGATGATGGACACGCTGGTGCACTGGACCTACACCTACGGCTATGTGCCCACCGACGGCGACCAGCCGGTGGACGCGTACGCCAAGGGCAGCTGGGACGAGGTGCGGCGGGCGTACCGGCGGGGCTTGCTCACCGACGACGAGTGGGACGTGTTGTTCGACAGCACCCGCACCGCACGGCAGGCGCAGCGTACTGCGGCCCGAGGGTGAGCGTGGCCGGAGAACCGCTGTGCGGAATCGTTTCTCGGCAATTGGTGCACCTGGGCCAGCACGGGCAGCCGCTGAACCCTGACGGTGGCCGGGCCACCCTCGACCTGTACGCGAATGATCGCCGGCGAGACCGGACACTGCAGGAGGTCATCGAGTGGTACCTAGACCTCGCCGAACCTGACCGCGACGGGCACTGCGCCGCGATAATTTCCGCGGGACCCCGGGGGCCGGTAAGTCGACGGCACTGCGGGAACGGCATCTGGTCGATACCAGCTACCGATACCTGGATGCGGACATCGTCAAGGACGAACTCCTGCGCCGCGCCATCGCCGACGGTCACTACGCGGACCTGCTGTCGACGACGCTCGCCGATACGCACCCGATCGCACCCCGGGAGCTCGCGGCCCTGGTCCACGCCGAATCCACCGAAGTCATCGACGACGTCCGCGAGGTGTGCCTGCAACGACGGGAGAACGTCGTCATCGAAGGCACCCTGCAATGGGGCCCGCTCGGAGACATCCTGATGGCCCAGCTCAGCGAGCACGACTACACCGATGTCCGCATCGTCGACGTCGAAGTACCGGCGCCGATCGCGCAGGAGCAGGCGGTGCGCCGGTGGTGGGAGGGCCGGCTCCGGGGGATCAGCGGTCAGGACCGGATGGGTGGGCGGTTCACACCGCCCGCGGCGATCACACGGCTCTACGAGAATGGTCCGGTGAGCCGGTGCGCAGCCCACGCCCGGGCGGCGTTCGAAAGCTCGCTCGCCGCGGCGATCACGCAGGTCACCCTCATCCACATCGACCGCAGACTCGGCGCCGAGCCGTTGGTCTCGCGGCGCGTCGAGGGCAAGCTGGTCGAGGGACGGTAACCACCGCCCGCGAAGGGCTGGGGCAAGCGTGTCCGGACACACGCCGCGCCAGAGAAAAGAACTGGTCACACGCCGATGGCGAGTGGTGGGGTGACGTCTCCGGCTCATACTGCGGGGCTTCGGTGTCGCCGACTCTCAGGTCGTCGGGACGCCGAGGTGGGCCTGATTCGCGATTGGGCTGTTCCGTGGGGGATGGCTGCTCCGCGAGAGGCGGTGAAGGCGGTGGGGCGCTCCGGGGGCGCTCAGGCACTCGCCAGCCCGTGTCGTCGACCACCCGGATATTCGATTCAGTGCAGGGAAACAAGAACGATGGCGGCGGTCACCACGACGGCAGTGAGTTCGATGGCACCGAGAATCAGTGCGGCAACGGCGATACCGGACCCGGTTTCATATTCCCGCCCGCCGGTCTCGACGTAGCCGATCGCGCCGAACACCAGGGCTGGAACGAACAAGCCCGTCAGGGCGCAGAACAGTGCGACGATCGCGCACACGTTGGTGCGCTTGGGCGCCTCGATGCCGAGGTCGGTCTCGTCGAACGTCACCACGGGCAAATTCCTCTCATTTCATGGTGTACCGGGTGCCGGGCCAGGGTTGGGAAGGTGGACGTCCTCTCCCGCACGGCACCACGTACAGGCGGTCGATCATGGGTGCGTGTCCTTCGTCAGAAGCAACCGGCGGACCCGCTGGCAGAAGGGATTCCGCCAGCTCAAGTCTCATTCAGACCTATTTGGCGCCGGTGAAGTGCTGCGGGCAGTACGCCTTCGTGGACGCGTACATCAGGTTCTCCGCGTTCTCGGCGTCGGAGGCTTCGGTCATGATCTGCATGACCACCTTCCAGTCCACACCGGAGTCGAGCTGCGCGCACACGTCCTCCCCGGGCCCGAGGAAGGCTTTCTCGCTGACCTCCGCCAGTGGAAGTTCAGTTCATCCATGAACGCCCGCTCCTGGGGGCCAACGTCTCCGAGATGGTGGGCCGGGCCACGGTCTGAACCGGCTTCGCCATCGTCGGCGGAACCTTTGCGGGGGTGGTGATTACCTGCGTGGGGACCGCCTCCTCCCGGGTCTCAGACTCCGAGCTGCACCCGGCCAGGGCCGGAGAACCCACTGCCGGCAGCAGCGGGGCCACCCGTCGCATCACTCCTTGCTCCCGGTGACGTCGACGATGTTCGCGAAGAACTTCGGCACGGTGGTGTTGCCGCCGATCTGGGTGTCGTAGGAAATGGAGCCGACGACCTCGACGTACAGGGTGACCATGTCGTCCTCGACCACATTCGCGGCCGTGGTGGACAGCACCCCGACCATGGAGTTCACGTCGTAGTCGTAGTAGTCGCCCGGGTTGGCGCCGGTCTCGGCGCGGAACGTCGTCTTCCCTGTCGCGGAGTCGAATTGGGTGACCACCCCGTAGATCACCAGCTTGCGGCCCTTGTGGGCGTCCGGGTCCTTCGCCAGCAGGGCGAAGTCACGGTCGCCGATCTGCTCGTAGGTGCCCCGGTCCATCTTCGCGGCCAGGACCTCCGCCTGCCGCTGGCGTTCGGCCTCGGCCTCGGCGGCGCGGCGCAGCCGTTCCTCCTCGTGCTGCCGCTTGATCTCCTCCTGTTCGAGCCGTTTCGCCTCGGTCTGCTGAGCTGACAGGGTCGCGGCGGCGGCACTGGTGCGGGAGGCCGGCGCGGTCTCGGACGCCGTCGGGGTGTTCTCGTGTTGGTTGGCGGCGATGCCGAGGACGAGGATCGCGGCGGCGAAGGAGCCGCCCACTACCCAGGGCCAGCGCTTCTTCTTGTCGCCGGTGGCCCACGGCTGCTTGGGCGGCTTGGGGGCCTGGCCGGGGCTGGGCTGCCCGAGCTGGCCCGGTTTCGGCTGGTTCGGGTCCTGGGGAGGAAAATGCGTGTCGTTCACGGGGTGTCTCTCTCGATAGTCGACGCCTACTGCGTCTTGCCCTCAACCGTCGGGGTGCCCCCGGCGTTATTGCGGTGACGGAAGGTTCTTGATGTGCACCGTCAGGTGGGGTGGAGTCCTGCAGCTCCGGCTCCGAGGCGTACCGGTCGAGGAGGTAGTCCTCGACCCTGGTCAGGACGGCGTCCACGGGGACCCGGTCGGTCTCTCTGATTTTCCAGCGCTGCTGGTGCTTGGTCAGCTCCGGGGGTTGCGTGCCGTCGATCGGCCTCCCCGCCTTGGCGATCCGCTTGCTCACTCACGCTGGTGATGACGTGAACGTCGAGGTCAAGTCGCGCTGTGTTGTCTGTCGGCACCGTCCGTACGCTGGGGGATTGCGACCCCGGACACGACCCTCAGATGTGGGCCCGTGTCTCGGGGTCTGTCGGACCGTGCGGTCTTGCTCGTTGCGGATGTCGAGGAAAGGGTGTGGGTCAGGCCTGGAACATGCACATCGGCGGCGGGGGCCCGAACAGCGACCCGAGCGAGCCTGAGCCTGCGTAGTCCTCGTCCCAGTACTCACTTTTGGAGACGATCGTTTCGTAGGTGCGCAGGTTGAAGGTGTGGCAGGAAACGTACAAACCGGCGGCCGGTGTGGGCTCGATGCCGAGCCAGTCGCCCTTGTTCACGATCTGGTCGACCTCGACGACGCCCCGGCAGGTGTAGCCGTCGTACTTGGAGCCGTCTTCCCGCCAGATGACGTAGTTCATGCAGTTGGTGCCGGAGTAGTAGATCGACGAGCGAACCTTGTCCCCGTAGTAGGTGGTGGCCTGGGCCGTGCCAGCGCCGGCGGTGGCGATGGCGGCGGCAGCGACAGTGGTGGTGGCCACGGCCGTTGCGAGACGTGTAAGACGCATCGGGCGCCCTTCCTGTTCGGTGTGTTACCCCTGATGGGAGTGGACATGCTCCCCGGCCAGCCCTCGGGCAGGGGAACCAACCACCCACATTCCGTTTCTTGGGGGAGAGGTCCTTGGTGGGTTGGAGTCCTCTTCCGGGCCGCCTGTTTCGAGGGTGGGCAGTCACTCGCACTGCGCCATGAAGGCGCGCAAGCCCAGGTCGTGCGCCGTTCATGAGTGCGATAGTTGAAACTTATACCAGACAAACCGGGCGAAAACACAATTCGGAACGATCTCCCGCGTGTAGCGAGCTATCCGCGCAATGTGTTGCGCTCCAAGGCATCCGAGTCAATAGGTCATTCGACCGACAGGAGTATTGGAACAGGGACTTTGTCCTCTAGCGGCGACGCATGTGTTGCGCTCCAAGGCATCCGAGTCAATAGGTCATTCGACCGACAGGAGTATTGGAACAGGGACTTTGTCCTCTAGCGGCGACGGGAAGCGGATGGTGCGGGCCGTACAGCCGATCTGTCATTCACTTGACTGACGAAACAGAAGCCGTAGAACACCACTGGCCCATCGGGTCCACGCGGCGGCTGAGATCGGAAACGGCGAGGAAGTCCTTGCCTCCGGAGAAGGCGACGTATCCGCCGCCGGCGGTCAGATGCGGCCCGATCCGGCGGTGATCCGCGCGTCCTCGTGTCGTGACACCGGGTGCGCATCGTCCTCGCAGGACGGCCGGTTCGATTGTGTTCCATACGGTTCGCGCGTGGCTGCCGGCAAGGTCCGGGGCGGTGTGTAGCGCTGAGCCAATGGGTGCCGATATTCAGCATGGGTCGGGATCGAACCCGAAGGAGTAGTCATGACTGGCATCGTGTTCGACCTTCCGAATCAGGTCGGTGACGTGACGTTCTGGCCGTGGACGTGGTGGAACGCGTTCGCGACCTGGTGGAATCAGTTCTGAGGAGATGGTGATGGTCGGACTGCTTCCGGACCTGTTCGGTGCGAATCCCCTCGAGGCGGGTGTGTGGCCGCTGATCGCTGAGTGGAACGCCTTCGTCGCCTGGTGGAATCCGCTCTGAACCCCAGCCGGCCGGCAGACGGGGTAACGGAAACGTCAAGCCCACATGGGCGGTGGTGCGCGGCCATCTCACTCGGTTTAGGGGATGTCGGGATGCGACGCTGCCGCTTTGCCTTGGTCGTGCGTGACGAGCCGCGATCGGTGGAGGCGGCGGTGCGGGCACCTCAGCGGATTCTGGATCTGTTGGGGATGGCGCTGTATGCGGTCGATGAGGACGGTGGCGTGCGGCAGCTCTTCGGCCGCGCATGAGACTTCCCGACGCGGGCGGGGGGACAGCCTGCAGGGTGGCCGGTAGCATCACCACGCCCCACGTGGTTGGGGTAGTGCGGTGATGGGGCGGTAGCTCAGTCGGTTAGAGCCGTGGACTCATAATCCATTGGTCGCGGGTTCGAGCCCCGCCCGCCCCACCGCGTTCATCGCCGGCCCCGGACAGGCTCGGGGGGCGGGGTCAGACAGCCGCCGGATCGAGTGTGTGCGAGGCAGTGACATGGCCGTGGCGATCCCGGTCGGTAGGTGGTGAACCTCTCGAACACCGGTGCTGTCATCGGATCGGCCGCTGCATGCGGTACCCCATTTCCCCGTTGTGTACACCAACTGCAGGCTCGGGTGGGTCTGTCCCTCAGGAAAAGCCGGCGGGCCCCGGCGTCGCGATCAGCAGATCGACAGCCTCGGACGAGGTATCCGAAGCTCTGATGCCCACTCCTCGGGGGTCATTCTCCTCTGCCACAGCGTAAGCCGATCACCGGGGCGAGGGGGATCTCTCCCGGAGAGTAGAGCCTGGACGGAATTCGGATGTAAGTCCGTGCCGACCGCCGCCATGCTCGAGTCGCTACCGGCACCGGAGTGGCGCCTGCCCGCGACCGGTGACCGTGCCGTGTGGTACCTACCCAGGTACCGGGTGGGTGCTGTGCCGGGGTCGGTCACCTGAGCCTGAATCAGGTGGCGCTGCGTTCGGCGGATCCCACCGCATCGAACACAGCGGCACGAGTGAGGGCCTTCTCGACGGTTCCGGTGTTGAGCAGTTGCCGCCACCTGATCTCGTCGAATGGTGATGGGCGCGTGTCGGACAGGAACTTCTCGATGGTGTGGAGGAAGCGCATGGGGTCGTCCCGGAAGGGGAAGTGACCGGCGCCTTCGAAGATGTCCAGGCGCGAATCCGGCATTGCCGCGTGCGCGGTGTGGGCGTGGCTGACGGGGATGACGATATCGCGATCTCCCCAGATGAGTTGAACAGGGAGACTTGCCGTCAGATAGCAGCGGTCGAGCATGGTCACCGTCTGTCCGCGCCAGTCGACCACCGCCCGCAGGGTGCGTAGGTAGGCCTCGTACGCGGTGGGGTCGGGCAGTTCGGTCAAGATCCGCACCAGATCCGGTGTGTCGTGCAGGGCGGCACCGGGGTGCAGGGCAGTACCGTGCAGCCGAGTCAACAGGGTGCCCGCCCATCGCACCGCGGGCACCGCTCCCGGCAGGCGCAGCAATTTCAGTGCCTCGTTGACGATCGGCGTCGCGGCCAGGCGCAGGAGCGGATGAACGTCCTTGGTGATACCGCCGGCGGAAACCAGGATGAGCCGATCCACCATCTGGGGGAACTGGTAGGCGAATTGCATCGCGATGCCGCCGCCGAGCGAATGTCCGATCACGGTGGCGTGGTCGATTCCCAGGGTCGAGAGTAGATCGCGCATGCCGTTGGCGTAGGCGGCGACGGAATAGTCGGCACGGGGCTTGTCGGAGCGTCCGTGGCCGAGTAGATCGGGTGCGATCACGGTGTATTTCTCGGCGAGGTGCGGGATGATCTCGGTCCATGTCGACGAGTTGTCGCCGATGCCGTGCAACAACAGCAGCGCGGGGCCGTCACCGGTCATGCGGAAGGCGCGCCGGTACCCGTGGATGGTGCGGAACATCATCTGCGGTTCGGCGTCGGGCACCGGCCTGAGCCTGCGCATGCGACTGGGGTTCATCGCACCCTCCTCGACTGTCGCGTTCTACGTCGATTCTTCGCTTCGCACCGTCGACACACCTGACGACACGCCCCACCCGAGGGTGTCGACATCGGGAGGGTTGTTGCCTCCTGACGTGCCCCGACATGGGCGCGAGAACGTTCGCTGGTTATTCGCGGTGGAGGCCGGGGCGTTACACGCAGGCGATCACCGACCACCGGGGCCCGGGGCCCTGGGCCGTTCCGCTCGACGGCGCTTCCGCTGTGCGGCACCGGACTGGGGTTGATCGTCAGCGGATCACGGCGGTGGCATCACAGGGGTATCGGCGCGATTCGGGTCGGGCGTCGTTGCTCCCGGGTGGGGATCCGATCAGTCCTTGGCTGTGATGTGGGTCGACTACCGTGGGGGTTTGTGACAGCAGGTAGTGCGGGGTCATCGCCCAAGATGACGCCCAGCCCCGAGGTTGCGCTCGACTTCGCTCGGGAATGGGTGGAGTTCGGCGATCCCGACGACGCCGAGCATCTCATTGCCGCGGACATGACGTGGCTGCTTTCGCACTGGACCTGCGTGTTCGGCACCCCGGCCTGCCAGGGCATCATCGCGGGGCGACCCGACGACGGGTGCTGCTCGCACGGCGCCTTCTTCTCCGACGAGGAGGACGTCGAGAGGTTGCACGAGTCGGTGAAGCTGCTCAGAGCCGAGCACTGGCAGTTCATGAAGCAGGGTCTCGGGAAGAGGGGGTACATCGAGGAGGACGAACTCGACGAGGAGCCGGCGCTGCGGACCCGCCGCTACCAGGGCGCGTGCATCTTCCTCAACCGTCCCGGATTCGCGGGTGGCATCGGGTGCGCGCTGCATGCGATGGCCCTGCGGCGTGGCATCGAGCCGCTCGAGGTGAAGCCGGACGTGTGCTGGCAGCTGCCGATCCGGCGCAGCCAGGAATGGGTGGAGCGCCCCGACGGCGACCAGGTCCTGAAGACGACGATCACCGAGTACGACCGACGTGGTTGGGGTGAGGGCGGCGCGGATCTGAACTGGTACTGCTCCGGCTCGCCGGACGCGCACGTCGGCGCCGAGGCGGTGTGGCAGTCGTATGCGCCGGAGCTGACCGAGTTGCTCGGTGAGTCCGCGTATCGGGAGCTGGCGCGGCTGTGCAAGCGACGCGAAGGCCTCGGCCTGATCGCCGTGCATCCGGCGACCGAGATCGCCGCGAAGAAGTCCCACTAGCGGGGCGGCGGCTCCTGACGATGGGTGGCATGCGCCGCCCCGTTGGCGTGGGGTTCGGGGTGGTCAGGGTGGGGGTGTGAGGTGGGCAGCCCATGCGGTGCGGACGGTGTGGAGGGCGTCGGGGGCGGTGATGGGGAGTCGGGTTCGGCCGGCGAGTTGGGTGGGTGTGCCTTCGTTGTCGCGGGGCGGTCGGGTGAAGACGTAGCCGCCGGGGTTCTTCCCGGTCGGCCCGTGTGTGCGGTACCGGGCCGCGGTGTCTGGGTTGATCGCCGCCGATGTTGGCCAGGGCTCAGAGGTCCCGGAGGTCCCGGGCGTGGCTGGCGGAGACGCTGTTCCCGAGGGGGCACCACACCGCGTCGGGATGCGAGTGTGCGCCGCTGAGGACCGTTCACGGGTCCGAAACGTGCAGGGATGAAGCGATGACTATCGGTGCCGACGGGTCGGCGCAGTATCCGTCGATGACCGCGGTGACCGTCGCGTTGGACACCGTCACCGCGGCACTCGACACGCTTCGCGGCGAGTCGGCCTCCGAGGAAGCCCTCGAGGTGGTGTTGCTGCGGCTGGCCCGGACCGGGGTGGCCGCGCTCGAGGACGCGGACGCGATCAGTGTCACCCGCCTCGACGAACGGCACCCGGTGACCGTGGCGGTCACCGACCCCGCGATGGAACCGATCGACGCGGCGCAGTACGCGGCCGGCCGGGGACCGTGCCTGCAGGCCTGCGCCACTCGCCGCCCGGTGCGGTCTGTGGTCGGCGATCACGACGACGTGTGGCCGGAATTCACCGCCGCTGCCCGGGCCGCCGGGATCCGCGCGTATCTGTCGGTTCCGCTGCTCGTCGGCGATGACGACGCGGCGGAGTTGGTGGGATCGTTCAATGTGTACAGTGCCCGGCCCGAGGCGTTCGATCCGTTCGACGAAAAGCTGATGGCGCTGCTGAGCACCGCGGCGTCGGCGGCGATCACCAACGCCCTACGGTGGGGCCGATCCAGGCAGACCGTGGAGCAGCTGCAGGCCGCGCTGGCCAGCCGCGCCGAGATCGAACAGGCCAAGGGGGTGCTGATGGGAAGGCACGGCGTCGACGCCGAACAGGCATTTCGCGAGTTGGTCGCGAGGTCTCAGCGCACCAACACCAAACTCTACGACGTCGCCCGCGAGGTGCTCCGCACCGCGACCGCGGCCTCGTCCCCCGACCGGGTCCGCTAACCGCCCCTGCCGCAGTCGAACCGGGGCGGGGGAGGTGTACGGATTTCCCTACCGGTCATCGACTGCACACCCGCCCCCACCAACTGACTGAGCTGGCCCCAGGGCAACGGATCACCTGCGTTTCGAGCGACCGGCCACGGCTCCAAGCGGGCGCTGACGGACCACCTCGTCGGCAACACTCCGCCAGTCCGCGAAGGTTGTCGCGAGTGGGTGAGAGACTGCTCGGCGTGCATGCGTCATCGACTCGCCTGTGCGGCACGCAGCACGGTCGCTCCGGTCAGGGGGACCAGCCTGGTGCGAACTCGTTACCCGACCCCGACCCCGACTCCGCACCTCCGGCCGCGGGTAGCCTCGACTGTCCACTGCCATCGGTGTCGCATCACCACTCCCGGAATCCCGGCGAGGGCGCCATCATCGGAGTCGGACGCGCCAGCTCAGGAGGCCATCGTGGTGATCGAGGCGCACCCGGGGCACAGAACGGTCTCGTCGATCTCCCATCCGTTGAGTCGGGCCACCGTGGCGGCGAGGCCCGGTCGGTTGCCTTCCCGCGATCGATACGCGCGACCACAACGGCTACACGCGAAAACGGTCCGCGGTACACGCAGGGCTCTCACGCGGCCCTCCGGTCGCCGAAGACTATCTGCTGCCACCACTTCGCCAGCGGGCTCGGATCCGGCCAGCGCACCGACCCGCCCGTCACGAGCGGATCTTCGGCGGTGGGATCACTGCAATCGTGCTGTTGTCGATCGTCGTTGCGCACAGCAATGCACCTCCCTCGACTCCTGTGCTCGTCCCCCGACGAGCGCGGTCACCGTGCAGAACAAGAAATTAGCACTCGGTCGCCGGCAGTGCCAGTATTTGCCGGGAGGTTGCACCGCTACACCGGAGTTAGCACGTCCTGTGGGTGAGCGCTAAAGTTGGCGGGATGCCGAGTGAACGGCACGAACATTGCTGGTGCAGAGTAGTTTTCCGCACTGCCTCCGGGATGTGATCCCGACTTCGGCCGCGCATGTGATGGCTGGGAAGTAACCTGATCGCGCTGCGCGGGTTGATCATGGGCGATGTCAACCGTTCGTGCCGTCGTCGTGTCGGTGCTCTGCTGTTCCTTCGTCCGACAAGGATCATGGGTCCGAACACCCAGCGTACGAGGAAAGATCAGTCATGGCTACCGACTACGACGCACCACGAGTCATCGCCGCTCGAGCGCTGGGGTACCGGGGGATGTGTCGTGATGGCAGGTCAAGGGCCGATTCGGTTGCGCCGCAGTGCCGGTGATCATCAGGCTGTCGTGGGAATGGTGATCGGCTCTCTGCCGTCGATGGCAGAGGGCAGGTAGTGCGGGCAGGTGGGCGCCTGTCGTGGCACGGGAATCGCCTGACGGTCTGCGCGGCCGCGACGTCGAACGTCGCGATGGATGTGTGGATCCGCAGCTCGGCGTCCGTTCCGGTGTGCGCCCCGCGGCCGTGATGAGGTGCGGATCGGTTGAGGTGTCGACGGTGGCCAGAGACCGCGAGCCCGGCCCGCATTGACGTATCCCACACGATGCGGCTACGACGAAGTATCGGCGAGAAGTGTTCATATGAAAGTTTATTTGCGGTGTTCCTGATGGATGCCGCGCCCTCGTCCCGGTGTTCGGCGGAGCGGGGTTGGTGGTCGGCGCGGCCGTCGAGTGGTCGCGTTCGCAGTGCGCATAAATATTTAGTGTTACTAAATTTGTTCATGGGGAAGGGCGGGTCTTGGGGCGTTCTCAGGCCCACGGCACGGGGCCCGGTGACAACGCCGAATAGGGCCTGTCCGTATTCGGACAGGCCCTGGTTCGATGTGCGGTTTACGTGATGGCGCGGAAGGAGCCGCCGTCGACGCCGTAGACCGAGGCGGTGACGTAGGAGGCAAGGTCGGAGGCGAGGAAGACCACCACGTTCGCCACTTCTTCGGGGGTTCCGATGCGCTGCAAGGGAAGTCCGCGGTGCTTCATCTCGGCCTCGATGGATTCGTCGCGGTGGACGCCGTGCGCGGCGGCGAACGTGTCGGCGAGGCCGCCGTCCATCAGCCACATCGGGGAGAGGATCGGTCCGGGGGCGACGGCGTTGACCCGCACGGTCGGGCCTTCGCTGATCGCCAGCGAGCTGGTGAACGACAGGATCGCGGCCTTGGATGCGGCGTAGTCCGGGCCGGCGGCGATGGGCTGGCGGCCCAGGTCGGAGGCGTTGTTGACGATGACCCCGCGTCCGGCGGCCCGCATGGCGGGCAGCACGTGGGTGGCGGCGCGGACCTGGCTGAGGAAGTTCAGCTCGAGGGTGGAGACCCAGTCGGTGTCGGTGAGACTGTCGAACGTTCCCAGGCTGCCGGCGCCGACGTTGTTGAACAGCACGTCCACCCGCCCGTCGTAGCGGGCGAGGACCTCGTCGAGCCCACCGGTGACACCGGCTTCGGTACTGAGATCGGCGACGGCGTAGTGGACTTCGGTGATCTGCTCGAGTTCCTTGGCGAGGATGTCGAGACCGTGCCGGTCGCGGTCGAGCAGGGCGAGCCGGGCCTTCTCCGCGGCGAAGGCGCGGGCGGAGGCGGCGCCGATTCCGGAGCCGGCGCCGGTGATGACGACAACTTTGTCCTCGAGTCCGGTGTCCATCGGGGTTCCTCTCGGTCGGGCTTCTAGTTGGGGGTGGGTTCGGAGTATCCGTCGGGCAGGCAGCTGTTGGGGGTGAACTCGTCGAGGTTGTCCTTGGTGACCACCGGCAGCGGCATGTAGCTGACCGGCGGCACGTCCTTGCCGTCGAGGATGGCCATCATGGTGGTCAGGGCGTGGGTGGAGTCCCAGCACGGTGACTGGAACAGGGTGGTCGACATCGAACCGTTCTCGAGCATGCCCCGGGCGACCGGGGCGTAGTTGTGGCCGAGCAGCTTGACCTGGCCGGCCATCCCGGCGGCGTCGAGGGCCTGCGCGGCACCGGAGGCCATGATGTCGTCGGGGGTGACGAGGGCGTCGATCTGGTTGCCGAACCGGCTGATCAGCGCGCTCGCGGCGGTCTGGGCCTGGTTCTTGTCGAAGTTGCCCGGCTGGGAGCCGAGCAGCGTGATGTCGGGGTGATTGGCCATCTCCCGTTCGAGGCCGACCTGCCGGTTGATCGCGGCCGCGTTGCCGGGGGTGCCGCCGATGTAGACGTAGGTGCCCTTGCCGCTGAGCAGCTTCGCGAGTTCCTTGCCCTGCAGTTCACCGATGCGTTGATCGTTCGGTCCGGTGAAGGCGTGATAGAGGCTGGTGTCGAGGTCCTCGGGGGGCTGAGAGTTGCTGATGTCGACCGGAATCCCGGCGCGCTGGGCCTGGATGAGCATCGGCTGTTCGGCGCCGTAGAGCGCCGGCCAGATCACGATGCCGTCGACCTTCTTGGCGATCGCGATCTTCATCTGCGAGGCCTGCACGGAGGCGTCGTAGTTCGAGTTCATCACGAACGCGTGGACGTGGTGTTCTTCGGCGGTGGTGCGCAGGGACGCAACGTAGTTGCGGCCGTATTCGTGGTTGCGGTCCATCGGCACGAGGAACGCGATCGTCGGCCAGTCGTCGTGGTTGGTCGCCGCCCCGGGGGCGCCGCACGCGGTGCCGGCCAGCACGGTGGCCGCGCAAACGGTGATCGCGAGTGCGACCTTGCGGAGCAGAGTGATTGTGTGCGCCATCATCGTGCCTTTCCTGCTGCGACGGCTGTGTGGTCCGCGGATGTGCCGGTGCGTGGCGCCAGCAGCGCCGACAGCGCCGGTAGGCGGAGGGCTCGGACGCCGTCTTTGGTCAGCACGATCGCGGCGAACAGGATCACGCCGATGGCGACGTTCTCGATGCTCGAGTCCAGACCACTCATCTGCAGTCCGATGCTGATGCCGCCGAGGGCGACGGCGCCGATGACGGCGCCGATGATGCTGGCCTTCCCGCCGGACAGGCTCGCCCCACCGACGACGGCGGCGGCGATGGCCAGCAGCATGACCGTCGATCCCAGGGTCGGGGACGCGGCGACGAGGTTGAGGGTGTCGACGACGCCGGCGAGACCGGCGACGGAGCTGCAGATCATGAAGGCGAGGATCTTGCGGGAGGTGATCGAGATTCCGCCCGACGCCGCGGCTTCGGCGTTGCCGCCGATGATGTAGAGCTCGCGTCCCGAGCGCACCTTGGTCATGAAGAACCACAGGGCCGCGGTGGCGACGACGGCGATGACGATGTCCGGGGTGACCTGCCCGACGAGGGGGACGGAAAACGACAGGGCCCGGGGGGAGTCCTGCAGTGGGACGGGGGCGCCGTCGGTGATGGCCAGGGCCAGACCCTGCAGGGTGATCAGCATGCCGAGGGTGGTGATGAAGGAGTTGATCCCGACCTTGACGATCAGAAGCCCGTTGATCAATCCCACCACGGCACCGGTGATCAGCGCGAGGGGAATCGAGATGGCCAGGTTGCCGGAGACCTGCGCGGCGACGGCGGCCGTGACGGCCATGGTCGATCCGACGCTGAGGTCGATCTCACCGAGGACCAGGACGGGCACCAGCGCGATGGCCACCAGCCACACGTCGACGATCCGGGACAGGGCGATGCCGTAGGAGCCGAGCGCGGTGGGTTGCACCAGCAGCAGCACGGCGACGACCAGGGCGAGCAGGATCACCGCCCGGAACGCGGTCCAGTTCTTGAACTGGGTCAGGAGAGTGTTGTTGTTCACTTGAGACCTCCACGTCGGCGCAGGACGGCGTCGGCCGCCAGCGTCGCGACGATGATGAATCCCTGGACGAACTGCTGCCATTGGAACGGCAACCCGACCAGGGACAGGACACTGAGCAGGACCTGGACGAAGGCGACACCGAGGACGGTGCCCAGGACGGAACCCTTACCGCCGAAGAGGCTGGTGCCGCCGATGACCACGGCGGCGAGGGCGTTGAAGTCGTAACCGGCGGACATGGTCGACACGGCGCTCGAGCTGTAGCCGGCCAGCGCCATTCCGGCGGCCGCGGCTCCGAGGGAGGAGACGGCGAAGGTGAGGGTCAGGGTGCGGGAGGTGCTCAGTCCGGCGATCCGGGCGGCGCCGCGGTTGGTTCCGGTCGCTCGCAGCGAGTAGCCGAAACTGGTGGACGAGAGCAGGTTGTGGGCGAGGACGGCCGCGGCGGCGAAGAACAGGAACACCACGGGGATCCCGGCGATGCTGGTGTTGCCGATCCAGGACAGGAACGAGGTGTTCCCGGAGTACTGGGCGCCGCCGGTGACGTAGTTGAGCACACCCATTCCGGCGGTGGCGGTGGCCAGGGTCACGATGACCCCGTTGCCGCGCATCAGACCTGCGCCGAGTCCGTTGACGAGCGCGAAGATCAGGCAGGCGCCGATCGCCGCCGGGGCCGCGACGAGGAATCCGTGCGGGCTCAACGCGACGACGACGATGGCCGCCAGCGCGATCTGGGGGACGACCGACAGGTCGATGATCAGACCGGAGACGACGACGAATGTCATACCGAGAGCGACGAATCCGAGGAAGGCGCTGTTGCGGAGCAGGGTGCCGAGGTTCTGCGCGGACCAGAAGCCGTCGAGGCCGACGGCGGCGAACAGCAGCAGCGCGATCAGTGCCCCGGTCACGACGATCACCGTGGGGTTGTCGTCGAACTTCTGCCGCAGCGGCGGCACATAGGTGGCGACCCGTTGCGGGGGCGCGATCTGGGTGTCAGACATGTGCGGCTTCCTTGTTTTCGGGCGTGGTGTGGTGGGTGCCGAGGCGGACGATGGCGTGCTGGTCCGCCTCCGCGGCGGAGAGTTCACCGGCGATCGTGCCGTCGCGCAGCACCGCGATGCGGTCGGACAGCGACAGCAGTTCTTCGAGGTCGGAGGAGACGACGATGACGGCGGTGCCCTTCGCGGTCAGACCGCGGACCAATTCGTGGATTTCGGCCTTGGCACCGACATCGACGCCGGCGGTCGGCTCGTCGAGGACGAACAGTCGCGGGTTGGTCGGCAGCCACCGGCCGAAGGCGACCTTCTGCTGGTTTCCGCCGCTGAGCAGTTTCACCGTCGAACCGGTCTTGGCGGGCTTGAGGTTGACCTCGCCGACGATGCCGGTGGCCAGGGTCTGCAACCGGGAGGACCGGATCTGCCCGACACGGCTCAGGGCGCGCAGTGAGGGCAGCGCCAGGTTCTCCCGGACCGAGCGGGCGAGCAGAACCCCTTCGGTGCGACGGTCTTCGGGGACGAAGGCGATCCCGCTCAGGACCGCGGAGCTGTAGGAATGAATGGCCCGACGGCGGCCGTCGCTGGTGAGGGTGACGGTGCCGCGGGTGCGGGGTTCGAGACCGAGGATGGCGCGGACCAGTTCGGTGCGTCCCGATCCCATCAGTCCGCCCAGCCCGAGGACCTCACCCGCGCGGACCTCGAGGCTGGTGCCGAACACCCCCGGTGCCCACAGGTTGTCGACGGACAGGACGACGTCACCGAACGTCTCCGGCTTGGACTGGCGTTCGCTGATCTCGAGGTTGAGGAGCTTCTCTCCGACCATGCTCTCCACGAGCGCGTCGGTGGACGACTCGGCGAGGTCGAGGTGCTCGACCAGGCGTCCGTCGCGCAGCACGGTGGCGCGGCTGCAGAGTTCGAAGATCTCCCGCAGGCGATGGGAAATGTAGACGATGGTGACGCCCTCGTCGCGCAACGATTTCAGCAGGTCGAGGAGCTTGTCGGTTTCCTGCGGCGTCAACGACGCGGTGGGCTCGTCGAGGATGAGGATGCGAGGGTCGAGCCGGAGCGCCTTCGCGATCTCGACAAACTGCTGCAGGGTGGCGGGCAGTTGGCCGGCCAGGGCGTCGGGGTCGATGTCGACACCCAACCGGGCACACAGTGCGGTCGCGATCCGCCGCATCGCTGTGCGGTCGACGAGCCCGTTTCTGGTGGGTGTGGTTCCGACGCAGATGTTCTCGGCGACGGTCAGGTCCGGGCACAGGCTCAGTTCCTGGTGCACCAACGCGATTCCGGCTGCCTTGGAGGCCACCGTTCCGCCGGCCAGTGGTTCCCCGGCGACGGTGACCTGTCCGGAATCGGGGAGGTAGAGGCCGGCGAGGACCTTCATGAGGGTGGACTTGCCGGCGCCGTTGGCCCCGACGATCGCGTGGCAGGTGCCGGACTCGACGCGGACGCTGACGTCGCGGAGAGCGTGCACACCGCCGAACTGCTTGCTGACCCCGGCCGCCTCGACGGCAATGGGTGACGGAGCGGAGATCTGATTGGTCACGGCGGGCTCCTGAACAGACGGATAGACAAAAGTGCGGAGGAAGGGGGGACTGGTATGACACTCCCAAACCAGGAATTCATCATCACTGAATCCGGTGACCCCAATCATAACACCTATTTAAGCGTGACTGTCAACACGGGGACGTGAACGGGGTGATACTGCCGAAGTTGGGCATCGATTGTTTAACCGTGCTGAATATGCGAGTGCGGTGGCAGCCTCGGGTGAACGAAGGCTGCCACCGCAGTCGAACACGGGTGGGGAGTGGACGCCCGCCTCAGAAGAAGACTTGTTCTCCGCCGGTGAGGTTGAGAGCGGAACCGGTGGTGAACGAGGCCTCGTCGGAGGCCAGCCACGCGACCATGCGCCCCATGTCCTCGAGAGTGCCGAAGCGGCCCGTGGGGATGCTGGCGTCGAGGTAGTTCTGCATCTTCTGCTCGAGCGTGATCCCTTCGCTCTCAGCGATTTCCGCGAACGAGGCCTCCATCATCTCGGTGTGCATGCAACCGGGGCAGACGGCGTTGACGGTGATGTTGTACGGCGCCAGTTCCAGCCCGAGCGCCTGCGTCATCAAGATGACGGCAGCCTTCGACGCGGAGTAGACACCCTCATTGGGCCGTGCCAGCTTGCCGAGCTGGGACGCGGTGTTGATGATGCGCCCGGACTTCTGCTGCTTCATCACCCGCGCGGCGGCGCGGGCACCGTGGAAGACACCCCCGACGTTGACGTCCATGGTGCGGCGGAAGTCCTCGTCGCTGACCTCGGCGATCGCACCGTAGGTGTAAATTCCGGCGTTGTTGACCATGATGTCCAGACGCCCGTGCGTGTCGACGGTGGAGCCAACCAGCTCGTTCACGGAGGCGGCACTGGACACGTCGACCTTGGCGGACGTGCTCTTCGGGCTGCCCGCGGACTGCAGCTTCGCCGCGGTGTCCTCGGCGCTGTGCAGGTCGGCGCACACGACCGTGGCGCCGCGCGCGGCGAGTTCGACGGCGATGCCTTCACCGAGGCCGCGGCTGGCTCCGGTGACGATGGCGATGTTGTTCTCGAGGGTGGGCATGACGATCCAATCTGGGTGTTCGGGTGGGTGAACTACCCCTGGCGAGCCGAGCGCTCGCTCGCGGAGCGGTAGCGAAGAGTGCGTTAGGCGGTGGGTATCGGTGTGGGCTGGTAGGCGAGGAATCGCCAGCCGTCGTCGGTGTTCTTCCACACCGCCAGGCACCGGTTGCGTAGCTTCTTGTCGCGCCCGCCGGCGGTGATGTCGGCGTTCATTTCCCCGACGACGAGTGCGACGTCGTCGACGATGCGGATGAAGTCGATGGGGTGGTCGATCTCGTGGTAGACGTAGAAGCCGGAACGCACCTTGTCGAGGTAGTCCTCGAGGGTGTCGGTCTCGCCGGAGGAATGCGAGTAGGCCAGGTCCGGGTGGCTGAGTTCGGCGAACCGGGTCAGGTCCCGGTCGACGATGGCCCGGTATCGGTCGTTTTCGAGGTCGCGGATGGTGGTCGTGGCATCGTGGGGAGCGGTCACGTCGGCTCCTGTGCTGTTCAGGGCGGATGGGGATGATCGGTGTATCGGGTCATCGGTGGGTGGGTCGATCGCCGCGCAGTGCCCCGCGCAGGAGATGGCGTAGGCCGTCGTCGGTGACCGGAGTGGGGTTCGAGTACGGGTTGGACAGGACCTCGTCGACGACGGCGGGGAGCTGCCCTTCGCGCACGCCCAGTTCCTCGAGCGAGTGCGGAATCTTCAGTTGCTGCTCGAGTTCCCACAGTGCGATGGACGGGTCGCCGTCAGTGCCCAGAGCCCGTTGCAGCCCGGCCCGGGCCGCCGGGGCGTGGGATTCGTTGTAGGCCAGCACATACGGCAGCACGATGGCGTGCGTCTGGGCGTGCGGCAGATCGAGTGAGCCGCCGAGGACGTGGCACAGCTTGTGGTGCAGCGACATCGTGGTCGCCCCAAGGCAGGCGCCGCACAGCCACGCCCCGTACAGCGCCCGCGACCGGGCGTCGAGATCGTTCCCGTCGGCCACGATCGCGGTCAGCGATTCGGCGAACGCCCGCACTCCTTCCTCGGCCATCAGCGAGATGATCGGCGAGGCGTCGGGGGCGTAGAGCGCTTCGACGGCGTGCGCGACGGCGTTCAGGCCGCTGGCCGCGGAGATTTCCGCCGGCAAGGTGGTGGTCAGCTGCGGGTCGTATATCACGGCCTGCGGCAACACCTTCGGGTCGCGTCCGGTCTGCTTGCGGCCCTCGCGCGTCAGCCCCCAGATCGGGGTCATCTCCGATCCGGCGTAGGTAGTGGGGATCGCGATGATCGGCAGCCCGTGTTCGAGGGCGATCGCCTTGCCCAGGCCGATCGAGGAGCCGCCGCCGATCACCACGCAGCTGTCCGCGCCGAGCTCGAGCGCCCGGTCCCGGGCCTGGTCGGCGGTCTCGACCGGCACGTGCATGCGAGCCTGGTCGAAGATGCCGGCGCCGCGGTCACCGAGGTGCTCCATGACCTGCTCCGCCAGGTGCTTCTGCTCCGGCGTACACAAAACCAGTGCCCGCCGCAGCCCGAGACGGTCGAGTTCCGCCCCGATCTTGGTCACCGCACCGGCCTCGAAGGTCACCCGCATCGGCAGGGCCTGGTAGTGGAAGGAGCTGGTGAACGTCACGGTCGAACCGCCTCTCGTACTTCGGTTTCGGGCTCTCGGACGTCGGATTCGAGCAGGGTCACATCGAAGTGCACGCTCCGGAACGGGTTGGTGAACCCGAGCTCGGTGGCTCGCTGCGGGTCGTCGACCACCGGGAACTCCCGGATCAGGCTCTCCTTGACCCCGAACACGACGTCGGAGTCGATGTACGGGGTGTCCTCGACGAACAGGTGCGTGGTGACCGGTTCGTGGCCGGGGGCGGTGACGATGAAGTGCACGTGCGCCGGCCGGTTGGGGTGGCGTCCGGTGACCGCGAGGAGATCCCCCACCGGTCCGTCGTCGGGGATGGGGTAGTAGCGGGGCACGATCGAGCGGAACCAGAACTTGCCCTCGTCATCGGCGGTGAACAACCCGCGCAGGTTCAACTCCGGTTGGATGCCGGGCTGCTGGACGTCGTAGAACCCTTCGGCGTTGGCCTGCCACACGTCGACCTTCGCCCCGGCCAACGGAGTACCGTCGGCGCTTGTGACCTGCCCGGTGACCAGGCACGGTTCACCGCCGCCGTCGAGGGCGATGGTGTCCCCGAGCTCGCGGGGCGGCGAATCGACCATGTGGAAGGGCCCGAGGACGGTCTGCTCGGTCGCGTGGTCGAGGGCCCGGTGATTGATGGTTTCCACCAGCATCGACACCCCGAGGACGTCGGAGAGCAGGATGAATTCCTGCCGCACATCGTTGCAGGTGTGCCCGGTACGAGTGAGGAACT
Organism: Rhodococcus sp. 4CII; assembly: GCF_014256275.1. Taxonomy (NCBI): domain Bacteria; kingdom Bacillati; phylum Actinomycetota; class Actinomycetes; order Mycobacteriales; family Nocardiaceae; genus Rhodococcus; species Rhodococcus sp. 4CII. Next base: position 7,512,811 of record NZ_JACCFE010000002.1, read on the forward strand.
CGATGCCCGTGTTCCATTCCTCCTCGGTGAGCTGGACGTCCTTGACGAAGTCGTGCAGGTGCCGGATCAGCGAGGTCAGGATCTCCCGCAGCCGAGGGTCGGTGTCGGCGCCCAGGCTCTCGATCACCACCTCCGCCGAGCGGCCTTCGGTGAACAATCCACGATCGGTCATCGGTTCATTTCCTTTCACGGTGCGGTGTAGCCGCCGTCGACCGGCAGTTCGATCCCGGTGATGTAGCTGGCTTCGTCGCTGGCGAGGAACAGTGCGCCGTAGGCGATTTCGCGGGGATCGGCGGCGCGCTTCATCGGAGTCGCCGCGATCACATCGGCGGTGATCGCGTCGTCCTGGGCCGCGATCATCGGGGTGCTGGCCAGCCCCGGGTGCAGGGAGTTGACCCGGATCCCGTCGTCGACATACGACAGTGCGGCGTTCTTGCTCATCATCCGCACCGCAGCCTTGCTCGCCTGGTAGGCCGAGACGCCGGCGGCGCCGACGATGCCCCAGATCGAGGAGACGTTGACGATCGCCCCGGCGTGCTGGGCCTGCATCGTCGGAATCACCGATCGCATGCCGTAGAAGACGCCGGTCTGATTGACCTCGATGATGTTGTGCCAGTCGTCGACGTCGATCTTGCCGATCGGTTCGTAGGAGCCGACCAGGCCGGCGTTGTTGACCAGGATGTCGATGCGCCCGTGGGCGGAGATCACCGAGTCGACGAGGCTCCCCCAACTCTCGAGGCGGGTGACGTCGAGCGGGTGGAAGGTGATGTCGGCATGCTCGAAGCCCTCGGGTTCGCGCACGTCGCCGACCACGACCTTCGCCCCTTCTTCGGCGAACAATTCCGCGGCGGCGCGGCCGATGCCGCGGGCCCCGCCGCTGATGATCGCTACCTTGCCTGCCAATCGCCCCATTGCGATGTCCTCGTCTCTCGGTGATCTTTCGGGTGTGATCGGGTCAGCGGAGGAACTTCATCGTCGCTTCATACGCCGCCGGCACTGCTTCGCTGATGGGGAGCTTGCGGTACTCGGCGGACAGGATCTCCACGCCGTAGATGCCCTCGTATCCGGTCTTGCGGATCGCCTCGACGAAACCGGCGACGTCGAGTTCGCCCTCACCGGGCAACCGGCGGCCGTTGAAGGTGTCGGCGATGATGTCGCCCTCGAAGTTCAGCGGCGCGTCGTCGAGTTCGACGTCGAAGATGTACTTCGCCGGGATGTGGGCCAGGGTGGTGAAGTCGACGCCGGCTCGGGCGACGTGCCAGATGTCGATGAGCAGCCCACCGGCCGGGTGATCGGCCTTGGCGATGAACTCGAGCGCCTGCTGCGGGGTCTTGACGTTCACGAACGGCATCGGCTCGAACACCACCGTCGTTCCGGCGTTTGCAGCATCGGTGGACAGCTTTACGAATTCGGCGGCCATGTGGTCCGCATCGAATTCACCTCCGGTGAAGTCGCCCCCGACTTTGATGTGCCGGGCACCGAGCGCCTCGGCAGCGCGCAGCATGTCGGCGCGGACCTTGTCCGCGGCAGGGCGGCGATCGTCGGTGAGGAACCAGTTCTCCAGGAACTCGAGTTCGAGGTGCTCGATGCCGTTGTCGGCGAGCACGGACTTCAGCGTGGAGAACCCGTACTGCTCCTCGGCGTCGAGAAGGTCCAGGTAACCGACGCCGACACCAGTGAATCCGGCCTTCGCGGCGACCTCGATGCGCTCCTGGAAACTATGCGGACTGCGATCGTTCTCCGCGTTGCCGGCGTCTGCGTCGCCTGCTGTGGTCCATGTGCCTGCGATCAGATCGATCTTGCTCACGGTCAATCTTCCTTCCCTGGGAAATAGGCTTCTGCGCCTCGTGGCACAGATGTCGAGGATGTCAGAGCAACCAACCCAATCGTTCACTATGGCTGGAATCTGTGACTCCAATCATGCAAGTCGTGTAGTGTGATTGTCAACATCGTTGAAGGATATGCACGGTTGCGCTGCAGTCTGAGTTAAGTCACAGTGGATATTGAGCGTCAGCAACAGAACGGGGCATGTGGTGGATGATGAAATCGGCGTCGCTTTGAAACGGGCGCGCCTGGACAAGAAGATGTCCCTGCGTCAGGTCGCTGAGCAGCTCAACATCTCCACCAGCCTGCTCTCGCAGGTGGAGAACGGTAAGACGCAGCCGTCCGTGAAGACACTCTTCGGGCTCGCGACTGTCCTCGAGGTGTCCCTCGATGAAATCGTCACCGGTCGCAGTCTCGGCATTCAGCTTCCGCAGGACCGCGATGCCGCGGCGGGGATTCAGCGCTCCGCCGACAACCCCGTCCTCGAAATGGAGAACGGGGTCACCTGGCAGCGGCTCGCCACCGGTGGTCGCACCGACATCGAACCGCTCTACGTCACCTATCAGGCAGGCGCGTCCAGTTCGGTCGACGGCAAGCTGATGCGCCACGCCGGAGCCGAGTTCGCCTACATCCTCGAGGGTGTACTGCGGCTGAAACTCGACTTCGACGAGCACGAACTCGGACCCGGGGACTCGTTCTGCTTCGACTCGAGCCGGCCGCACCTGTTCTACAACCCGGGGACGATAGCGACGCGCGGCGTCTGGTTCGTCTTCGACAACGCGCCAGCCGCACCCGACGTGAACTCGTTGCTCGATGCGCTCCGACCCACCAACGGGACCGGAAAGAGCCGCACCCACCTGCCGCTGTTCGGACAACCGGCCTCATAAGCCCGTCCGCCCTCAGCGGCCACTACCCCCGCTGACCACACCTTTCCCGGCATCCCGCGCGCCTCATGCATACACGGGTGCTGTTGCGCGGGCTTCCGCATGCCCGCGCCACGAACAACAAATCCAACGGCCTACACACCGGGCGGCGCTGCCGAAAGGAACCGCGATGACCAGAGCCGACGACATCCCGGCCACCAAGACATCTGTCTCGATGCCGACGTCGCTCGTGCTGCTCATCGCAGCGGCCTGCGGCATCGTCGTCGCCAATCTCCACTACTCCCAGCCATTGATCGGTGAGATCAGCGAATCACTCGACCTGACGGCAGGGTCGGGAGCCGAGCAGGGCGGCTATTCGGTGCTGACCTTCCGGGTCCCCACCGAATCCGAGACCGCAGGCACGGTCAAACTGACCGTGCAGCTGCCGTCGCTGAAGTCGGCGCGCACCGAACCGATGCCCGGCTGGACGGCCACCATCGACAGGAACGCCGATCAGGCCACCGCGGTGACCTGGACCGCCGATGCCGGCACCCTGGTCGGCCCCGACCAGTTCGAGCAATTCGAGCTGGCCGCGGGTCCGCTGCCGAACCAGGACACGGTGTCCTTCCCCGCGGCGCAGACCTACAGCGACGGCACCGTCGTCAACTGGGAGCAACCGACCCCCGCCGGGGGCAGCGAACCGGAGTACCCGGCACCGACCCTGACCCTGGCAGCGGCATCCGGCAGCGAGACGGGCAGCGAGCACGGGGAGTTCGCGCACACCTCGGAGACCACCTCCACCGGTACCTCGGACACGTTGGCCCGGTGGTTGGGCGGGATCGGTCTGGTCCTCGGTGCGGTCGGGGCGCTCGCGGGCATTGCGGCGTTCGCGCGATCCCGGCGCTCCTAACCCGCACACCCGTCGACCGGAAGCCCTTGGCCCGAGGGTCCGGGTTCCCGGCGGTCCGGGGTACGAGGCCCGGCAGCAGGGGCGGTAGTCTCGCGGGGTGAATTCACGGGTGGAGGTGCTCGCGCGGGTGCGCGGCGCCGTCGTGGGTTCGCTCTCCGGCGCGGTCAGCGTCGCCGCCCATGGCATCGGCGGCGGCGCGATGCCACCGAGCGAAGGTGCGCTGGTGCTGCTGCTCGCCGCCTGCGCCACGGTCGGCGTCGCGGTGGCCACGCTCCACGCGACCCGCCGGGACCGGCTGGTCCTGATCGGCGCGATCACCTCCGGTCAGCTGATCGGGCACACCACTTTGGCGGTGGCGTCCGAGCACACCCACAGCCTGGGCCTGTCCGCACCGATGATCGCCGCGCACGTCGGTGCGATCGCCGCGTCCGCGGTCGCGGTGCGGGCCGCTGAACGCGCCTGCCTGCGGGCGCTTGCGGCGGTGACCCGCATCCTGCTCACGGTGCTGGCCCCGCTCCGGGTCGATACCGGAACCTGGTCGGCGACACCGCTCTACCGGGCGAAGCTGTCGTTGTGGCTGCTGGTCAGCGCGGCCGCCGGCACCCGCGGCCCACCGGTGCTCGCCTGAGTCGACCCCGACACCGGACCCGGTCAGTGCGCGGCATCGCCCGATGCCACGGGCAGGACCCGTCCGCGAGGTTTCGACGTCCCTTTCCTCCCCGCCCCTGTCCGGCTCACCTGGTTCTGGGTCAGCCGCGGCCCGGGCGTGTCCCTCGGCGGCGCCGGCAGGATCCGAAAGCCCGGGTCCGGGCGCCGACCCAGCCCTGCGGCGACGCCGCCTGCCGACCCCACCCGAGTGATCGCCGCGCCCCAGTAGCGCCGGCACTCGTCGAGGGGTGTGCAGGTGACGGTCGCCCGCGCACACTCGAATCGAGATCGTCGATGTCCCTTCCAGAGCTCGAACGCGACACCCCCGTCGCGGACACCCCCGTGCTCGCGGCGCCGGATTCCGCACCGCCGCGCAGGTTCCGGCCGCTGATTCTGCGGTTGCACTTCTACGCGGGCATCCTGGTGGCCCCGTTTCTGCTGATCGCCACCGTCAGCGGCGGCCTCTACGCCGTCGCCCCGACCATCGAACAGTTCGTCTACTCGCACTCTCTGCATGTCGACTCGACCGGCCCAGCGGTGCCGGTGGCCGACCAGATCCGCGCCGCCGAGCAGGTCCGCCCCGACCTCACCGTGGCGGCGGTGCGCCCCGCCACCGACCCGGGTGAGACGACCCGGGTGATCTTCACCGACCCGTCGCTGGGGGAGTCCGAACGCCGCGCGGTGTTCGTCGACCCGGCCACCGCCCACCCGGTGGGCGAGCAGGTGGTCTACGGCAGCAGCGGGGCGCTGCCGATGCGCACCTGGATCGACCAGCTCCATCGGAACCTGCACCTCGGTGAGCCGGGCCGGCTCTACAGCGAGCTCGCCGCCTCCTGGCTGTGGGTGATCGCCCTCGGCGGGGTCTACCTGTGGGCGGCGCGCTCCCGCACCACCGGTGGTGCCCGGTTGTGGACCCTCGACCGCACCGCCCGCGGCCGTGATCGCACCCTGAGCTGGCACGGGGTGGCCGGGATCTGGATCGCCGTCGGGCTGGTGTTCCTCTCCGCGACCGGCCTGACCTGGTCCACCTACGCCGGCCAGCACGTCTCCGACGTGCGGTCCGCGTTGAGTTGGACGACCCCGACAATCACCACCACCCTCGGCGACATCTCCGCCGCACCGGCCGGGGAGCACGCCGCACACGAGGGCATGACGCATGCGGCCGCCCCCGCCGCGGACATCACCGCAGCCAACGTCGGGCGCATCGACGCCGTCCTGGCGCTCGCCCGCGAGAACGGCATCACCGGCAAGGTCGAGGCCGGCATCCCGTCCAAGCCGGGCACCGCGTTCACCGTCGCGCAGACCCGCCAGCCCTGGGTGCTGTCCAACAACGCCATCGCCATCGACGGAGCCACCGGCGCGGTCACGGACACGTCGTGGTTCGCGGACTGGCCACTGGCGGCGAAGCTGTCCGCCTGGGGAATCCAACTGCACATGGGCATCCTGTTCGGTCTGGCCAACCAGCTGGCGTTGCTCGCGCTGGCGGTCGCGTTGGTGTCGGTGATCGTCCGCGGCTACATCCTGTGGTGGCGGCGCCGCCCCACCCGAGGCACCCGCCGGGTGGGCCGCCCGCCGGTGCGCGGCGCCTGGCGGCGCATCCACCCGGCCGCGGCCGTGGCCGTCGCCGTGGCCGTCGCCGCGGTCGGCTGGTTCATCCCGCTCCTCGGCCTGAGCCTGCTCGGGTTCCTGCTGATCGACGCCCTGCTCGGCGGCGTCAACCGGGCGCGGGCCGGCCGCCGAGGAAGGACCACGGCCGAAACCGCGTGAGGCGGCCCGGCCGCACCCGCAGTCACTGATACCGGTGCCCGCCCCCGGGCGGGCACCGATGCCCCCGCATGCGCCCTGCGCATGCTCAACCGTGTGGAGTACCAACATGTCTCACTTTCACAACCGCTGGTCCGCTGGCGCCGTCGCCCTGTCCGCCGGCCTGCTGCTGGCCGGATGCGGCGGCCCCGACCACGACCGATCCACCGCCACCGAGGCGGATGCGGTGACCGTGTCCGACCAGTGGGTCAAGGCCGCCGATTCCGGGATGAGCGCCGCGTTCGCGCAACTGGCCAACACCGGGAGCGGCGCGGTGCGGATCGTGTCCGTGTCCAGCCCGGCATCGACCCGGATGGAACTGCACGAGATCGCCGCCGGCGCGGACGGCGCCACCGTGATGCGGGAAAAGCCAGGCGGCGTGACCATCCCGGCGGGCAGCACCCACCCCCTCGCCCCCGGTGGCGACCACCTGATGCTGATGGACCTGACCGCACCACTGACCCCCGGCGCCACCACCACGTTCACCCTCACCTTCGAGGACGGCTCCGCCACCACCTTCGACGCCCAGGTGCGCGACTTCTCCGGCAACCAGGAGAACTACGATCCCGCCGGCGGCCACGACACCACCCCCGCCGCCGTGACCGCACCCCGGCACGGTGGCTGAGTCCACCACCCCACCCGCCCGCGGCCTGAGCCGGCGGCGCCTCCTCGCCGGGGGTGCCGCCGCGCTCGGGGCCGTGGGAGTCGGCTGGGGCGCACACGAAACCGCCGACCACCTCAGGCCCGACAGTCCCTCCGATGGTGGGCTGACCGAACCGTTCCACGGCCCCCACCAGGGTGGGGTTGCCACCGCGCCGCAGGCGCACGCCCAGTTCGTCGGCCTGGACCTGCGGGCGGGCGCGGACCGGGCCACGGTGGCGGGGCTGTTGAGGGTGTGGACCGAGGACGCCGCCCGCCTCACCGCCGGGACCCCGGCGCTCGCGGACACCGAACCCGAACTCGCCGCCACACCGGCCCGGCTGACCGTCACCGTCGGCCTCGGCCCCGGCGCATTCACCGCGGCATCGGTCGTCGACCGGCAGCCGTCGTGGTTGCGGCCGCTGCCCGCGTTCGGGATCGACGAACTCGACGACACCCGGTGGGGGCAAACCGATCTGCTGCTGCAGATCTGCGCCGACGACCCGGTGGCGGTGGCGCACGCGGCGCGGGTGCTGATCAAGAACGTGCGGTCCCTGGTCGCGGTCCGCTGGTCCCAGCGCGGATTCCGCAACGCCCGCCGCAGCCGGCCGGCCGGCACCACCATGCGCAACCTGATGGGCCAGGTCGACGGCACCACCAACCCCGGCCCGACCGAGTTCGACTCCCGGCACTGTCACGTTAGTCGAAACGCCTAGCAGCGACGCCTGTTTGGGGCAGGCTGTTACGGGACACCGCCGGGCCGTTCACTTTCAGGCGGCGGCGTCGGTCGCGGCGACATGCTGCCAGACCGCGAAACGGTCGGCCATCTCGGTACGCCATTCGGGTGCCGAGAGTCTGTGCCGGTTGGGCCGGAAATGCGGTGAGATGCCCGAGAAGGCGGACAGGAATCGTTGCGCGTGCCCGGGTGATTTGAAGCGCTTCATCGCATGTTCTCGCTGCCTGGTGGGTTGATGGGAGTTCTCGGCTCGATTGTTCAAATACTTCGACCGGCGATGCTCGACCGAGGCCAGCATCTCGCGGTGCGCCACCTGGTAGCTGGCGAGCTTGTCGGTGACGATCACCCGCGGCACGTACCGCAGCCCCTTGAGCAGCTTGCGGAAGAACCTCTTGGCTGCCTTCGCGTTTCGGCGGGACTGGACCAGCACGTCGAGCACGTTGCCGTCTTGGTCGACCGCCCGCCACAGGTAGTGCTGCGTGCCGTTGATCCGGATGAATACCTCGTCGAGGTGCCATTTGTCACCGGGCCGCGCCCGCCGTCGGCGCAGCTGGTTGGCGTAGGACTGCCCGAACTTGGCGCACCACCGCCGAATCGTCTCGTAGCTGACCGCGACACCACGTTCGAGCATGAGTTCCTCGACCTCACGGAAGCTGAGCGGGAACCGGAAGTACAACCACACGCAGTGGTTGATGATCTCGACCGGGTAGCGGTGGCCTTTGTACGACGGCATTGGGGTGGTCACGCCACATTCTCCCAGTTTGCCGCGTTCAACAACGTGACAGTGCCATGCGGAGGCCGGGCGCGACCAAGCCTCTGGTCGCGCCCGCCCTCCGCTCGGCAACTCATGCTTGCGGGTCGGTCTTCGTCAGGAAAGTGTTCCACCACCGACTGGCGTCGGAAACTCTCCCGGCCACTCATCAGGGCCCAGGAAGTACTGTCCGGAAGTCTTGTTGGTCCAGTCCTGGAAGTCCTGGAGCTTCTCCAACGTCGAGAGGTCAGCGCCTCTTCCTTCGGTCGCAATGCCGAGGAAGAAGTTCAAGAATCCCGCTCCTCCGGGTACGAAACATGTGAGAACGCGCGCGCCTTGCTCTCCTGAAATGTGGTAGTAGTGGGGGTAGTCCCTTGGCCCCCAGATGAAGTCACCTGGATGACCAACTTGCTTCGTGATTCCCTCCGGCTCGGCGACGTACAGGGTGAACTCACCTTCGAGGACGTAGAAACCTTCCTCTTCCAGAGTGTGGACATGGGGGAAAACGATGTCGGGTTTCGTCCACGCCACTTCCAACAACTCGAATAAGTCGCCGGTCTGATGGCCCCACGCGTGAAAGATCAGTTCCCCGCTCGTCATTGCGCCTCGATCGACATTCAGCACGAGTTTGTTGCGGGCGTCGGACTTGAACGGGTTGTTCAATTTCCTATCTGATTCATCGGGCATCAGCAGGCGAGCGTCGGGTGTACGCGGCCCACGTGCCATCGCAGGCCTCGTCGACGGAGGCGTGGCGTCAGGACCGAATACCCGTATTCCCAACTCGCGGAACGACTTCTCCGCCAATGCTGAAAGCTGTTCGGAAGTACTGGTGTCGACTCCGGCCTCCGCTTCGAAGAATTCCGGAACGAGGTCTTTCCCCGGCACGATGAACTGGAGGAGTTTCGCCGGCTGGTCACCGGCCTGGAAGCTGTGGGCCCGGCCGACCGGATGCCAGACGAACTCGCGCGGGCCGGCTTCGATCACCAAGTCGTCGTGAGGCATGAAGAAGGTGACGGTGCCCTCCAGGACGAAGAACCCTTCGTCCTCCAGCGTGTGCATGTGGTTTCCGGATTTTTCTCCCGGCTCCAATTCGTGCAACGCCACACTCAACTTTTGGTTGGTCTGAGAAGCTTCCGCGAGGACGTACGCGGCCTTCTCGGCATCGGCGCCGGTCTTGTATCTGACCTCCCGGCCGGGGGAGGGGGTTCTGAATGCCCCGTTGGTCACTGCGGGCTTGTGCTCAGTGGTCGTCATAATCATCCTTCTCTGTTGAGCACGGGCAAGACTCTCGCCATGTTGGATGAGCGGTTGAAGTTCCCACCTGTCCATGACTAATAAGGGGTCGGGCGTCGACTGAGTCGATGTTCGAATGCGCGCGCGACCATCTCGGCCTTCGGCTTCGGCCTACGACGAATTGCGTGACCGACTCCGTTGTAGTCGGCGGAGAACCTCGAGGCACGACACCCCGGAGTCGCTCCATATGGTTTGACCGACCTTCGAGAGGGCCGACATCGGCACCGCTGATGTCGACTATTGCCGTGCACAGCGACCGCCGACCATGCCGATCACGGTGTGGCTGGCCTTCGACATCGCGACCATATGCCAACTATGTATGCTCCACCAGATTCTAGGCACAAGATTCTGTCTTGCAGAACAAGGAGGAGCGGTGAAGGACCGGCCGACGTATGCGGTCACCAGCGTCGACCACGCGCTTAAGATCGTCACGATGCTGCAGCTCGAGGGTGAGCTCACAGTGAGTGTGGTTGCCGCGCGACTTGGTGTCGCGCGCTCGACCGCGCATCGACTGCTCCAGATGCTGGTCTACCGCGACTTCGCCGTGAAGGACGACAACCACGTCTATCGGCCCGGTGCGGTACTCGAACTGGCGGCGTATTCCCGACCCCATGCAAGCCGTCTACGAGCAGCGGCGATGATCCACCTACGGCGGTTAGTCGACCTTACAGAGGAGACCGCGAACTTAGCGGTGCGAACGAATGACCTCATTCGATTCATCGCCGCTGTCGAGTGCCAACAGGTACTTCGCGTCAGCTCTCGAGAGGGGATGGTGATCCCTGCGCACCGCACTGCCGCTGGCCTCCTGCTTCTTGCCCCCCTCAGCTCACGCGAGTTGGAGACGATGTACCCAGACGGGCCGGAGACCGACTCCTATGGAGAGCGTCCAAATCTGCGTATGCTCCGGCGCGATCTGCAAACCATTCGTCGCAACGGCTTTGCAGTGAATGTGGGTAGATTCGAGAAAGACGTTGTGGCAGTGGGCGTGCCGGTTCGCGGTTCCAGTGGGGATCCGATCGCCTGCCTGACGATCTCCATGCCGAAATCCCGCTACATCGCTACATCTCTGCCTGCTTTCGTAACAACGTTGAACGCCGCCGCAAAGGCACTTGAAGCAGATCTCTCCGACCATCCTTCAGCCGACGACCAGCCACTGAACGCCTGATAGATTCGGCCCCTTCAATGTGCGACTGCAACTAGAGCCCGCCACCACCGGTGGTCTCACACGCGGCGAAGACGCGGCCGAGACGACGCTGACTCAGGTTCGGCGAGTACGCGATGTCCGCGATCGAGAGCTCCAGGTGGTCGAGATGGGCTCTCGATAAGGGCCGTGGCCACAGTGTGCCGCCCGCGCGCAGGTCGACCCTAGTGCGGAACATAATCGGGTACTAACATTGTGCCGAATGTACCCATGTGCGGAGACATGGCTGAATGGGAAGGAGTCGGTGGCTGCCGCCGCTGGCCACAGCCCGGTGACAAGTGGCATCTCGACGCGGGGTTCTTGACGATCAATGAACGAGTGGCCTTTGAAGCCAGAAGCAACCCACGGCTCTATCAGTAACAGCCACAGCATTGACTGCCGCGGCAAACGCGCTCACAGCAGATCTCTCTGTCCACTCGTCAACTGGTGACCAGCCGCTCGACGCTTGACGCGTTCTCGTCTGCCCTCCTCGGCGCAGCGCCTTGATCCCGGCGGGTCGCATGACCGGCCTCTGGGTCCCTTCCGGCTTCGGCGTGGTCATCGCCGCCGCCATCGCGCGAGGCCGCCACGGTCGATCGCCACACCATCCAGCCGTTCTGCGGTAGTTGGGACTACCAGGTATGGGCAGGGTACTCAGGTGGATGCTAAAGTACCCAAGTGACGCGGGTCACGATCCGACGGAAGTCCCCGACGCCGGTCGGCGGCCGCCGGCGCTTGTTGGCTGGCCGAGGATCGCGCGTGCACAGGGTTGGCGAAGCCAACTGGCCGGGACATAAAGGGAGGCAAGATGACCCGACGACTCCCTGCGGCACGAACGACGTCGACCTCAGAGGCATTCACAAGACTGATGGCCGTCATCACTGAAGAACACGCGAAAAGTAATTGTGAACCGCCGCAACCTGGTCTTATATAAATGACGTGGATCACAGCGCCGGATGGGCTCCGGACACCTGGGAATTGCCCGCAAGTCCAAGCGGAACAAGGACCGGCGAGGGCTGAACCGCACCGCGTTTGCTCCGCCCGCACGGAACCCATCTGTGTGGGCGACGTCTGAAACGCGAACTCATCGGTGTCAGGAGGGCTCCTAAGTTCCTCCCGCTCCGGAAAGAGGTCCGTCCGCCACAGGAACAACCGATGTCACGCCACAACGGCCGGTGCAGTCGAATGCGATCAGCCTGTCGATGCGGTGGTGGATCTGGAGTCACCAGATCGAGGACGGTACATATTCGATAGCCTCCGCCGGTTCGGCGGAGAAAAGTCACAGGAGAAGGTATGACAATCCTAGTTTTGGGCGGCACTGGCAGAGTGGGAACTCACCTGGTGAGGAATCTGACTTCGCAGAACGAAACAGTGCGCGTTCTCGTCCACAATCCCGACCGGGCCGCACTCGTTCCGGACGCCGCGGAGGTGTTCGTCGCGAACATCCTCGAGGACCCCAACGGTGCACGCGCCGCGTTCGGGGGTGTCGAGTCCGTGTTCATGCTGAACGCGGCGACGGACCACGAAACCGTTGAAGGGTTGCTGGTCCTCTCCATGGCAAGGGCAGCAGGGGTCAAACGCTTCGTCTATCAGTCGACGCACAGTCTGGCCCACCTGCACCACATCCCGCACCTGGGAGCCAAGCTTGCTATCGAAGCGGCGTTGAAGTCCTCGGGGCTCGATTACACGATCATCAGTCCGAACTTCTTCTTCCAGGCAGATGAGGATTGCCGTTACGCAATGCTCCAGCACGGCTTCTATCTCAATCCGGTTGGAGACGTCGGCTGTTGGAGGGTCGACGTGCGCGATATCGCTGAAGCAGCGGCGAAGGTCCTGACCTCCGACGGCCACAGTGGCAGGAACTACGCGCTCATAGGGCCCGAAAACCTGACGGGACCCCAGTGTGCCGAAAAGTGGAGCCGCGCCCTGGGTCAACCAGTTCGGTACGAAGGAGATATCAACGTGTGGGAGGCTTCGATGGAGCCGTACCTCACGAGCTGGATGATCGAGGATGTGGGCGCGATGTTCTATGAAATCGGACTGCACGGGATGCTCGGAAACGTCGATGAACTCGACACTCTCACCCGCCTGCTGGGTCGGCCCCCGCGCAGTTACGACGACTACATCAAGGAGAGCGTTGTGGCGTGGCGGGAACCAGTCTCTTAGAAGCCCGACGGCCCCCGGGCGTGCAGTCTCCATCATCGAGAAGGGAACGTAAAGTGAAGCAGAATGAGCAGATTGTTACAGACTTTTTCAGGGACATGTCTGCCAAAGGAATGCAGCAGGCTGTAAAGGGATACGGGACAGATGATTTCACCTGGTGGATCAACGGCCTGGGCGACCTCACAGATCAGATCCCGAAGCTGAGCGAAGCGTTCGCGAAGCACTTCGACGAGCGTCAGATGCTGATCAATCCGATCCGAATGATCAGCGATGGAGACTTCGTTGCAGTAGAGGCCAAGTCGGGTAGCCGGTTTCGCAACGGAGATGCGTACGAAAACGCAATCTCCTACTGGATCACATTCTCAGGAACCAAGATCTCGAGCTTGCATGAGTATCTCGACAATGTTTATGGCACCGAAGCGCTCGCTCCCATCTTGGCCGACGTCTACTCCGACGCGCAAGCCAACTGAATCATCTGCCCGGCAAGTCAACTGAATCATCTGTCCAGCAGAATGTGCGCTCCACCCCGGTCGCATCTCACGGACGCGCATTCGGATCTATTCATCCGTTTCGTTGTATCTCAGGGCACGGACGTCTTGACGCTGGTATCGCCACGCGCGTCCTGCTGCCCACCAACCCAGAAGAAGGTCTCCATCATGCCCGAACAAGAAGGAAAAGTCGCTTTCATCTCCGGAATTGCCCGGGGCATCGGCCGCGCCACAGCTGTTCGACTTGCGTCCGAAGGGGCCGACATCATCGGCCTCGACATCGTCGAGCCGATCGCCTCGCAAGGAGGACCGGCTTCCACGCCTGAAGATCTCGAAGAAGCGAAGCGGTTCGTCGAGAAGTTCGGGCGCCGCATCATCGCCCGTAAGTGCGACGTGCGCGACCTGGACGCAGTCACTTCGGTGGTGGACGAAGGGGTGGCAGAACTCGGAAGACTCGACGTTGTCGTGGCGAATGCAGGAATTCTGGGAAATCCCGGACCCGTCCAGGAAATCTCCGCCGAAGAGTGGAACAATGTCATCACCAATAACTTGACGGGACATTTCAACACTGTTCGTGCCACGGTTCCGCACCTCATCGAGGGTGGACGTGGAGGCTCTATCTCGCTCGTGAGCTCGGCCCTCGCGCTACGTGCACAGCCCAATCTTGCACCATACATCGCAGCGAAAATGGGCGTTATCGGACTGATGAAGACGCTGGCCCTCGAACTCGGATCGCACTCGATCCGAGTTAACTGTGTTCACCCCACGTCCACAGCTACGCCGCTGCTCTTGAACGAATACAACTACAAAGCATTCCGCCCCGACCTCGACGCCCCAACGCTGGAAGACGTCGAACCCATTTACCGGTCGCTGAATGTCTTGCCGGTGCCGTACGTCGAAACCGAGGACATCGCCAACGGAGTTGCGTTCCTTGCTTCTGACAAAGCTCGTTTCATCACTGGACTCACATTGCCAGTCGATGCCGGATCTGTTCTTCTTTAATTCGTTCCGGCTGCGGCAGAGGAGAAATCATAAGTACCGAAAAGGGTAATGCGGTCGAGACCTCGACCGACCCAAGTGGACGGCAAAGTTCAGGCTCCGCAATGGATGTGGACATCTTTGCCGAACGACAGCCTCCGGGACATCTACCCGGTGTGGTCCACTATTCGCGAAGCGGGCAGCGTAGTCCATCTTCCCGCCAGTGATGCCTGGATTGTGACGGCGCAGTTGAAAACCGCGCGATGCCAGGGGCCCTTTTGTGCTTTTGGTGCCGCACGTTTGACACCATCCATGCACCCGGCAGTTTGCGTACCCGCAGGAGCCCTGCGACGACCACACCCGGGCACGTGACGCTCCTGGCCTCTCCTCATGATCGACGGAACAGGCTGGATCAATCTGCGGCTGACTCCGCCCAAATCCATAGAACGGCGCCCAGGCCACCCGCCGAAACAAGTCGGCGGGCGCGCACTGGCAAGAAGCCCCCCTTCGTGTACGAAGGGGGGCCTTGGGTCTTCTTCCTTGTTGCGAGACAACAGGCCGGGAAGTGGTGGAGCCGTTTGTTCTAGATTCTTGTCGTGGTCTCGCTATGGAGTAAGAACTGCGTGAGCACTTGCAAGAGCTCATCCGGATGATCGATGTTGGGCGCATGCGTGCAGTCGAGTTGTTCGACTTCGCAGTGCGGTAACACGGACTGCAACCGCGACGTCCATTCCGGTTCCAACAACGGATCGCGCTTCCCGCTGACCAGCAGCACCGGCGACTCGCAAGTGCGCAGCGGCTCGGGCCATGAATCGGCCGCTTTTGGCAGGCGCAGGGCGTCTGGCAATGCGAGTGTCGGTGCCTTGACCGCGCGGTAATGTCCCGCCGTTGTCGCTTGCTCCAGCCGCTGGTCTACGTGCGACGCGAAGTCTTGCCCGTCATCGATCAACAGCCGAACCACCCTTTCGAGGTCCGCCCGTGTCCCGTCCCACCACCCGAGCTCGTCGAGGGCCAGCTGAGTCCGCCAAGGCCCGCCCGTTCCGTTGATGCTGGCGACAGACTTGATTTCTATATCGGCGATGTCGGCGGTATGGGTGCCATAACCGGCGGCACGAAGCGCCAGCGAGCCGCCAAACGAGTTCCCGATCAGATGAATCGCTGACGTCACCCCGAGGTGACGCAACAAATCAAAGACGTGACGGATGCGAAAATCGTAAGGGGATTCGCCCAAGAACACGGCTTTGTCCGTAGCGCCGAAACCCAGGAGATCCGGCGCTATGACGCGGTATCGCTCGGCGAGTGGTGCCGCAATGCGCTCCCAAGTGACGGAAGCGCTTCCACCCCATGCGCCATCGTGAAGAAGTACCAGAACTGGGGCATCCGCAACACCGAAATCGTAATATCGTGTACGAAACGACCCCACCCTCTCGAATTTGGCAGGTGAAAGCGAATCCATCATGATCGTGCGGCCCCTGCCGAATGCGCCGTACCCGCTGTCACTGCAGCCGGCGTATAGGTGTAATCTTCGGCGTTGAAGTGGTGGGTGACTCGCCAATACTCGATGGTACTGAATGGCCAGTTCTGGGACACGCGGCCCGACGAGCTCTTATACCAATTTCGAACGCCTTGTATGCCCCAGGCCATCATTTCGTTACCTTCATCGACACGCCGATTATATGCTTCATAGGGCTCGACGGCGCATTCCAAGCTTCCAGGTCCTTGACTGGCCAGCGTGTTTATGCAGTCCATGATGTGTTTCATCCCCAACTCGGAAAACATGATGATACTGCCGTTCAGGACCAGGTTGGTATTGGGCCCATACAAGCAGAAAAGGTTGGGAAAGTTCGGGACGGTGATCCCGAGGTACGCGCGGGGATCCGCGCCCCACTGTTCATGAAGTTCTTTTCCGTCGCGCCCGATGATCTGCATCGGTGCGAGGAAGTCGGAGGCCTTGAAACCAGTGCCGTAGATGATCACGTCGACCTTGTATTCTTCGCCGGACTCCATCAGGATCCCGTCCTCGGTGAGACGCTCGATCTTGTCGGTCACAAGAGAAACATGGTCCTGGTGCAGGGTCCGCGCCCAGACGCCATTGTCCCGCAGCATTCGCTTGGAGTATGGAGGGTAGTCCGGGATGACCTTGTCGATCAGATCGGGGCGGTCCGTGTACTGAGCTCGGATGTGGCTCTCCAGAGCGAGTTTGAGCTGGTAATTCGCCTCCGAGACCGAGTCCGATCGCTGCCAGTCGCTATCGACGACGGCGAATCGACGCATTCCGTCGACGGCGATCCAGAATTGATAGAAGCGAAACCAGCTGTGGTAGTGGGGCAGGTTCTGGAACAACCATTTGAGTCCTGGCGCGATCTCGTCGTGATACGCAGGTGCCGGCAGCGCCCAGGGTGCGCTGCGCTGCATGATGAACAACTCACCGACCTCGTCTGCGATCGATGGAATGGACTGGTAAGCGCTGGCTCCGGTCCCGATGACCGCTACGCTCTTACCGGCGAGGTCTACGCTGTGGTCCCATCGCGCTGTGTGGAAGGCCGTGCCCTTGAAACTGGCGGTACCCGGAAAGTCCGGGATGGACGGCTGATTCAGCTGGCCCACGGCGCTGATGAGGATATTGACGCGTTGGGTGGCGACGCCTTCTGACGACCGCATCGTGACTGTCCAGACGCAATCGTCCTCGTCGTACACTGCCGATATGACTTCGGTGCCGAAGACAATCTTGTCACGTAGTGACAGGCGATCGGCAACGTCGCGGAAATACTCGTGGATTGATCTCTGCGTAGAGTACTGATGATTCCAGTCACTCTTCTGAGCATATGAATAACTGTAAGCAAAATTGTTCGTGTCGAGCCGGCATCCCGGGTAGCTGTTCTCGAGCCAGACACCACCTACGTCTGCGTTGCGTTCGACAACCGTGAAATCAACGCCGGCCTGGTCCAAGCGGTGGGCAGCGATGAGCCCGGACATGCCGGCGCCGATGACCAGTGCAGAGAGGCCGCTCGCGTTGTCTAGGTCATCAGAACGTTCGAGTTCGGCAAGGCCAAGTTCCTTCAACAGCAACGGCTCGTAGTCGCTCTTGGTGTCGCCGGTGATGAATCGCATCAACCGACGGAGAGCGGCGTCGTCAATGCGATCCGCCGGAGCGCCGGCCCCTCGAAACTTCCGAACACAGTCGAGAGCGAGGCTTCGTGCACTCTCTTGCTGTTCGGGGGCCAGTCCGCCTTGTGGCGCCATCGCGGCACCGGATATCCGTACCTGTGGACGCAACTCATCTGGTACCAGACTCATGTCACCGGTGACGAAAGCAAGCGCAGGTAGCAGAGAGGGCAGGTCAGCGTCTCTGAACGCCTGTATCAATGTGTCGTCGTCCGCGGTGAAAATTCCGGGCACAACGTGGGGGGCAACCATTGAGGACTCCTCGATGAATATCTGTTTGGGGGAGTGCGGAGAATGTCTGGACGCGAGTGACAAATGCGGACTCACGGTCACGACCGACCCTCGTGAACTTCAAGTTCATTCCGTTGAGATCGTGGATGCGACTCGGCTGGTGCGCTTGTACCGATATGCCGACCCCCGTTGAGATCTCCACCAGGCAGCCGGTGGGTCGCAACCGGTGCGTTACCGAACTCATCCCGTGATTTCGATACTGCTCCATTAGACTGCGTCCGCTGTACTCCGACAACCCATTCGAGAGCGACGATCGGTGATGGCTGGCATCATTGTCGTGGATGAAGCGGGGGTCGACCCGTAACCCCATGGGCCGTCGGCGCGCTCGGTCTGCTGAAACGCAGTGGGCGTACGAGGTGGTAGATTGGGCTGGTTGCGGATGTCGCGGGGAGGGAGAACGTTGCCCAGGAATCTGTACGGGGTGGATCTCAACCTCCTGGTGGCGCTCGAAGCGTTGCTTGTCGAACGCCACGTCGGGCGTGCGGGCGACGCCCTCGGAATCACCCAGTCTGCGATGAGCAATACTCTGGCCCGGTTGCGCAAGACCCTCGACGACGAAATCCTGATCAGGACCGGTCGGGAGTGGCAGCTGACGACGCGCGCGGTCGCTTTGCAAGAGCCGCTGACTCGGCTCTTGGCCATCGTGCGGGAAGAGGTTCTCAGTCCTCTCCCATTCATCCCAGCGTCGTCCGAACGGTGCTTCCACATCGCCACGGCCAATGCCGCCGCGGTGATGCTGGTCGCCCCCCTCGTGAAGGTCCTGGAGCGCGAAGCCCCCAACATTCGGATACAGGTCGTTCCCATCGGGGAACCGAGCAACACTTTGCTGACCCAAGCAAACATCGACTTGGTTCTACTGCCGGAGCACTACGGAATCGCACATTCTAATCAGCGCCTGCTGTCCTTGGAATGGGTATGTCTGGTGGATCGCGATCATCCTTTTGAAGGGGAGCGATTCGACCCGGTGTCGTTCAGGCAGTACCCCCACGTGGTGTACGAGCATCGAGGCGTCCCGGTGAATGCGCAGTCTGCGCTGGTCGCCGCCGGTCTTGGTAACGACCGCATCATTGTCGATGACTTCATGGTCATCCCGTTCCTGGTGTCCGGCAATCATCACATCGGTGTCATTCAGGACAAACTGGCGGAAAGAGTAAATGCCGGTGGTCAATTTCGAACCATAGCGCCGCCGATAGAGTTGCCGCGTGTGAACATAAGTATGTATTGGCACTCGCAGAATGACAGAGACCCGGGAAACCTCTGGGTCAGAGAGCGGCTGGCCGAAATCGGCCAACAGCTCAACTCTTAGCCGGAGCGCGTTGCGCAGAACCAGTGGATGCCTTTCAGCGCAGGGTATTCGCGCTGTGAATGTCTAGTATTGATGATCGAGGTTTGCGCACATCGCCGCTCGGATCTACGGTGAGAGATGTGTGCAACTCGCGATGAGGTACTCATCCAGGGGCGTACTTGTCTTCCGATGTGCAGCACGGGTTTTGGGTAAGCCCAGGACCACTAGTGCGGCGTGAGGTAAGTACCTTGACAGTCGGTGCGAGGACGACTGGCGTTCCCCGCATATCCCTCGCCGGCGAGGAACCCGCAGTTCCGAGGGCCTCCTAAATACGATTAGAGGTGAATATCCCGTGAACGCTCGTGAATGTCGCCAATGGCGCCAGAGGCGCCGCGCCGGTTGGGTGGAAGCCAACCGCACCCGGACCCATCCTGACAGCGAGGCGGAGCGCCTCATAGGGTTCGCCAGGATGTGGGTGCCGTACGGGGGTGCTTCCGAGGAGGAAATCCTTCTGCAGTTCGGGATGACGCGGCGCCGGTTCCTCGAGCGATTGTGGCAGGTCATCCCGGAGTCGACCTGCTCCGAAGCCGAGATACACAGTTTGGTGGACGCATACCCGCGCCCGGCGCGGTTCTCATCTCTCCCGTAAACCCGCGGCGATCTGAAACGTCGACTTCGCATGTCAGCTGACGACCTGACGGTCTCGGAGAACTTGCGAGAAATCAGTGTATGTACCCCCAAGCAGGACAAAATGTGGAACAGCCTTAACGACAATGACATCCTCGATTTTGCGTTGCTCTGGGATCCGCTTGGAGGGCCCTCTCCGGAAAACGTTGCGAACGCCTTCTCAATCGATATGAGCGAGTACAACTACAGGCTCCGAGGCGCCGCGAGGTTTCAGTTGGCCCGACTCGAGCAAGGCACCACCTCTCCCGGGCGCATTTATGGGCTGTCGGCACTTGCAGCGCTCGCACGTGATCTCAGCAATGCGCGGCGTCGGACATCACCCGGTCTTGATCTGGGTGACCGGTGACAACTCGACCGTCAAACTACTTACCCCACGCTGCACTAGCTGGATCCTCGAACGACCGATTGTTCTGATTCCCTTTGTTGTTAATAGCTTCACAGCGTGTACTTTGCGTAGACCTGACGGTCGATCGCCCTAAGGAGCCGACATGACCACCACCGATGCCGGGCAGAGTCCCGGTAGCGGGTCCCGTTCCGGGCTGGAGACAACACCAGTGGGCCAGAGGCGATACGCCGGTGTCAAAGCGAATCGCATCAGTACATTGAGGGCGCACACGTCTGGGGTGATGACCATCCAACCGCAGTCGCGCGCGGTTCCCGGGAGTCGAGATGGCAAGGCATCCTTCCTCCGGCCGAGAAGGCCTCGCTTCCTTCCGGTCTTCCCATGGTCCGATCGTCGAACGACTGCACTTCAACCGAACGCTGACCGAGGGTTCAGCACAGTGTCTGTAGGAGACAAATCATGAAACTCCTGAGCTTTACCACACTCGATGGGCGCCGCGGCGTCGGCGTGCTCACCGAGGAAGGAGTCCGCGTTGTGGGTTCCGATCAAGATCGCGACGCGGCGGCGAACGTCAGCCCGATGCGGGCGTTGCTCGAGCGGACAGCCGGTGATGTGCAGGCAGTGGCGGACGAACTGCCGTCCGCAGAGCTGATTTCCCTCGAGGACCTGACGGTAGACGTGCCTGTCCCGGATCCCAGCAAGATCATTGCCGCTCCGGTCAATTACGAGAACCACAAAGTCGAGATGAACCAGAGTGTGCACATTTCGGCGCTCGGATTGTTTCTGAAGTCTCCGCAATCACTCCTCGCACACGAATCGACAGTCAGGTTGCCGTACACCGACAGGCGATTCGACCAGGAAGGCGAACTCGCGGTCGTCATCGGTAAGAAGTCGAGGGGGGTCGCGGTCGACGGTGCGCTCGATGTGGTGGCCGGGTATTCCCTGCTGTTGGACATCACCATGCGTGGTGGCGAGGACCGTTCGACACGTAAGTCCTTTGACACCTTCACCCCCATGGGTCCGTGCTTGGTCACGCCGGATGAGGTTGGCTCCCTTTCCGACCTGCAGCTCACGTGTGCGGTGGATGGCCAGTTGCGGCAGTCTGCGCCGATCGCCGACCTGATTTGGGGAGTGCCGCAGCTGATCGCGTATGCCTCCTCCGTGATGACTCTGCTTCCCGGCGATGTCATCGCAACAGGGACGCCGGCCGGTGTGGGTCAGGTCCGCGACGGCCAGGACATCGCTGTTGACATGCAGGGCTTCGATACTCTCCGTGTCAAGGTCAGTGACCTGGGCGCTGTCCCTTGCCCGACCCGAGGTGCTAGGCAGGGTCCGGTCGCTCCCAGCTTCTCGACACCGGTCTCGAAATAGCGAGGGCGGTCGGCAAACTCGCCGGGGACGTCGCGGGTCCGTCAGCTGCGGGGGCGCGCGACGGCACGACCATGTCACCTGGCCGCTCGATGTGGTGTCCATGTCACGTGACGAATCAATGCACAAATGCGGGGGGCGTACCAAACAAGTGGAGCGCGCACTACCGTCGTAACTATCACGCTCTTCATAGATCGGTGGACCATGTCAAAGTTTGTTCCAGTAGCATCCAGCCGTACGATCCTCATCGACGGGATCAGAACCCACTACCTGGAGTTCGGTGACGGGCCTCCGCTGGTCTTGCTGCACGACGGCAGCTATGGTTCGTCGGCCGAACTGTCCTGGTATCCGAACGTCGAGGCTCTTGGGCAGTCCCACCGTGTGATCGCGCCGGATTGGTTGGGTTTCGGCGGTACCGACAAAGTGCACGACTTCGGGGGTGGTCGCGCTAGGCGTCTCTGGCACATGTCGCGTTTTCTCGAGGTGATGGATCTCGGTCCCGCAGTTTTCTGTGGTGTCTCGATGGGTGCGACGCTCTTGCTGTCTGTTGCGGCCGGCAGCGAATACGCATGGCCGATCAAGGCAATCGTTTCGGTGTCCGGAGGCGGGTTCATACCTTTGAACTCTGCACGGGCCGCGACCCTTGACTACGACTGTACCTATGAGGGAATGCGCAAGATCGTATCGCATTTCGTGTTCAATCAAGATCTGCTCGACGATGAAAGATTGGTCAAAGCCCGCTACGAAGCTGCAATCGAGCCCGGCGCGTGGGAAGCTGTCGCGGCTGCCCGATTCAAGGCGCCAACTGTGAGCGAACGTGCGGATTTCGGGCAGCAAGACACGATCCCTTATGAACGCATCGACGTACCTACCTTGCTGGTCGCCGGCGCAAACGACGAATTGCGCGAGCCCGGTTATGCCGATGAACTCCGTGAACGCATTCCCGATTGCGCATTGCTGACGCTCGACAACTGCGGACACCTACCTCAGATCGAGTACCCCGATCGTTTCAACGACACGGTTGCCGCATTCTGCGCACGGTAAGGTGGCGCATCCACAGGACCACACGCGCGACAGCACGTCCCGCCGGCACTCGGATTCAGATCCGCTACGAAGCCGCACGAGCACAGGCGGCGTTCGTGGCGGTCATGGGGGCGGGTCGGGTGTACCTGCTGACCATCTGACCTGACCGCAACGAGCTTCAGTGTTCGCCTCCGCAGACAGCCAGACGGCCGATCCCTCCACGGGGTGGCGCGGAAGCCGTTTTGAGACCGGCGATTCCGCCCGCCCCACATCCGTCAGCCAGCAACTGTGCCGCTGTGTCAGAGCCAGGTCGGCAGAACCGGGACCCTGGGATTCGCCGCGCCGGCCGGTCGCTGACGCAACAGGCGTCCACTGAGGTAAGCGACCGTATCGGCGAGGGATTGGGTGACGGTCTGCGCCTCGCCCGGACCGTCGAGTTCCCAGCGGGACGAGTCATCGTCGACCTCGAGTGCGAGCGCCACGGCGGGCGACGTGTGGCGCTTGGCCACGATGTCATCGCCCAGGGCCCGAAGGAAGTCGACGCCTAGTTCGTCGAAACCGATCCCGACGGCGAGGTCGACTGCGTGCACGCAAACCTCGCGTGAGCGCATCCAAGGGACCTCCGTTGCCGGGACCACTCGACCCTGCGCGGTGCACACCGACTTGTCCCACTGGGAGTCGGACAGCTCCTCCATCGCATGGGCGAGTGTCGTCGCCGACGCGCAAATCCACGAGACCAGTTCTGGGGTAGTCAGCGTCGCGCCTTCCTCGATGCCGCGCGAACGATCGTCGGGCGAGGCGTACATCGGGCTCTCTACTCCCGTCCGGGCCCACTGCACCAGATTGCCGAGGGCGTCCGCATTGGCTGCGACATGCGCCACGACGTGCCGCCTGCTCCAGCCCGGTAGAATCGACGGCATCCAGACCTTCCTCGTCGAGACGGTCGACGCCGGACAGGAACAGCGTGGTGCCTTCCGGCATCCACCGGGCGCGCATCGGAGAACGATCGGGTCACTGCGTCACGGCCCGATTGGTGCACGCGCCGAGACCTTCGACTGCCGTAACCACGGTTTCGCCACCGACGAGGTACACCTTCGGATCGCGTGCGTGACCGACGCCTACCGGTGTGCCGGTGGCGATCATGTCGCCCGGATTGAGCCGGATGACGGTGGACACATACGTCACGAGATGGACCGGATCGAACAACAGTGTGCCGGTGTTGGCGCGCTGCATCACCGTCCCGTCCACGGTCGTGGTGACTTCGAGTGCGGGACGCACGCCCCCGACCTCGTCCGGCGTCACGAGGCACGGTCCGACCGGGGTGGACGAATCCCTGATCTTACCTTGTGTCAATTCGATGGTGCGGAACTGCCAGTCGCGCACCGACACGTCGTTCATGACTGTGAACCCGGCGATCGCGGCTCACGTCGCGGCGTCGTCAGCCCGACGCACCTGCTGTCCGATGACGAGTTCGACTTCCCAGTCGAGCGCGTCGGTTTCCGCCGGTTTCACGATGTCGTCACCAGCACCGATCAGCGAGTCGGCAAGCGTCGGGAAAAGAGTTGGGTGACTGCGGAGTTCGGATCCATCTCCTTGATGTGGTTGGTGTAGTTGCGCCCGACGCACACGACCTTCGACGGGTTCGGCACCACGGGCGCAAGGTCCGCTGCCTCCAGCGGATAGGTGGTGGCCCCCCGGCGTCGACAGCCGCGATGTTGCGCCAATCTGGTTGTGTTAGTGGTTCACCCAGGTCTTCGACGCCAAGGTCGAAGAGCCGATCCCCCTCGAGTCGAACGGCACGCGTCTGGCCCTCGGTGCGGATGGTCACGAGCTTCATCGGGTGATGTTCTTCCGGTTGAGCTGGAGTGCCTCGAAGATCGGTGCGTCGGAGAATCGGAACAAGTCGAGCGCTCCGGAATCCGAATCGGAGTGACCCGCCTCGGATTTCGCCGAGAACGGGGACCAGGATGGCACGACGAACAGGTCGCCACGGGTCACCGACCAACTGCGGTCTCCGACCGTGACGACCCCGGCTCCGTCGAACACCTGGTAGACGCTCGAACCGGTCTCGGACACGGGTGCGGTTTCGCTTCCGCGAGCGATCCGGTGGAACTCGGTGCGCAGTGTGGGCAGCACGTCCCCGCCGGTATGGGGGTTTGTGTATCGCACCGCGGCGTGGCCGGGCTCGACTGTTCCACCGAATCCTTCCGCTGCGACGGCTAGTTGGTCGTCGAGCGCGCGGTCCGTGTACTCCCACTTGTACGACAACAGGGGAGTGCCCGGCGCGACCGGCGTCGCTGCGATCGGACGCAGGCCCGGGTGACCCCACAGGCGTTCGGAGCGCGAACGTTCGGGCGTGATGCGTTCGTCGTCGTCGAGCTGATCGCGTCCGTACTCGAAGAACTGGGTCTCGTTGGTGTACTGGAACGGGACGTCGAGGCCGTCGATCCACGCCATCGGCCGGTCCGTGGCGTTGTGGTGGGCATGCCAGTTCCAGCCGGCCTGGGGCAGGAAGTCACCTCGATTCATCGGTACCGCGTCGCCCCCGACGACAGTCCAGACTCCCGACCCCTCAACGACGAAGCGGAACGCGTGCTGGCTGTGACGGTGCTCGGGCGCATCTTCACCGGGCATCAGGTACTGGATGGCTGCCCACAGGGTGGGTGTGGCGAACGGGATTCCGTCGAGCCCTGGATTGGCCAGTGCAATCGCGCGTCGTTCACCTCCGCGGCCGACGGGCACGATCTGCCCGGCCTGTTCCGCGAGGCGGACAAGATTCTCCCACCGCCACAGGTGGGGGACCGCACGTGACCGCGGATGCGGTGGCATGAGATCGCCGATCGCGGTCCATAGCGGGATGAGCAACTCCGACTCGAAGCCGCGATAGAGCTCTTCGAGTGCGGGGGTGACATTAGGCTGGCCTTGGGCGTTGACTGCTTGTAGCCGGACGGGGTTGTCGAGTGTGCTCATGGTGAAACCATGACGCAAGAAGCACCAAGCAGAACACAATATTCTGTTATACAGAATTGTGCGACCATGCCGCCGAAGAATCCGCCTGCATACGCCATATCGAGTGTCGACCACGCACTGCGGCTGGCAGCGATGTTGCACCTTAAGGGCGAGCTGACGGTGGCCGAGGCCGCAGATCGACTGGGGGTCGCGAGATCAAGAGCTCACCGACTCCTGCAGATGCTGGTCTACCGCGACTTCGCCGTACGGAGTCCCGACCGGCGCTACGGTGCCGTGCCGATCCTGCAGTTGGCGGAACACTCCCGGTCGGCCACTGCTCGACTGCGGTCAGCCGCCCTGCCGCATATGCGACGGCTGGTTAGAGCTGTCGACGAATCCGCGCACCTGACGGTGCGCACCGGCACCGAGGTCCGATTCATCGCTTCGGTGGAATCGACGCAGGCCCTGCGGATGGGCTCACGCGAGGGCATGGTGTTCCCGCGCACCGCACGTCGGGTGGTCTGATCCTGCTCGCCGAGCTCGGCGAGTCCGAGTTGACGCGGTTACTTGATTCTCTGTCACCCGGAGAGGCTGCGAATGGGTCCGGCACCACGGCCGACCACGCCTCGGCCGACCCTGAGCCCGCACGACTACGCACCGAGCTGGTGCGCGTGCGCCGTCAGGGCTTCGCTGTCAACCGGGGACGCTCTGAGCGTGGCGTCGTGGCCATCGGCGTAGCTGTGCGCAACCTGGAAGACAAAGCGGTGGCAGGACTGTCGATCGCGATGCCCTCCGTCCGGTATGACCCGCAGTGCCTGCCCGCCCTCGTCGCCACGCTCATGATGGCTGCCGACGGCGTCCGAGCGGACCTCGACTGACGTGTTCTCGCCTCGCGAACGGTTGATCTTTCTCAGGCTCTGCTGTCGATAGGCACTCGTACGCTTAACGATTCGCGAATTCCATGATTGCTCAAAGAACCAGGTGGCAATCTGTGTGCGCGAGCTGAAGTCGAGTTTGGCCAGGATGTGTTCGACATGACTGCCCACAGTTCGGGGTGAGATGACGAGGGACTCCGCGATGCTGCGGTTGCTCAGGCCCTCCGCGATCAACTCGGCGATCTGTTGCTGTCGAGCTGTCAACGGATTGCCACGCACGGCTACGCCGGCTGTCGGCACCGAATCGCCCAGGGCCAGACCGATTATCCCCGGCAAGTCCAGCGGAGGATGGTCTGCTCGAGGACTTCCGGATTCCACCGTGCCCAATCTGTGCGCCAGCTCTTCCGCCGTTCGCGAATAGTCCTCGGCCATGGGCGGTCCGAACGCCTGAGCCGTCGTGCCGAGCGCGTGCCAACATTGCACTCGCGTAGTGTGCCAACTGGGCTGTTCTGTCGAGCTGCCCGCGAGAGATCGCAAGCATCGCGTAGTTCTCCAGAAGGTGCGCCGTGCACAAGGGGTCCTGGAATGCGCGCTGCTGTTCAAGCGCTTCCTGGATGAACTCCTCTGCATCGTCGATTCTGTTGCGCATGCGGTGACAGAGCGCGCCTCCGGCCAGCGCATAACTGCGTGCCCACTGTTTACCGTTCTGGTCAGCCAGCGCCAAAATGCTCATGCACGTTTGCAAGCCGCCCGCCGGATCCCCGCCGTAGGCCTGCGCGTGGACCAGGGGGAACACGGCTATGAGCTCCGCCGCGTGGTCGCCGGCCTGTCGGTGCGCGTGCAACGCCTGCTGAAGGCGACGAACTGCTTCGTCGAGATTCCCGCGGAAGAGATGATAGGGCCCTGACCATTGATCGACGTGAGAACGCATCTCAGTGTCACCCGCCGATTCCGCCGCCCGGCGGCATCGCTCCAGGTAGACCAAGGCGGCGTCGGAGTCTCCCGAGGCCAGGGACACCCACGCCGCCACCCACAGTGCGCTGCCGGTGGTGTCATCGTCTGCGAGCAAGCGGTCGAACCATCGACGGCCATCGCTGAGGTGTCCGCCGGCGATCCAGTGGTAGCGCAGAAGCGAAGCAAGCTCGACTCCAGCTTGTGACTCGCCTTCAGCTGTGGCCGACCACTCCAGTGCGGCGATGATGTTGGCGTGGTCGTGCCTGACGTCAGCAAGCGCCGGAGCCTGGCCCGGGGCACACCACCCGTCCACCATCCGTCGCGCTACATCCCGGTAGTGATACCGATGGACCCGTTTGAGCCGCCCGAGCTCCGTCGGGTGTCGATCAACTCGGCGCCGTACTCGCGCATGCTCATCAACTGCCGATAGCGAACCAACTCGTCGGTCCGCTCGACACCAAGGACTGATTTGTTCACCAACCGATCGAAAAGCGAGCATCGCGCCGAGCGGGAGGTCTGCCGTCCCGCAGATCGCCTCGGCAGCCGCGAGGTCGAAACTGCCAGGAAAGAACGACAATCGGGCCCAGAGCTTTAGTTCCTCCATGTTGCACAGCTCATAGCTCCAGTCGACCATCGCGCGCAATGTCTGTTGGCGCGGCAGCGCGCTCCGATCTCCTATGGAAAGCAGCTCGAAGCGATGATGCAACCGTTGAACGAGGGTTGCGACGGATCTCGCACGCAGTCGGGTTGCAGCCAGCTCGATGGCCAGCGGGATCCCGTCGAGTCGGGTGCGGAGCTCCACGATTGCCGCCGTATTCCGCGGCGTGAGGGTAAAGTCCGGCACCACGTCGTGCGCGGTCGACGAAGAGGGTGACCGCTTTTGCGCTGTCAACGGTGCCGGGTCTCGTTTCACCTATGGTAGGTAGCGATAGGGGGCGGGACCGAGCGCGCTGCGGCGTGGTGGTAGCTGCATGCTTGTCGTGAACAGCGTGTCCACAGCTTCGATCCCGCCAATGATGTCCGACACTTTCGCGGACGATGCCGCACGGCGGCGGTGGTGGTGGTGTTCTCCGGGCGGCCAGCCTGCGCGCTAGTAACCCTGCATATTCGACCGCTGCATAATGATGTCCGCCCCGGGCGAGCGTGGCGAACCCAGGCCGGTCGATAGCGTGGTATTTCTCGCAATTTCGGTAGTGCGGCCAGATCAGAGACGTCATAGCTGAATTTCGAAGGTCCAGCGTCCATCAAGAAGTTTTGGGACCGCCATCCGGCGCGAAATGAAATGAGACGCTGGATCACCCATCCTCCCTGATCGACTGAACGATCTTTCAAGCGTATACCACAAGCCCAGGAGATCACGGCGTAGATTTCGACCGAACAGCACTTTGAAAAGCATTTATGAAGTGAATGTCAGACATTTGCATGATCTGTTGGGATGAAAGTTATGAACGTACATATGATGAGGCTCACAGAGCTAGCTGATCCTCAGAGCGGAGGAGTACTTTGGCCGCGTACACGCGCCGCCTTGCATACGAAGGGTACCCAAAGGGTATCCGCGCCAGCACGGTCTCACTAGGCGTCATCAGCACCCTTTCGTCGAAACTCGACGCCGAGTACGCGTTCAGAATTCGAGGAAGCTGCCGAGGTGAAAACGACGCTCGTCCGCACGGCTCACCGCAAGACGTTCGTCTGGACGCTCGTCTCTCGATGTTTCCGATGTGGCGAGCTGGGTCACCGACACCTGCTCTGACAGAAGAGGGCGCGCCAGTTCGTGGTGACCGCAACCATGATTGAGCTCTCCTCCAGCGTGTGCCGGGACGTCAGAAGTCCCGATCTCTTTACAATCCCTGGCGGTTCCGCCGCGCGGACGGCGAGTGCCGTTCCGGACACGCTTGAGAAGCTCGCTCCGACAACGGTTGCACTTGTGTGAATCACAAGTCCGATCACGGGTCTCTCGCGAGATTGCGACCATTCCGTGCCCTAAGTCCCTCCTATCCATACCTACCAACCCGTCTATCCCTACCCACGCCGGAGATGATCACATGACCACCACTGACAGCACGCACGTCACGCTGACGGACCATCCACCAGCAGTGACGAACGGGGCCTTCAGGACCCCCGCTCCAGGTCGTGAAGTCACTTACACTCTCGACGGCGAGCAGAAGTCGCTCTTCGTCCTCGCCGAGGCCAGCCAGACCAACCGGCGACTCACCGTCGCCGTGCACGAACTCGCCCCGGGCGAGGACTCTGGATTTCACTTGCACTCGCTCGAGGACGAGGGTTTCTACGTCCTGGAGGGCACTGTCACCTTTGACATGCCGCACGACGATCTGGTGATCGAGGCAGGACCGGGCGAGTTCGTGTGGCACCCCATGGGGCGTGCGCACAAGCTGCGGGCGGGTGCTCAGGGGGCCAAGGTCCTGCAGTATCTCGTGCCAGGCACCGATCTCGTGCCCAAGTTTTTCGAGGAGGCCGGCGCGACGGCCCTCAGTGTGGCTGAGTTGGCCGAGAAGTCATTCCGGGAGTTCGGCGTTCGCGTCTTCGGGCCGGAAGGTCCCCCGCCGTCGACCCGGCCGGCGCTGTCCCGCGGTCCGTTGACCCCGGACGCTCGCCTCTTGGGGCCCACCGAGATCGATCGAATGGTCAATGCGCCTTTCAAGTCCGATCCTGACAACAAGTACGAGCTGAACGTCGGCGGGGGCCAAATGACCAGCACCGAGCTCATCTTCCACGCCTGGGGCCACCAGACCGGTGATCTTTTCGATCTGCTCGAGGTGGCGTGGTCGGCTCCAGACATCGTCTTCCCGCACGTTCACACGCTGGAGGAGGAAGGCTTTTACATCCTCGAGGGCGAGTTCACTCTGTACGTGGCCGAGCCCACCGGAGTGACCAAGCAGGTAGGACGGCCCGGGGACTTCGTGTGGGGTCCGCGGGACTACCCGCACTACTACCACATCTCTGGAGAGTCCGGCGCACGTGTGCTGACCTGCCTCGTCCCGGGAGGTGGAGGATTTCTGAACTTCTTCTACGCGCTCGCCACTGAGAACAGGGGCGCCGACCTCTCGACCCCCGAGAAGCTCCAGGCCTACATGGAGTGGGTAACGAAGACCAGCGCCAACTATTTTCTCGGTCCTGACGAGTGGCCAGGCGTGTTCCCGGTGAAAGACCTCAGCTGAGTTCCTCGGTGGCGATCTCTGTGGAGGACTGCCAACGAGGATCAACGGAGTTGTACGACAGTCCGCTCTGAGCCGCTATACGCACAGTGGTCACGGCGTCGGCCAGTCGCTTCGGTCTCGCCAATCATCGCGCCCGTATTCTCCTCCGCCTCCGGATGCTTCAGAAGGAACAGGATGTTTCATCACATCATGAGGTTTTCCCTCCAAGACGGACTGACAGTTGCAGAACGCGACGAAGTATGCAGGCAGATTCGCTCGCTGGTAGATCTGCCGATGGTGATCTCGAGCTCCGTATGTCAAGATCTGGGGAATCCCGCCAACGGCTTCTCGCACACCGCTATCGTGCTGTTCGAGGGATCGGCCGATTATCTGAGCTACCTCACGGACCCCGACCACGCCGTCATCATCGACTTCGTCATCCCTCGGTGGAAGAAAGCAATGTTCTGTGACGCGTCGGACGAGTTCGATCCGACCCTCTATGATCGAATTCGGAAAACCATAAGCGAGATGGCAAGCACGCCAAAGATTATCGAGCACATCGCAGCGATAACGGCATGAGTGAATTCGGTCGTCCACGACTCGCGCCGCATCGGAATGGCTAGGCAGGAGACTCGTCGTCCTGGTAGGTCTCGCGGAAGGTAGCGTCCCATTCTCCTTCTTCGGGGTCGTCCAAGAAGCATCGCCGACCATGAGCAATTGGGGTTCGCGAAACGAACTGGAGAGGTGCTCGCCCTAGCGCAGCGTGGAGACCTCATCTCGTACATCGAGGAGCATTC
The DNA here is from genome assembly GCF_014256275.1 of Rhodococcus sp. 4CII. Lineage (NCBI taxonomy): Bacteria > Bacillati > Actinomycetota > Actinomycetes > Mycobacteriales > Nocardiaceae > Rhodococcus > Rhodococcus sp. 4CII. Next base: position 7,543,979 of record NZ_JACCFE010000002.1, read on the forward strand.
GCTGATGCGCTCAAGACAGCGCCCGAATCATTGTGACATCCTCGGTCGCGCTGCGATTCCTTCCTTTGACAGCATATCCGCACTCCGCTTCGAAAGCTGCGGGCAGCAGTCTAGTGAAGCGGCGAAAGATCTGGAGCAGAAGGGTATTCGAATCAAAGCAATCGCACCATCGGCGTTCGATACCAACATCGGTGGGCCCCGACTCAGCGATCAGCCGGAAATTGCCGCCGCGTTCTCGGAGGACTCGGCCGTCGGCCGGCTCGCGCAGCCGAAAGAACTCAATACGCCAGCAAACTCTGCGGGCTCCGTAGAGACGACGAAAGGAATTCAGTCATCGTGACCGATCGACTCGCAGGAAAAGTGTCAGTTGTGACCGGCGCCGGAGGGGGGCTCGGTCAGGCGGCCGCCCTGACATTCGCCCGCGAGGGCGCCATTGTCGTCGCCGCAGAACTGAATGCGGACTTGCTCGCGAAGACCGTCGAGCTCGCGGAGGCTGCAGGAACGCCGATTCATACAGCGACTGTCGACCTGACCACCGAAGACGGTGCCCAGGGCCTGATGAACGGCGTTGTCCAACAGCACGGTCGCATCGACAGCCTGATCACCGCCGCCTCATTCGTCGATTTCGCTCCGATCGGTGAGATGACACTCCCGCAGTGGCAGCACACGATGAAGGGCGAGCTCGACACCGTGTTCTTGTCGATCAGTGCTGCGTGGCCACACATGGTCGCGCAGCAGAGTGGGTCGATCGTGAACTTCGGTTCGCTTGCGGGATGGCGCGCGACAAGAGGCCTCGGGGCCAGCGCACATGCCGTCGGAAAGGGTGGCATGATCGCTTTTTCTCGTCAGCTCGCCCTCGAGGGCGGTCCTCACGGCATCCGTGTGAACTCCATTTCTCCGGGGGTCATCGAGACCCCTGGGGGGCGGGAGGCTTTCAAACACGTGCCGGCGTTCGAAGAAGGCGCCCGCACCAAGACGATCATCAACCGCCTTGGATCCCCTCAGGACATCGCTTGGGGACTGGTCTACCTCTGCTCCGACGAGGCGAGCTGGATCACCGGAACTGATTTGAGCATCGACGGTGGAGCCAGTGCTTGGTGAAGTCCGCCGATCAACCAACGAGTCAACGGCAAATCGTACGTCGTCGAACGACTCCCTCGAAAGTGCAGTCCGTAGCGCGAACAGAAGACACTGCATGTCCATCAAAGATGAGGACTTGTGCCCGGACGCCCCGTCCAGCAGCGGCCGGGCACCCTCTACCACGCAGGCAGACGGGCCGGAGGTCGACCTCGACATCTTCGACGAGGCGAATGTCAGCGATCCCTGACCGTGCTCACAGCAGTGCCACGCCCGACGCCGGCCAGAAACTCACTCGCAGTCGGCTGGAGAGCTTGCTGCATCGCAGCGGCCGCCGCAACGACCCGGGCCTGTCGACCACGTCGTTGATCTTGGCGAACGGGAACGATCACTCCGAGAATGCTCTACGCGCAGTGATTAAGTCGTTGCGCGACGTCGTCGGCCCCTATCGCCGGGTGTGGGAAGAGGACCGCGGCGAGGACTATCCCCTGTTTGAGGTTGACTGATGCCGCCGACACCGGACGGCCTCCGGCGACTATCCACGGCCGCGTACCCAGCAATGGGCGCGGGCGATCTATGAGGATCAGCCGGTGGCCCGGCACCGGATCCACGGTGTCTACTACGACGCCGCACACTCGAACGGACCCGCGTTGGCGTTGTGGAACAACGAGTCTCGAATCGAGGTGGTCACCACACACGCGGGGAGGCACAAGGACTTCGCGCTCGCCGAACCACGGATGTGGCCGCGCGTCATCGATGCGGCGGTCAGCGTGGGCATGCGCGCGGATCTGATGCCCCGCTGCCACCTCTGCCCAAAATTCGGGCGTCGAGGGGAACACGCCCTTCGCGCGTCGTCGTTTTGTTAGAGTGCGCAGTCTCGGCAGATCAGCTGTGCACTGCCGGCGAGGCGGCTGCGGTGGTGGACCAGGAAGCAACGGGTGCAGGTGAATTCGTCGATCTGTTTCGGGATCACGCGGACGGTGAATTCTTCACCGGACAGGTCGGTGCCGGGCAGCTCGAAGGACTCGTCGGGGTCGGTGTCGTCGACGTCCACGGCGGGGGACTGAGATTCTTTCCGCTGGCGGTCAGCTGTTCGATCGATTTCGTGTCGTCGGATTCGGTGACTCTGGGGGCGTAGTCGGTGGCCATGGCTGTTCGGGCCGCCAGACTAGAGGGCGTGCAGGTGTGGCACGCACCCGGGCCCGGGATTGCGCGGCTGCCAACTCCGCGGCCGGGAAGGTGTCGTTGTCGGTAGGGTCTGACACTTGCCGATGACAGGCCGGAGAAGGTGTGAGGGTTCAGCGGTTCCGCAGCCGGAGCAGCGCTACCCGCAAGCTCGCGGAGATGATCCGGTGATCGCTTCGGAGGCGAGGGTTCGGGTGTCCGAGGTCGGCGAGCCGGGTCTCGGCATCGGTCACTGGCGATGGGCTGGAGGTCGATACGGGTGCGCAGCAGATACGCCCGCTTTCCGCGTGTGCGGGACCGGGATGGGTTCGGAGTCGACGACTGCCGGCGGATGCAGCCACTGGTTGTCGGCGGTGACCTGGATCAGGATGTCGCCGCGTTCGAGCCGGCCGCCGCGGCGGCCACTCGGGGTGTCGATGCGAAACGATTCGAATGCGTATGTCGCGGCCGGCCCGGCAGCGGTGCGCCGCCGGGTGGTGTGCGTGTCCCGTTCCTGCAACTCGTAGGGTTCTGGTTGGTAGTTGGTGGTGTGCCGGAGGAACATTCGGGGTGGCCGGGGTGGGGAGGTATTCGGGTTGCGCGCGGATCCGGGTTCCGATCCCGGGGAGGGAACGGCGCGGCCGATCTGCCCGATGGCGGTGGCGTCGTCGATGAAGGTGTCGTCGACTTCGGTGATCTCGTCGAGGCCGTCGATGAACCTGCGTGCATCGGTGATCCCGTCGGGGTCGTCGGTGACGATGCCGGCGTCGTCGGCGATGCAAGAACTCTCCGACGCGTCGGCGGATCCGATGACCGCCCGCCGGTGGGTGATTATGACGCCCGTGTGCAGGTTCGGGGTGGACCACACCCGTACCCCGGCGTTCAGGTAGTGGGTGTGGGCGGCGGGGGAGGTGGCGTGGGCGCGGAGTGCGGCGCGGGCGGCGGTGGCGATCAGGAGGTCGCCGGCGCGCAGCGGCAGGGAGGGTGGGGGCGTCGGCTCCGAGGTAGGCGATCGCCGCCATCGGTGGGCCTCGTGCCCGAGCGCGGCGGTGATGTGTGGCCATGGGCTCGGCCCGTGGAATGTGGTCCCGGGGCGGAACGGTCGCCGGTGGAAGACCTCGGGGTGGTCCAACGAGACGACACACCAATTTCGGGGTTTCGCCACGTGGGTTTCCGCGCGGAGGGTACCTCGGCGCCATCCGCCCTGGTAGACCGCGCCACTACCTCCCAGTTGCCGGCGTAGTCCACCGTGCCGCACGTTGGAGGCGGGTCCGGTAGCAGTCTCCGTGCGAGTGCTCTCGACTGGAGTCGTTGCTGGGATCCTTATTGTGATTTATCCTGGGATCTGGAGGTGGTTCGTGATGACCGCAGCGCATCCCCGGCCGGATCTGGAGGCGTACAACCAGGCCGCCCGGATGTCCCAGTCCGAGCTGGTCACCGCGTTGCGGGAGCTGCTGGGCGCGAAGCTGGTCGCCTATCTGGGTCGGGTGAAGGAGACCCGGGCAGTGCGCCAGTGGGCCGACGGCACACGGACGATCGGTAGTGACTCGGATGTGGAACGGCTGCGGATCGCGTACCGGGCGGCACGGTTGATCACCGCCCGCGACACCCCGGCGGTGGCGCAGGCCTGGTTTCAGGGTTTGAATCCGATCCTCGACGACCGTGCCCCGGCCTTGTTGCTGCGCGAGGGGGAACTCGCCGATGTCGGCCGGCAGGTCCTCGCCGCGGCCCGGCAGTTCGCCGCCGTCGGATGACCCAGGTCGACCATGCCCTCGTCGCCACGGCGCGAGGGTCGGTGTGGTGCGCCCACCGATGCGGCTGCGAGGTCTATCGGGTCGGGTTCGCGCCGTCGCCGTGGGAATGGACACCGTGGGTGTACGCCACCGATGGCCGGTTCACCGGCCGGTGGGACGACCCGGACGGTGTGTGGCGCACCCTCTACCTGGGCGCCAACCTCTTGGCCTGCTACCTGGAGGTCCTCGCCTACGCCCGGCCGAGCGCGCAGGTGATCGCAGATCTGGACGAGATCGTCGTCGACGACGAGGATGCCGCCGCATTCCCCACTGTCGAACCCGGCCGGGTGCCGCGCTCATGGTGCGTGCCTCGCCTGGCCGCCCACGGCGCGCTGACGGGGTGGTTCGCGGTTCCCGGTCATCCGGAGACGCTGGCCACGCTGCGTGTCGGGTTTCGGTCGGCCGCGATCCGGCACGGACTCGATGATCTGGACGGCGCCGCGATTCGGGATGGCCGCCCGCGGTCGTTGACGCAGGCAATCTCCAAGTGGATCAACACCCTTGGTGGCCCGGACGGAGATCCGGTGACCGGTGTGGAGTTCGACTCGCGGCACGGTGACGGGCTGCGGCTGTGGGCAGTCTACGAGCGACCGGGTGACCCGGTGGTCAGCGCCCACGTCACCGCACTGGATCAGGTGCCGGTGGCACCCGACGACGGTGACCTTGTCCAGGCGATGCGTCTGCTCGGACTCGAATGGGACGACACATGAGTCGCCCGCCGTGTGATCACGCGATTCTGCGCAGCGTCGCAATGGCACTCACTACAGTCGCGACACCGATTTGTGGCTGGGTGGGCGGCCGAGGTCCACAAGCGAAGTGACACTCGCACCAACTCTCTCGGAGCGGTCCCGCGATACCCACTCGCAATCAGACGAATTCGCGAATCCGGCGGAGGACATGGACGCGTTCTTCGACGAGCGCCGGCCAGCCGCCGCAGCCGCGTGGGCAGGTGTTTATCGGGTGTGCCGGGCTGGCGGAGTTTGTCGTAGACGGGGTTCGCCGGTAGCTGGTGGTGGGCGATGTATGCCCAGATCTCTTCGACGCTCCAGTCCCACACGGGTCCGAAGACACGTGTTCGGTCGGCTCGGTCGATGACGCCGCCGTGGTGTTGGCGTTGCTCGGTCGTGTTGGTGCAGCAGCCGTCGCAGTCGCGTGCGACGTGGCTGCTGAGAGCGTTGTCGTAGAGCGACCAGCATCCGGTCCTTTTCGAGGATTCGTCAGCGCGTACGCCCCAGATTTCTCCCGGCCCATGTGCCGCGTACGCCGCACGGGAGGGTGCGCCGATGAGAATGTCGCGCAGCTTCTGGCTCGTAACGCGGGTGGGCTGTTGGTGGTCCCATTCGCCGGAGCGTCCGAGGACGGTCAGCAGTGGTGGGTCGGCACGATAGGGTTTGTCGACGACGGGTGAAAAATAACCACCTGTCGACGAACGAAAATTGACCTCCAACAAGCCTTGTGGAGGTGATCTGTGGACGATTGGGCGGAGATCCGCCAGTTGCATCGGTCCGAGGGATTGCCGCTTAGCTGGGACGGACAACACGAAGGTTGGCGGTGTGAATCCGCTCGGAAATAGTTCCATGACCGGCGCCACCCACCGTGTATCGAGGTGGAGCAGCCCGAGGAGGCCGACCTGCTCGGCGTCCTCGGGCTGCTCATCGGTGCCGGGCTCGGCACCGATGCGGGTCGGCGGGTTACGGCGTGGGCGGTACGACCGGCAGGATGATGTGGGAGGGTCGTGCCGCGTCGTGGAAGATGGTTTGCTGGGCGGTGCGGATGGTGACCGCGGTGGTGGCGGGTTCTGCGGTGTTGAGGTTGCGGTCCCAGCGGGGGAAGTTGCTGGAGGTGACCTGGACCCGGATGCGGTGTCCGGCGAGGAAGACGTTGCTGGTCGACCACAGGTCGATTTCGTATTGGCCGGGTTCGCCGGGGACGGCCTGGATGCGCTGGATACCGTCGCAGAGGTTGCGTGAGACGCCGTCGGTGTCGACGTCGCACAACCGCACGACCCAGTCGGTGGAGGGTGCGTCCGTGGCGGCGTGCAGGCGCATGCGGACCTGGCCGGTGACTTCGAGGTTATCGGCGAGGGGTTCGCTGGTGTAGACGAGTACATCGGGGCGCTGTTCGGTGGCGGCCTGGTCGAACTGGCCGGCCGGGTATTCGGAAGCCATGACCAGGTTGCCGCCGCGGGTGCGTACCGGGTCCGCGGGATCGTAGCGGTAGCGGTCCGGAGTCTGCTCGGTGATGGGCGGGGCCGGGGTCAGGGTGGCGTCGGCGCCGAGGTACCAGGGCGTGTCGACAGCGCGTGCGGGGGGCCATTCGGCCTCGGAACGCCACTGGTTGATTCCCATGACGAAGATCTTCACCGGCGGCTCGGCATCGATACCGTTGTTCACGCCCTTGAGCCAATGGTCGAACCAGTCCAGTTGCAGCTCGTCGTAGGCGATGCCCGGATATGTCGACGCCATCCCGAAGTTCACCTCACCGACGACGCCGCCGGCCATTCCGGCACGGGCTGTGTGGGTCCACGGGCCGACGATCAGGCGGCTGGGTTTCCCCAGAGCAGTCATGGCGATGTGGTTGTCGAGGGTGCCCTGCAGGAAGATGTCGAACCAGCCACCGGTGCTGAGTGCGGCGGCCTCCACGCTGCTGTGTTTGCCTGCGATCGTGGCCCCGTCGGCGGCGGCGGGATCGGCCAGCGCGCGGCGCACGCCGATGTCGGGGACACCGTGGCGAGCGACGGCGGGCAGTTCCGCAGCCGGCAGTCCCCAGTAACCGTCGGGGACGAGCCCGTCGAAGTCTGCGATGGCAGCGCCAAGGGCGGTGAAAGCTTGTGCCGGGTCCTGTGCCCGCGCCACGATTTCGCCGGCACCGGTGGTCAGTGACCACCACCCGTTGAGACCCAGCTCGATCGCGCCACCGCGGAAGTGCAGGCCGTTGCTCGGATCGCTCCAGGTGACTCCGGGACTGATCGCCCGCAGCTCCGGAGGCTTGGCAAGCGCCGCTGCCCACTGGGTATTGCCGGTGTAGCTGGCGCCGAACATGCCGACCACGCCGCTGCTTCCCGGCAAACTCGCCGCCCAGCGCACGGTGTCGTAGCCGTCTTCGGCCTCGTAGGTGAACGGGAGCCAGTCGCCCTCGGAACGGAACCGCCCGCGGGTGTCCTGGTGGATCAGGATGTAACCGCGGGACACCGCGGTGAACGGGTCGAGGAACATCTGCAGCATGGCGCGCCGATCGTAGGGCGTGCGTTGGACGAGAACGGGCCACGGGCCGTCCCCGACCGGCCGATAGACATCGGCGCGAAGGACGGCGCCGTCGCGCATCGTGGCCTCGACATCGAATTCGATTTCCATACTGGACAACGTTGTCTCGCTTTCTCTTTCAGTTTTCGCGCGGGCGACCAGGGAATGCCGCTTTCGTGCGGGCATGGGTCGGATCGAAGAGTGATCGGGTCTTCGCGAGTGCGCCGGGCGCATTACCGACCCGGAGGTCCTGTGCAGCGCTCGGGCACCGTGGTCAGCGGATGGAGGAGCCGATGCCGAGCCCGCCGTCGACGTCGAGGACGATGCCGCTGACGTAGCCGGCAGCGGGGGAGCAGAGGGCGGACACGGAAACTCCCTTGCGAGTACGTTAGATAATCAGAAAGTACCCAATAATGTACCCATCGTGTCGAGAGAAGGGAAGACCCATGGATTCGGGGGGGACCGTTTGTGAAACACTCGACCGCATGGCACGTGCAGGATCGGCGCCGAACCGCGCGACGATGAATACTCCGCGCCGTCGACGCGTCGACGCCGCCCGCCGGGACGAGTTGCTGGCACGGATCGAGGAGATCTTCCTGACGGAGGGGTTCACGTCGGTCACCGTCGACGACCTCACCCAGCGCCTACGGTGCTCGAAGGCCACCCTCTACAGTGTGGCGTCGACGAAGGAACAACTCGTCATCGCCGCCACCAAACACTTCTTCGGCGCCGCCGCGGACCAGATCGAAGCGGCCGTCGCCGCCGAATCCGACCCCCGTCAGCGGATCGCGACGTATCTCGGCGGTGTCGCATCGGCGATGCGCCGCAACTCCCGCGCGTTCTACGACGACATGGTCTCGTACCAGCCGACCGCAGAGATCTACGGCCGCAATACCGCGCAGGCCGCGCAGCGGGTGCACGAGTTGATCGACGAGGGTGTCGACGGCGGTCACTTCCGGGCCACCGACGCCGCGTTCGCCGCCCAGCTGGTGGCGCTGGCGATCGACGCCGTCCAGTCCGGTGTGCTGCTCGAGCGCACCGGACTGTCCGCGGCCGATGCCTTCGGAGAACTCGGTGATCTTTTGCTGCACGGGCTCCTGCGCACTGACGGTCGCCAGGGGTAGCCGGACAGCCACAGGCGCGGGCACCGGCCGAGTTCGGCCAGTGCCCGCGCCCAGTTCGTTCGTCCTGCCGCGACCGTCAGCGAGCGAGGTCCTTGGTTTCGGCCAGAGCCCGGGTGCACGGAAGGCTCAGCAGGGCCAGGACGGCGAGCATGAGCCCGATCGCGAAGCTGCCATATGCGGAGGCGAGCGGGGGCGATCAGCGGCGGGACCGCGCCGCCGAGGACACCGGCCAGGTTGTATCCGAGACCGGCGCCGGTGTAGCGGTACCGAACATGGAACATCTCCGGCAGTAGTGCACCGCACGGCCCGTAGGCAATGCCGAAGATCGCCAGAGTCCCACATACTCCCAGCACGAATGCCGCCGGCGATCCAGTGTCGAGAAGCGGGAACAACGCCAGGGCCCAACCGACAGCTCGAGCTGCCGGTTCATTGGTAGGTTGCATCGCCCGCAGCATCTGCGGCAATCATGAGCCTCGACCCCACATGCGCCTGCCCGCCAACGCTGGTGCAACCGCTGGAAGGCAGCAGAACGCCTTCGAGATCACCTTCGATGGACACTGCCCGTTGGACGAAAGTAGCTACGGTTCAACCAGTTACCCCGTTATCCCAGACCGACCCTACTTCAGCGAGCGCCATCACAAGCTCCAGCCCCCGGGCACGGCGAACCGGTGCACCGTGCCGTGTGGTACCTACCCAGGTACCGGGTGGGTGCTGTGCCGGGGTCGGTCACCTGAGCCTGAATCAGGTGGCGCTGCGTTCGGCGGATTCCACCGCATCGAACACAGCGGCACGAGTGAGGGCCTTCTCGACGGTTCCGGTGTTGAGCCGTTGCCGCCACCTGGTCTCGTCGAATGGTGATGGGCGCGTGTCGGATAGGAACTTCTCGATGGTGTGGAGGAAGTGCATGGGGTCGTCCCGGAAGGGGAAGTGACCGGCGCCTTCGAAGATGTCCAGGCGCGAATCCGGCATTGCCGCGTGCGCGGTGTGGGCGTGGCTGACGGGGATGACGGTATCGCGATCTCCCCAGATGAGTTGAATAGGGAGACTTGCCGTCAGATAGCAGCGGTCGAGCATGGTCACCGTCTGTCCGCGCCAGTCGACCACCGCCCGCAGGGTGCGTAGGTAGGCCTCGTACGCGGTGGGGTCGGGCAGTTCGGTCAAGATCCGCACCAGATCCGGTGTGTCGTGCAGGGCGGCACCGGGGCGCAGGGCAGTGCCGTGCAGCCGAGTCAACAGGGTTCCCGCCCATCGCACCGCGGGGACCGCTCCCGGCAGGCGCAGCAATTTCAGTGCCTCGTTGACGATCGGCGTCGCGGCCAGGCGCAGGAGCGGATGAACGTCCTTGGTGATACCGCCGGCGGAAACCAGGATGAGCCGATCCACCATCTGGGGGAACTGGTAGGCGAATTGCATCGCGATGCCGCCGCCGAGCGAATGTCCGATCACGGTGGCGTGGTCGATTCCCAGGGTCGAGAGTAGATCGCGCATGCCGTTGGCGTAGGCGGCGACGGAATAGTCGGCACGGGGCTTGTCGGAGCGTCCGTGGCCGAGTAGATCGGGTGCGATCACGGTGTATTTCTCGGCGAGGTGCGGGATGATCTCGGTCCATGTCGACGAGTTGTCGCCGATGCCGTGCAACAACAGCAGCGCGGGGCCGTCACCGGTCATGCGGAAGGCGCGCCGGTACCCGTGGATGGTGCGGAACATCATCTGCGGTTCGGCGTTGGGCACCGGCCTGAGCCTGCGCATGCGACTGGGGTTCATCGCACCCTCCTCGACTGTCGCGTTTTACGTCGATTCTTCGCTTCGCACCGTCGACACACCTGACGACACGCCCCACCCGAGGGTGTCGACATCGGGAGGGTTGTTGCCTCCTGACGTGCCCCGACATGGGCGCGAGAACGTTCGCTGGTTATTTGCGGTGGAGGCCGGGGCGTTACACGCAGGCGATCACCGACCACCGGGGCCCTGGCCCCTGGGCGTTCCGCTCGACGGTGCTTCCGCTGTGCGGCACCGGGACTGGGGCTGATCGGCGGCAGAACACCGCGGTAGTTTCACCGGAGTATCGGCGCGACTCGGGCCGGGCATCGTTGCTCCCGGACGGGGATCCGATCAGTCCTTGGCTGTGATGTGGGTCGACTACCGTGGGGGTTTGTGACAGCAGGTAGTGCGGGGTCATCGCCCAAGATGACGCCCAGCCCCGAGGTTGCGCTCGACTTCGCTCGGGAATGGGTGGAGTTCGGCGATCCCGACGACGCCGAGCATCTCATTGCCGCGGACATGACGTGGCTGCTTTCGCACTGGACCTGCGTGTTCGGCACCCCGGCCTGCCAGGGCATCATCGCGGGGCGACCCGACGACGGCTGTTGCTCGCACGGCGCCTTCTTCTCCGACGAGGAGGATGTCGAGAGGTTGCACGAGTCGGTGAAGCTGCTCAGGCCCGAGGGTTGGCAGTTCATGAAGCAGGGGCTCGGGGAAGAGGGGGTACATCGAGGAGGACGAGCTCGAGGGTGAGCCGGCGTTGCGTACCCGCCGCTACCGGGGCGCGTGCATCTTCCTCAACCGTCCCGGCTTCGCAGGGGGCATCGGGTGCGCGCTGCATGCGATGGCGTTCGAGCGTGGCATCGAGCCGCTCGAGGTGAAGCCGGACGTGTGCTGGCAGCTGCCGATCCGGCGCAGCCAGGAATGGGTGGAGCGACCCGACGGCGAGCAGGTCCTGAAGACGACGATCACCGAGTACAACCGACGTGGTTGGGGTGAGGGCGGCGCGGATCTGAACTGGTACTGCTCCGGCTCGCCGGACGCGCACGTCGGTTCCGAGGCGGTGTGGCAGTCGTATGCGGCGGAGCTGACCGAGTTGCTCGGTGAGGCCGCGTATCGGGAGCTGGCGCGGCTGTGCAAGCGACGCGAAGGCCTCGGCCTGATCGCCGTGCATCCGGCGACCGCGATCGCCGAGAAGAAGTCCCACTAGCGCGGCAGGCACGGGCCCGCCGACGTCGCGGAGAAACGAGTCGGCGCCCGGCACCCCCGCATGGGGATATCGGGCGCAGCTGATTGCATTCCCCACGGACGCAGAAGGCTGGGGCACTTCCGAGGAAGTGCCCAGCCTCAGGGACGTGTCGTCTATGCAGTTAGAGGGCTGGTTCAGTGCCCCATGCCGAGCCGCCGTCGACGTTGATGACGGTGCCGGTGATGTAGGCGGCCAGCCAGGTCCTCCGGTTGGCTCACCCTCCGTCGCTTGCGGCCGGAGGCCGCGGTGCTCGTCCCCTTCACCCCGCCGCGAGTGGCCCCGGCGATCGGGCCCCTGTGGCGAGGCGTCCGACCGTGCCTGCGACGCACGCGGACACGGGAAATGGGGCCTCCTGCAGTTGGTTTCGATGATTTGCTTGAAACTCGGTTAATGAGAATGACAACGGAATTGTTCGACTGTCCAATTGATTGGGCGGTTGTTCGAGTTCCCGGATTCGAGAATATTTCCAAAATTGTGAAACTTTTCGAGTGTCGATGCGATATGCGAAGTACGCGGTGATCGTGTTCGCGGCTTCCCAGGAGAGGCCGGCGTCACCGCTCCCCTATTGGAGTCGGGACTTTTGAGATCGAAAGGTGAGCACGATGAACAAGATCGCGTTGCGCACAGCTGTTGCCTCAGCCGTCATCGCCCCGGTGATGCTCGTGGGAGCCGGTACCGCGACAGCGGCACCCACTGTCACCGCGGGCGGCAAGGGTGAGATCAACATTGCGGTACCGGCGGGGGAGAGCTGGAATTGCTTCGCTCTCGACTCGAATTTCGGTTTCAAAGCCGGCGTCGGAAAGATAGGCGGGTTCGCGTCGGGGTCCAACGTGACCGTCTTCTGCTTCGGAAGCGTGGCCCCGTTCTTCTTCACCGGGAGTGTCAAGGTCACGTAACCCACTGCTCCTGCCGAATCTGCATTTCATCTACGGGCGACGGGTTTATCTGGCGACCCGGCCTTTCGAGCTGTCGGTCACGCCCGGAACACGCCGCTAGCGACGACCTCGGACGCCGCGACTGGGGCCTCCGGTGCCTTGTCGACCCGACTGCACTCGGGATCAGGACCGGACCCATCAGCCCCACGCACGGTCGTCCGGGGGTGATGGGGTCTTGTCCCTTCCTGCCATCGTGATGTGGCCGACCGGCATAATCGTGTCCGTTGACAGTTTCTCCGGCACAGCGGATGACACGGCCAGCAGCCTCGCTGCGATCCACGAGTAGCGGGCGGTCTGCGGAAACGGTCTGCGGAACGGGGTGTCATATGTTGGCGTGGGTAGTGTGGTGCCCCCTGCGCGGCAGTGCGAAGGACTGCCCGTGACGGGTTCGACAGCGCCGACGGGGTCCGGTCACGACGCACCCGACCACACCGGCGGCCACACGTCGTTGCCAGGTGTCGGACCCGGCACCACGCTGCCGGATCTTTTGCACGGAATCGTCGAGGCGCTCATCGAGGCGCGCGTAGCCGACGCGCGGCGGGCGATGGACCGTATCGCGTTCGAGACGGGAGGCGACGCGCCGCCGAGCTCCGCGGGAGAAGGGCCTCGCCGCGATCTATGACCGGGACCGATACCTGTGCCGGTACTGCGGGATCAAGACCATTCTGACGCCGGTGATGCGTCTGCTGTCCGCGGAGTTTCCCGACCAGTTCCCCTTCCATCGCAACTGGAAGACCACCGACACTCACCCCGTGTACTGGTCACTGTCGGCCACCCACGATCACGTCGTGCCGCTCTCGCACGGAGGCGACCCGCTCGACGCCGGCAACATCGTCACGGCGTGCTGGCCGTGCAATTCGCGCAAGTCCGGCCTCCTTCTCGACGATGTGGGCTTTAACTTCCCCGAAAACGTCGATGCGCTCCATGAGAAGCGGTCTCCTTGTTCAGGGAGGTGATGATTTGGGTCCCGCGACGGATTGCTTCCTGCCTGATGACGATCGTCCCCGCCCGTCGCAACGGACAGGTATCCCATACCTGCAAATGCCAGCCCCGATCACCGATGCCCAATTTGGCCGGTTCACCTGGCGCGACGTAGGGACGGTAGTACTGGTATATGCTTCGGCCGACCGTATCCTCGCATCCACCGTCATACCGTTTGCCCGGCAGGATGTTTCGAACACTGTCGACCGGACGACATTGCCGGCGAGGCACGCTTATCGCGAGGATTCCTGGCGGAGAAGCCGCGAGGTTACGCAACTCCGCCGAACACCGCGGCGCGCTTCTCGAGGAAGGCGGCGAGGCCTTCCTCGAAGTCGGCGGATGCAAGCAGGTCGAGTTGTCCTTTCCGTTCGCGGGCAAAAGTGTTGTCGAGCTCAGTGAGGGTGGCGTCGTTAACGGCGTCCTTCGTCCATCTGTAGGCGTTGACAGGGCCACTGGCGAGACGCCGCGTGAGGGCCTCGACCGCGTCCGCGAACTCGGTGTCGGGGAAGACGTCGGCGATCAGCCCAGTCGCGAGCGCAGCAGACGCTGGGAGGCGGTCGGCGAGAAGGGCCATTCTCAATGCACGGGCCCGGCCTATCGAGGCCGCGACGAGTGCGGTGGCACCGCCGTCGGGCATGAGACCCACCGTCGTGAATGCCAGTTGGAAGTAGCTGGACTCGGTGGCGACGGTGAGGTCGCAGGCGAGCGCGAGGGAGACGCCCACGCCTGCGGCAGGTCCGTTGACCGCGCCGACGACGGGACGCGGAAACGCACGAATCGCAGCCACTGCCCGGTTCGCGGCGTCGATTGTCGTGGCGGACGGTGGCCGGGATGTGTCCGCCGATCCCAAGTCGGCGCCGGTGCAGAAGGCACGCCCGGTGCCGGTGAGGACTGCTGCCGCCACCGAGGGGTCATCAGCCTTCGACTCGAGAGCGTCGGCTACCGCATTGAGGGATTCGGCCGTGACTGCGTTCAGGCGTGTGGGGCGATTGAAGGTAAGGCGGAGCAGGCCGTTGTCGATGCTCGTGTCGAGGCCCGAGATGTCGGTGCTCATGAGGATTCCTTCGCAGGTAGTGGAATTTGTCCGGTGAGTGGTTTGGATCGGCGACGCCGGGCCGCCCGCTCGCACCAGCCCTGACGTCACTAGGCGTGAAGGAGAGTGTCGTTCGGGGGCGTGTGTCTCCACTCTGCAAGGAGGGAAGCACACGATGCAGCGTACATCGAGGCTATACACAGTGTATGGATGAATTGTATGCTGGAGGTCATGAGCAATGACAAACCTGCGCGCACTCGCCGCGCCCTGTACGACGACGAACATGAAGCCTTCCGCGACAGCTTCCGATCCTTCCTGGAATCGAGGGTGGTGCCGCAATACGCCCAGTGGGAGCGCGACGGCATCGTGCCCCGCAAGGTCTTCCGTGAGGCCGGCGACCTCGGCTTTCTGGGAATGGATATTCCGGAGGAGTACGGCGGCGGCGGAGTATCGGACTTCCGCTTCAATGCGGTCGTCGCGGAGGAGATCGCTCGCACCGGGACGGTCTCGGTCGGCATCAATTTGCACAACGACATCTGCGTCCCGTATTTCTTGGCCTACGCCGACGACGAGCAGCGGAAACGTTGGCTTCCCGGATTGGCGTCGGGCGAGTTGATCGCGGCGATCGCGATGACCGAACCCGGTACAGGTTCGGATCTCGCTGGTATCGGCACCACGGCGGCCCTCGACGGTGACCACTACGTGCTGAACGGAAGCAAGACGTTCATCTCCAACGGACACAACGCCGACCTGGTCATCGTCGCGGCGCGCACCGAGCGGGACGCGGACCGTCACGGTGGTCTGTCGTTGATCGTCGTCGAGCGGGGCACTCCCGGGTTCGAGCGGGGCCGAAACCTCGAGAAGATCGGCATGCATGCGCAGGACACCGCGGAGTTGTTCTTCGACAATGCGCGGGTGCCGGCGGCCAACCTGCTCGGGAAGCCGGGAAGCGGGTTCCGCTCGCTCGTGTCGAATTTGGCGCAGGAACGCATGACCATCGCCGTGGCGAGTATCGCGTCCGCCGCACAGGCCTTGGAGTGGGCGGTGGGGTATGTGAAGGAACGCCGCGTCTTCGGGCGCAGTGTGGGGAGCTACCAGAACACCCGATTCGTGCTGGCGAGCATCAAGACCGAGGTGGAGGTGATGCAGGCCTTCGTCGACAGTTGCGTCGCCGAACTCGTCGCCGGGACCTTGACGCCCGAACGCGCGGCGATGGCCAAACTCGCGGCCTCCGAGTTGCAGGGCACCGCCACCGACCGCTGCCTGCAACTGTTCGGCGGCTACGGCTACATGACCGAGTACCCCATCGCGCGGGCCTACGTCGATGCGCGGATCGGACGCATCTACGGCGGCACGAGTGAGGTCATGCGCGAAATCATCGGCCGATCGATGGGGCTCTGATCATGAAGCGCACCATCTTCGAACCCGAGCACGAACAGTTCCGCGACGCTGTGCGCGCGTTCCTGATCAAGGAAGCGGTGCCTCACTCCGACGAGTGGGAAGAGGCGGGCATGGTCGACCGCGACTTCTGGCGCCGCGCCGCGGCGCAGGGTCTCGTCGGATTCGCCGCACCCGAGGAGTTCGGGGGCGGCGGGCTGCGTGACTTCCGGTTCAACGCGGTTCTGAACGAGGAGGTCGTGCGCACCGGCACGGTCGGTGACGGGTTCTCCCTCACCAACGACATCGTCCTCCCGTATTTCCTCGACCTCGCCGACGAGGCGCAGCAGAAACGCTGGCTACCGGACATTGTGAGCGGTGAGCGCACCATCGCGGTCTCGATGTCCGAACCGGGGACCGGATCGGACCTGCGTGCGATCAAGACGACCGCGCGCCGCGAGGGATCCGGCTGGCGCATCACGGGCTCGAAGACGTTCGTGACCAGCGGCATGCAGGCCGACCTCGTGATCGTCGCTGCCCGGATCCCCGACGAGGACGGCGGTGGCTTCGGCCTGTTCGTCGTCGAGGATGGGCAGCCGGGCTTCGAACGCGGTCGTAAGCTGTCGAAGATCGGGCGCAAGGCCCAGGACACCGCCGAATTGTTCTTCCAGAACGTAAAGGTGCAGCCTGAGAACGTGCTCGGCGAGCCGGGTAAGGGTTTGCGCTATCTGATGGCGAACCTCGCGCAGGAGCGGCTGTCGATGGCCGTTGTCGCCGTGGCGAGCGCCGAGTACGCCCTCGACCTTGCGTTGTCGTACGCGAAGGAGCGGCGCGCGTTCGGGACCCCGATCGGCAGCTTCCAGGCGAACCGGTTCACACTGGCCGAGTTGTCGACGAAGGTGCAGATCGCGCGGATCTATCTCGACCGCTGCCTCGACGCGCACGGGAATGGTGAGCTCACCGCGGCCGATGCGGCCGGAGCCAAGTTCTGGACCACCGAACTCGAATTCGAGGCCCTGGACACGTGTCTGCAGTTGCACGGCGGGTACGGCTACATGGAGGAGTACGAGGTGGCCCGGCGCTGGCGGGACTCGCGGGTACAGCAGATCTACGGCGGTACCAACCAGATCATGCGCGAGATCGTGGGACGCTCACTGGGACTGTGAGACCACCACATGAGGGCGGGCCCGGGAAGAATTCCCGGCCCGCCCTCATATGGTTGCGAAAACTAGTCTGCAGCAGCGCCGCTGGAGAAGAACCTTTCGATCTCGGCGGCGTCGTACCCGGCGTCGGTGAGGATCTGGCGGGTGTCGGCGCCGGGCTTGCGCGGCGGTCCAGGTTTGGTGGCCGGTGCCCCGTCGAAGCGGGGAGCCGGGGCGGCTTGCACGACACCGTCCACCTCGACGAACGTTCCGCGGGCGGCGTGGTGTGGGTGCGCCGCGGCCTCGGCGAGTGTCAGGACGGGGGCGTAGCAGGTATTGCGGCCGAGGAGCAGGTTGTCGAGTTCGGCCCGGTCGAACGTCGCGATCCGGCGGCCGAGGACGTCGCGGAACTCGTCCCATCGGGTGGTGTCGAACTGGTTGTGGCGCAAATCGTCCGGGAGGTCCAGTGCGTCGCAGAGGTCCTGCCAGAACTGATCCTCGATGGCGCCGATGCTTACCCACTTCTCGTCCCGGGTGCGGTACACGTCGTAGAAGAACGCGCCGGTGTCGAGGAGGTGGGTTCCGCGATTCTCGCTGAACGTCCCCTCTCCGCGGAGACCGTGAAACATTGCCATCAGGGCCGATGCGCCGTCGATCATGGCGGCGTCGACGACGCGTCCCACACCGGTGGTCCGCGCGGACATGATCCCGGCGAGCATACCGACGGTGAGCAACATTCCGCCGCCACCGAAATCGCCGACCAGATTGAGCGGAGGTACGGGCGCCTCGTCGCGGCGTCCGATCGCGTGCAGTGCGCCGGTGAGGGCGATGTAGTTGATGTCGTGCCCGGGCATCGACGCCAGCGGACCGTCCTGACCCCATCCGGTCATTCGGCCGTACACCAGTGCAGGGTTGGCGGCCATGCAGTCGGCGGGTCCGACGCCGAGGCGCTCGGCCACACCGGGGCGGAACGTCTCGATGACCCCGTCCGCACTCGTGCAGAGTCGGCGCACGATTTCGGCGCCGTCGGACGACTTGAGGTCGACCGCGATCGAGCGGCGACTGCGGAACATCACTCCGTGGCCGCTGGCGGCCCAGGGGTTTCCGCCGGGACGGTCGACGCAGATCACCTCCGCGCCGAGGTCGGCGAGCATCATTCCGGCGAACGGGCCGGGTCCGATCCCGGCAAGCTCGACTATCCGGACGCCGGCGAGGGGAGCGTTGGTCGTATCTGGCACGTCAGCCTGCCTTTGTGACGACGGGCATGCCGCCCTTGTTGGCTGCGGCGTCGGCTCCGACGTCGTCGGGGTTGGCGACGGCCTTCGCCTTTTCCGACTCGGGCACCGCGATGGCGGCGTTGAACTGCTTCAGGATTCGGAAGGTGGCGGCCTCGTCGTCGTGTGGAAGGATGCGACCGACGCGGTTGGATAACGTCAGCAGAGGCTTCACCGCGGGTAGCACGAAACGCCACGGTGTGGGCTCGATGTGCAGGTCTTTGATGACATTCGCCGGCAGCCAGGTCGACAACATTCCGTAGGCGAGCTTGAGGCGGCGGTCGGTGGTCATGAACTTGGCGACGGGTGCGGGCAGCACCTCCACGTCTCCCGGAGGATTCTCCACGCTGAACTTGATGACGGAGTGGACGACGTCGCGGCACAGGTCGTCTGCGGGTTGCTCGACGAGGGTGTGGAAATCCGTCTTCTTGCGGGCGTCGTCGTAGTCGGTGTGCAGGATGTCCTCGGGAACCCCGATCACCCATCCCACGTAGCGACTGAGGGCGAAGATGTCCTCGATCTCCCGGTCCGTGAAGCGGATACCGGAACTGTGTACCGCATCGATGAATTTCACGCCGAACTGACCGGCCTGGGTGACCATGGAGTCGAGATTGTTGATTGGGATACCCCAGTTTTCCCAATCCCATGCGTCCGACCGGCTCAGGCCGTGACGGACTGCCGCGTGAATCATGCGGACCTTCGCGGTGAGCCGGAAGCCCTCCTCGAAACGCCCCATACCGCCCGGCGTGTAAGCCGCGACGACGTAACGAAAGCTCTCCACAAGACGGGTACCGACATGGTCGGCCTTCCGCAACCTGCCACTGAACAGGACCGGCCGAGTGGCGCTGTACATCGAGAATCCGCCGGCGATGGTGGCCCAGGCCAGGATGGGCGGCACGATGGGCCCGGCCCGCCAGAAGGCGACGGCACCACGGTAGAGCTGGTCGAAGTCGACCCAGTCCGGGATGTGGTCGAGCTGCCGGAATAGCTCCACCATGCCAGCGGGCGGGTCGTCTAGGGCATCGATGCCGTGCTCGAGCGCAGTGTCGAACGTGCGCCAGTTGGCGCCCGTCGATTTGTCGCGGAAGTCGAGCATGGCCAGATATGCGGCGTCGTCAGCGAGCAGCGCGTGATCGGTCAGCTTCTCGGCGAACTCGCGGCCGTACATGGCGATTGCCCTGTCCCGATTGTTGATCCGGCCGAGATCTATGCCGCGTGGCAGACCCTCTGGCACGTCGAGTGCGCCCTCGCGTCGTGGTGTCTCGGTGGTGGCAGTCATCCCTACTCCTCACGTCTGAGCTGTGTATTCGGCCGGACGGAACGGCGGGCACATCCGCCCGGCCCGCCCCCTGTGACCTCCATTACAAACAGCGTAGGACAAACTGAACACCTTGTCTACACGCACTGTATGGTGATGTTAGTCAGTGGTCACGCGAGCTCGGAACCGAGCTCGGTCGCAGGTGGTCGTCACCACCGGAGAAACGAGGCACAGTAATGACACGACATCTGGTCGAGCCCGCCACCGCCGGTCACGAGGTTTTGCACACTCTCATGGAGAGTCGATGGAGTTGCCGGGGGTTCCGGCCCGAGCCCGTGCCGAGGGAGGTGATCGCCGCGATCCTCGAGACTGCCCGCCGGGCGCCCTCGTGGTGCAACACTCAGCCGTGGCACCTCCACATCGCGGAGGCGGACGCGACGAATCGCTTCCGCGCAGCACTGGCCGAACACGTTGGGCAGGCACCGGCAGAGAACCCGGACATCCCCTTTCCGGAGGCTTACGAGGGCGTCTACCAGGAGCGTCGGCGTGCCAGCGGATGGCAACTGTACGAAAGCGTGGGCATCGCCAAGGGGGATCGGATCGCGTCCGCGCGGCAGATGATGCGCAACTTCGAGTTGTTCGACGCACCGCACGTCGCCATCGTCACCACCGAGGCCAAGCTCGGGACGTACGGCGCCGTCGACTGCGGGGTCTTCGTCAACAGCTTCCTGCTGGCCGCGCACAGCCACGGTATCGGCACGATTCCGCAGGCCGCGCTCGCCAGCCAGGCACCCTTCATCCGCGAGTTCTTCGACATCCCGGAAGGTCGTCAGGTGCTCCTGGGGATCTCCTTCGGATACCCGGACGTGGACCATCCGATCAACTCGTATCGGACGGAGCGTCAGTCGAGCGACGAAGTCGTGACCTGGCTGGAGCGCTGAGTCGGTCAGAAAATGCGACGGACCTTCATCTCGGGAAAGACGTCGGCGATACGCACGACGTCACCCGTGGTGGGGGCGTGGATCATCTGACCGTTTCCGATGTAGATGGCGACATGCCCGGGACCACCCGACTGCCAGTTGCCGAACAGCAGGTCCCCGGGCCGCGCCTGATCCGTCGGTATCTCCTGCCCGACGTTCCACTGGGTCTCGGACGTGCGCGGCAGCGCGATTCCCGTGGCGGCATGGACCGCGAACGATGTCAGTCCCGAGCAGTCGAATCCGCCGCCGGACGGCCCGTCGACGGTGCCGCCGCCCCACACGTAGGGCAGACCGAGGTAGCGGACGGCCGACTCGACCACCCGCCCGCCGAGGCCGTCCGCCAGGGGCAGCCCGATCAGGGGCGCGAGCAATTCCGCGAAGGACGGTTCACTGCCGCGGATCTTCGCGACGTACGGCTTGGTCTGGTTCTCGTAGTCCGGGCTGCCGGACGGCATTCCGCCGGAGCGCAGCACGGCACCCGATCCGGCGTTGTACGCAGCAATGGTGAGGTCGAGGGTATCGCCCGACACCCTGCCCTGACGCTTCCATGAGTCGATCTGTCCGTACATGTCACATAGCAGGTTTCCCGACGCCATCACGGGGTCGGCGATACCGAGTACATCGGCTTTCCCGTCCTCGTCGGCATCCTTGCCGTACACCGCCCACGTGCCGGGCATGAATTGCCCCGGCCCGAGTGCGCCGGACGGGGACACCGGTGCGGTGGCCCCATATCGGAATCCGTTCTCCGCCGAATACAGCGCCGCCAGAGTCGCCGGCTTGATTCCGTCGCAGATGGCTCCGGCCTTGCGCAGCCACGGCGCGAAGAGTGCGATCGCACCGACCGGAGCGAGCGAGGCGCGAGGAAACGCTGCCGGAACCGGCTGCAGCACAGCGCCCGTGCCGATCGAAGTTTCGTCGGGCGAGGGCGGGCTCGACAGGAACACCGGCGCCGCCGGAGCGGGTTCCGACACGGAATTCGGCATGACCGGCTCCGCAGGCACCGGCGGTTCAGGTGGGGGTGCCGGGGGAGCCAGGGCACCGGATGGCAGATGTGGTTCGAGCGCAGCCGCTGCTGCATCGGTGACGTCGTCCACAGCCTGCTGCGCAGGTGCGCGCAACGGCTCGGGCAGCGCCGAAATCAGGTCGGACACCTGCTGGTCCGCGGTGGCCGGCGAATAGGACTCGAGGGTCTGCGTCGCCTGATCCTTGATCTCAGGCGGGGCCGCGGTGCCTTGCACGAACGCACCCGCTGCCGCGACCGCGGCGACGATCAGGGTCGACGGATCAACGGACATCGACCGCACCTTCGAGCGGCGCGGTGCTGTCGTCGTAGAACCAGCCGCCGGAATTCTCGTCGAGGCTTTCCTGAATCGCGATCTGAGCGTTCTCCGGCAACGTGTGCATGATGTGCCGCACCCGCTCCTGACGGCGGGCCACGGCCTGCCGGAACGGCATCCCCGGCGTCGCCTTCATCTGCGGAACGATCCCCTCCACGTCATCGACACCACCGGCATGATGCCCGGCATCGACCATCGCCTGCTCCTGCGCCATCTGCGCCTCGTCCTTCTCCTCCGACATCCCGATCGGACCGATCATCGTGCCGTTGAGGAACTGCTTGACCACCGGCTCCTCACTGGTGAGCAGCACCTCCCGCGGCCCGAACATCACCAGATGCCGCCGGAACAGCATCCCGATGTTGTCCGGCACCGTCCGCGCCAGATTGATGTTGTGCGACACGATCAGAATCGTCGCATCGATCTCCGCATTGATATCGATCAACGTCTGCGAAATGTAGGTGGTGCGCACCGGATCCAGACCGGAGTCGGGCTCGTCCACCAGAATGATCTGCGGATCGAGCACCAGCGCCCGCGCCAGACCGGCGCGCTTGCGCATACCGCCGGAGATCTCGCCGGGCAGCTTGTCCTCGGCCCCGAGCAGACCGACCAGCTCCATCTTCTCCATCACGGTCTTGCGGATCTCGGACTCGGATTTCTTCGTGTGCTCCCGCAACGGGAACGCCACGTTGTCGAACAGGTTCATCGAGCCGAACAACGCACCGTCCTGGAACAGCACCCCGAACAACTTCCGGATCTCGTACAACTCCTTCGAGGAGCACTCCAGAATGTTCGTGCCATCGATCACGATCGACCCCTGCTCCGGACGGAGCAGACCGATCAGCGACTTCAGGAACACCGACTTACCCGTACCCGACGGGCCCAGCAACGCACTCACCTCACCGGCCGGAAGGGTCAACGTGACGTCCTGCCAGATCCTCTGCGAGCCGAACGATTTGGTCAGTCCCTCGACGGAAACCTCGACACCCACGACAACCTCCACTGATTGGGGACCGGCCCGAATCGTTCGGACCGGTAATGACTGGGCGAGGAGTGGCGCGCAGACGGAAGCGGCGCCATGAGAATTGCATGGGGCTCGTCCACTGCGGCGAATGCCCAGCGTTGATCGACTATCGAGATATACCACCACACAGCGTCTCGGCGTAAGGACCAATTCGTCGCTTTGCGTATCCGATTGCGTCGAAAGCGCTCTCGTCGAGGATGCTGGGTCGTCGACTTTTCGGTTACCATTCCGGACGGGTATAGACAACGCATATGAACACAATGTATGGTCGCGATGTGCTGCGGCGAAGCAGCCATTCAGCGAGAACAAGGAGTCTTTCGATGCCGGCCACTGAAGCGCTGATCTTCGACGCGATCCGGACGCCACGGGGTAAGGGAAAGCCGGGCGGTGCCCTGCACACCGTCAAACCGATCGACCTGGCGGTCGGGCTGATCGGGGATCTGCTCGACCGTAACCCCGGCATCGATCCGAACCGCGTCGACGACCTCGTTCTCGGCGTCGTCTCCCCAGTCGGTGAGCAGGGCGGAAACATCGCTCGCACAGCGAGTATCGCTGCCGGACTGCCGGACACGGTCGCGGGGGTGCAGATCAACCGTTTCTGCGCATCGGGGCTCGAGGCCGTGAACATCGCAGCGCAGAAGGTGCGTTCGGGGTTCGAGGACCTGGTATTCGCAGGTGGCGTCGAGTCGATGTCCCGGGTGCCCATGGGGTCCGACGGCGGCGCGTGGATGGACGATCCGGCCACCAACCTCGCGAGCCATTTCGTGCCCCAAGGGGTGGGCGCCGACCTGATCGCCACGATCGAGGGATTCACCCGCGAGGACGTCGACGCCTACGCCGTGCGTTCCCACCAGCGCGCGAGCCGGGCTCAAAAGGAGGGCCGGTTCGACCATTCGACCGTCCCCGTGCGCGATCTGAACGGCCGCGTGGTGCTCGCCACCAACGAGATGATCAGGCCGAGCACGACGGTCGAATCGCTGAGCGGCCTGAGGCCGTCGTTCGCCGCCCTGGGCGAGACCGCCGGATTCGACGCGGTTGCGCTGCAGAAGTTTCACACGGTCGAGCGCATCGACCATGTCCATCACGCGGGCAACAGCTCTGGAATCGTAGACGGCGCATCCCTGCTGGCGATCGGAAGCGAGGAACTCGGACACGAACTCGGGCTCACACCGCGGGGACGCATCGTGGCGACCGCGGTGTCCGGCGCAGACCCCACCATCATGCTCACCGGGCCCGCCCCCGCCTCGTGGAAGGCGCTGGCAAAGGCCGGACTGACGCCCGCCGACATCGACCTGGTCGAGATCAACGAGGCGTTCGCCTCGGTCGTTCTACGGTTCGTCCGCGATCTCGACCTCGATCTCGACAAAGTGAACGTCAACGGCGGCGCCATCGCGATGGGCCACCCGCTCGGCGCCACCGGCGGGATGATCGTGTCCACCCTCCTCGACGAACTGCACCGCACCGGCGGGCGTTACGGCCTCGTCACCCTCTGCGTGGGCGGTGGCATCGGCATCGCCACCGTGATCGAAGCACTCCAGGCAAGCTGAAACCGGAAGGACCGCACAGGCTATGAGCCAGAACCCGATCATCCGCTGGGAACGTGACGACGACGGCATCGTCGTGCTCACGATCGACGACCCGACGCAGCGCGTCAACACGATGAATGCCGGCTTCGTCGACGCGCTCGAGGCGGCACTCGACCGAATCGAGGCCGAACGCGACACCATCACCGGCGTCGTCGTCACGTCCGCCAAGGACACCTTCTTCGCCGGTGGAGATCTCAACGATCTCCGGGATGCATCGAAGGACCGCATCGACGAGTTCGCGACGTTCGTCGACCGGAACAGTGCGCTGCTGCGCCGCCTCGAGACGATCGGCAGGCCCGTCGTCGCGGCAGTCAACGGTTCGGCGCTCGGCGGCGGACTTGAACTCGCCTTGGCCACACACCATCGCGTCGCACTGGACGGTTCGCGCAACTTCGTCGGATTGCCAGAGGTGACGCTGGGTCTGCTGCCCGGGGCCGGCGGCGTCGTCCGCTCGGTGCGGATGCTCGGCGTCGAACGTGCACTCTCGGAACTCCTGCTGCAGGGGCAACGCCGCACCGTCCGGTCGGCGCACGAACTCGGCATCATCGACGAGCTCGTCGAGTCGAGGCCGGACCTCATTGCCGCGGCGAAGAAGTGGATTCTCGCGAACCCGGCCGCGGTCCAACCATGGGACGTGAAAGGCTACCGCATTACCGGTGGAGCGCCCGGTGACCGCAGCGGACAACTGCACTCCCGGCTCCCCGCGATCCCCGCACTGCTGCGCAAGCAGTCGAAAGGGGCGAATTACCCGGCGCCGCAGAACATCGTCGCGGCAGCCGTGGAGAGCGCCCAGGTCGACTTCGACAACGCGCTGCGGATCGAGGCCCGCTACTTCCTCGACCTCGCAACCGGGCAGATCGCCAAGAACATGATCCAGGCGTTCTTCTTCGACATGCAATCCGTGAACGGCGCCCGCGGTCGTAGCGCCGATCGCACGCCGTGGCGCGCACAAAAGGTCGTCGTCCTCGGCGCGGGAATGATGGGCGCCGGAATAGCATACGAGTGCGCCCGCGCCGGCATCGACGTCGTCTTGAAGGACGTGACACTCGAGGCCGCCGAACGAGGCAAGGGATACTCGCACAAGCTGGTCGACAAGCAGGTCGCTGCGGGTAGGACCTCGAAGGACAAGGGCGATGCGCTCCTCGCACGCATCACGCCCACCGACCGCCCGGAAACGGCCGATGGCGCCGATCTGGTGATCGAGGCCGTGTTCGAGGATCCCGCCGTCAAAGCCCAGGTGCTCGCCGAGATCGAACCGTATCTCGCAGACGGCGCCCTCATCGGATCGAACACGTCCACCCTGCCCATCACGGGGCTCGCCGAGAACGTCGGCCGACCCGAAGACTTCATCGGACTCCACTTCTTCAGCCCCGTGGACCGCATGCCACTGCTGGAGATCATCAAGGGGGAGAAGACCTCCGCCGACACGCTGTCACGGGCACTGGACCTGGCGAAGCAGATCGCGAAGACCCCGATCGTCGTCAACGACAGCCGCGGATTCTTCACGAGCCGCGTGATCGGCACATTCATCAACGAGGCCATGGCGCTGCTCGGGGAGGGGGTGCCGGCGACGACGATCGAACAGGCGAGCTCCCAAGCCGGGTACCCCGCTCCCGTGCTCCAGCTGACCGACGAATTGAACCTCGAACTGCTGCGCCGGGTCCGCGACGCGAGTAAGGAGGCCGCCGAGGACGCCGGCCTGGCCTGGATCGGCCATCCCGCCGAGGCCGTTCTCGACCGCATGCTGTCCGAGTTCGGGCGGGCGGGCCGGCTGGCAGGAGCCGGGTTCTACGAATACGACGAGAACCGCAAA
The DNA here is from genome assembly GCF_014256275.1 of Rhodococcus sp. 4CII. NCBI lineage: Bacteria > Bacillati > Actinomycetota > Actinomycetes > Mycobacteriales > Nocardiaceae > Rhodococcus > Rhodococcus sp. 4CII. Next base: position 7,570,126 of record NZ_JACCFE010000002.1, read on the forward strand.
CGCACCCGGCTCTGGACCGGACTGACGGACGCGTTCGGCGGCGAGAACACCGACATCCCGTTCGACGATGTGGTCGAGCGGCTGTTGTTCGCCGAGGTGATCGAGACGGTCAAGTGCCTCGACGAGGGCGTCCTCGAAGCGGTCCCCGACGCCAACGTCGGGTCGATCCTCGGCATCGGATTTCCCGGGTGGACGGGTGGAGTACTGCAGTTCGTCGACGGCTACGAGGGCGGTGTCGCGGGCTTCGTCGCCCGAGCCCGATACCTCGCCGAAACCTACAGCGAACGCTTCACCCCGACCGAATCGCTCCTGCAGCTGGCGGAATCGGGTACGACGCTCGCGCGGTCCCGGTCCGCCGAATTGGTCGGCACCCCATAGACGGCCGGGCGGACGGGAGCCGATCAGGCCCCGTCCGCCGGGCATTCCACGTCGTCCGGCCGTGTGGTCGCGGAGCACGAAGAGGGAGAGAAATGAGTTCGACGTTGGTGGAGGTCGAGCCCGGCGTCCGGGTCAAGGTACTCGAACTGGGCGTCGGCGACCCGGTGCTGTTGATCCACGGCTGGAGCCTGAGTTCCGCGGTGTGGGACCGGCAGATCCGAGTGCTCGCCGAAGCCGGGCATCGTGTGCTCGCGATGGACCTGCGCGGGCACGGTGGGTCCGATGCGCCCTTGAGCCGGTACGACATCGACCGACTCGCCGACGACGGCGCGGCAGTCCTGGAAGCGTTCCACGCCCGCAACGCGACCGTCGTCGGCTGGTCGCTGGGCGGTATGACCGCACTGCGGATGGCCCACCGCCACCCGGACTTGGTCGATCGCCTCGTGCTCGTCGCCTCCAACGGTGTGGCCGGGGCGCGGCAGCCCGATTACCCCTTCGGCGTGCCGGCAGACGCGGTCGAGGGCGGCATGCATGCGGCCGAGCACGCCGGACGGCTGGACTACCGGAGGCGGGCGGTGGGTGACCCGTTCGGCACACCGCCGGACGGGCAGACCCTCGACTGGCTGCAGCGCATCTCCCTGCAGACGCCGAGCTGGGCGGCGAACGCGTGCATGACCACGCTCCTGCGGACGGCGCAGGTGTTCGCTCTGGACGACCTCGATATTCCGGTCACCCAGATCATCGGTACGGCGGACCCGGCGCTCTCCGTCCGCGGCGCGCGCTGGGTGCAGGAGCGGATCGGCAGCACCCTGGTGGAGCTCGATTGCGGGCACTACCCGATGCTGGAGCGGCCGGACCTGTTCGACGAGGCGCTGCTCCGCGCGGTGCGCAAGCCGAAGGGCCCGGCGGTACGAAGGGTCGAGGCACCGTCCAGTCACAGTGTCCAGACATAGGGTATTCTCGAAGCGTGAGTACACGGCCGGTAGTGCGACAACGACCACGCGCCCATGACGGGCAGCGTGGCGCCGAGGTGGCGGTGTTCGAGGCAACCGAGCAGTTGCTGCAGGAGACCTCGATGCAGGATCTCACCGTCGCGCAGATTATCAAGCGCGCCGGCCTGTCGCGGGCGAACTTCTATCACTATTTCGCGTCCAAGTACGACGTCCTCGTCGCGATGATCGCGCGACTCTTCGACGACGCCTATGCGGAGGCCGGCCCCTGGCAGGCGCCTCCCGGTAAGACTCGGGCCAAGTCGATGGACGCCAGCATGCGCGGCACCATCGACATGTGGTCCGGGCACGGTGAGGTGATCTGTGCGGCGGTCGAGCAGATGCACAGCGTGCCCGCCGTAGCGGCCGCATGGAAGATCATGCTCGAGCAGTTCGTCGGTGCCGTCGCCGAGCAGATCACCCACGAGCGCGCGAACGGTGCCGCCCCGGATGGTGCGCCCCCGGAGATGATCGCCACGATGCTGGTCGGGGGCGTCGAGCGAACGTTCTACGTCGGCTCCAAGGGACTCGACGAGCGACTGCCGTCCGCGGAGAGCGCCGTCGAGTCGATCCTGGCGCTCACCTTCGCCGCGATCTACGGCAACCGGCGGCCGGTCAAACGCGCGAAGCGCAGGAAGTCGGCAGCCAAGAGCACGCGAGCGGCGGCAATGACACCGGCGGTGGCCGCCGGAGAGGTGACGGCGAGCACCGACACCGCGGCCACCATCCTGCAGGCGGTCAACGACCTCCTCCAGGAGCACACCCTGGACGAACTCAGCGTCGCCCAGATCCTCGAACGCGCCGACGCGTCCCGCGGGACGTTCTACTTCTACTTCGGCAGCAAGGACGACGCGTTCGTGGCGTTGTTCAAGGAATTCGCCGAGCGGATCGCAAGTGGATTCGAACTGCTGGTGCAGGTGGATCGCAACGACCCGGCCCGGATCCGGGATTTGGTCGCCGATTGGCTCGATCTGGACGAGGCCACTCTCGCGGTCGCCCGCAACGCCGTCCACGAATGGCCCCGTCGGCCGGAACTGCGGCGGCACTACCTCGACACGATGACCCGGATGACCTCGGCGCTCCAAACCATGATCGAAGCCGACCGTGCGGCCGGGATTGCTGTCGACGGTCCTCCCGCGGCAGCATTCGCTGCCGTGTGCATGTGGACCATCGAGCGGACCGTGGCCGGCGCGATGGCGAAGGAGGAGCACCTCGAAGATCTCGGCGCCGTGACCAAACTGCTCGGCGAATTGCTCGTCTCCGCCATTTACGGTCTCTGACCTGTGAGTACTTCTCAACCGCCGGCGGTTGAGAAGTACTCACAGGCCGCAAGGTACGCCTCCTCCTCGGAGGTGTGCCTTTTTTGCGTTTCGAGGGCGGTTGGCGGCGCCTCCGATGTCATTGACATCACGTCTGAACACTCTGTATTGTCCGTGACATGACTCACACATTCACGCCTCCTGTGGCCGGCGACGCCGGGTCGCCGACTCCCCTCGTCCGCACCATCGAAGAACTGACCCCGGAGTGGATGACCGCCGCACTTGCCAAGGCGCGAACTGGAATCCGGGTCACGGGGGTGGAAATCGAACGTGTCATCTGGGGCTCGGCCACCAAGGCGTTCGCGAAGCTCGAATTCGACGGCGACTCGCAGGGGATACCCGAAAGGGTTTGCGTCAAGGGCGGATTCGACGAGCGGAGCCGGGCATTCGGGCTCGGCGCCGCGTACGAACTCGAGGGATGCTTCTACCGCGACCTCGCGCCGAATCTCCAGGCGGAGGTTCCCGCCTGCTACTACGCGGAGGCCGAACCCGAGCAGGGCATCGTCATCCTCGAAGATCTCACCTCGCGGGGAGCCGAATTCGGCGAAGCGACCAACCTCTGGTCGACCGACAGCGTCGCCGAAACGCTCGAGGTGCAGGCCAGCTGGCACGGACCGCTGTGGGGAAGCACCAAGGGTCGGTACCAGTGGCTCCCGATCGGCGTCGAAGCGGCCCGACAGGCATTCCAGGTCATGCTCAGCCCCGAACAATTCCACCCCCTGATCAGTCGCGACGAGGTTCCCGAACTGTCGCCCGGACTGCAGGACGACGACAGAGTCCGGCGCGCATTCCGTGCGCTGTGGGAGCACGACGACAGCGCGGTACACACCATCAACCACGGGGACGCCCACTTCGCGCAGCTGTACCGGATTCCGGGGCAGGCGCCGGCGTTCCTCGACTGGCAGACCGCATGTCTGGCACCGTGGTCACACGACGTCACCTACTTCATCGGATCGGCCCTGACCGTCGAGGATCGTCGCACGCACGAACGCGACCTCCTGGCCCATTACCTCGACGCATTGGAAGGCCATGGCGGACCGAAGATTTCACGAGACGACGCCTGGGAAGACTATCGGAGACACACGCTGCACGGCTTTGCGTGGATGTGCGTTCCGACGGTGATGCAGCCATCGGAAACCGTTGCCGCCATGGCGCACCGGTACGCGGCTGCCATCGAGGACCACGACCCGTTCGCCCTGCTCTTCAAGAACTGACTCTCCTGTCGCCGGCCCGAGCTCGGCCAACGGCTGCATCTCCTTTTCAACGGGGATGAACCGGAGAATGCTTCATTGCTGTCCGCTTCGGCACTCTCTCTGGCTCGTCCCCGTTTTCGTGTCCAGAACTGTCCAACCTCTAGTGATTGACATCACGTATGAACACTTTGTATGGTCACTCTATGCAGCAGACCACGACGCCGGGATCGGCGCCCGATTCCTTCACTGACCAAGACCTCCGCGACGCGCTGGCGGTGGCGAATCTGCCCGCGCTGCTCGCGGCGCTGGCGCACTTGACCGGCGAGGACCGCTGGATCGAAGAGCCGTTCGTTCCGACACCGCCCACGGACCTCGGCGACCACGACTCCGGCGGATTCACCGAGGAAGTGCAGGACCGCATTCGCCTGGAGGCCTTCGAGGTCCTGCGCCGCCATCGCGACGAGGAGCTCGAGCCCGGTCCGACGCCGGACCCTGCGCGGCTGGTCCGGATTCTGAGTGTGTCCCTGGGGGAGCAACTGCCCGCCGACTACGGCAACCTCCTCGGCGAGGAACTCGGGATCTACCCCCGGGCGTCCGTCCCCACGACGACATTCGAGGGCGAGGCCCCACTGCGGGTCGCCATCATCGGGGCGGGGCTGTCGGGGCTGTGCCTGGCGATCCGCCTCGAGCAGGCCCGCATTCCCTATGTGATCATCGAGAAGAACGACGACGTCGGCGGCACGTGGCACGAGAACGCCTATCCGGGTTGCGGTGTCGACACCCCGAGTAACCTGTACTCCCTGTCGTTCGCACTGAACCCGGACTGGACGCGATTCTTTGCGGGCCGCGACGAACTCGCCGAGTACTGGCGCTCGCTCGCAGACCAATGGAACATTCGCCGGAACATCCGGTTCTCCACCGAAGCGGTGTCGGCCAACTACGACGAGGACCAGGCAGTCTGGAAGATCGTGACGCGCGGCACCGACGGACTCGAGGACGAACTCGACGCCGGCATCCTCGTCAGCGCGGTGGGCCTGCTGAACCGCCCCAGCGTCCCCGCCATCGCGGGTCTCGACACCTTCGAGGGCCCCTGCCTGCACACCGCGCGCTGGGACCGCGACATCGACATCGCCGGCAAACGCGTCGCGGTGATCGGCACCGGCGCCAGCGCTATGCAGTTCGTGCCCGCCGCCGCCGGCGTGGCGAGCAACGTGCGTGTCTTCCAGCGTTCCCCGCAATGGGCCATGCCGCACCCCAACTACCGTCGGGACATCCCCGAGGGCGTCGCCTTCCTAAACCGCCATATCCCGCACTACCAGGGCTGGTACCGGCTCCGGCTGTTCTGGCGGATGGGCGACAAACTGCACGGGCTCCTGCAGATCGATCCCGACTACCCGCACACCGACCGTGCGATCAACCGCGGCAACGACAAACTGCGCAAGATCCTCACCGCGCACATCGAAAGTGAGCTCGACGGTCGACCGGACCTTCTCGCGAAAAGCCTGCCGTCCTACCCGCCGTACGGGAAGCGTCTGCTCATCGACAACGGGTGGTTCCGCACGATCCGGCGCGACGACGTCGACCTGGTGACCGAGAACATCGACACCGTCACCCCTCGCGGTGTCCGCACCGCCGACGGTGTCGAGCACGAGGCCGACATCATCGTTCTGGCGACAGGTTTCGATGCGGTTCAGGTGCTCGGTTCGGTCGACATCCGCGGTCGGGGCGGACGGTCCCTGCGGGAGTACTGGGGACATGACGACGGTCGCGCCTACCTGGGCATCACCGTCCCCGGGTTCCCCAACTTCTTCTGCCTCTACGGTCCGAACACCAACACCGGGCACGGCGGCACCGTCGTGGCGGGCACCGAAATCCAGGTCCAGTACGTCACGAGCGTCCTCGCCGAGATGATCGACGAGGGTCTCGCGAGTGTCGAGGTTCGGCAGGACACCTTCGACACGTACGACGAGGAACTCGGTGAGGCGCTCTCGCGGACCATCTGGACGCATCCCGGCATGACCACCTACTACCGCAACAGTCGGGGACGTGTGGTGACCAACAGTCCGTGGCAGTACATCGAGTACTGGCGCCGCACACACCAGCCGAACATGGACGACTTCGACGTGGAATCAGCGCTGTCGCCGGCAGCCCGAACGGATGGAAGCTTCGCATGAGCACCGCAACTCGTAAGGCCACACCTGTGACCGCTCCGATCGCCGCCACCCCGGACGCCGCCGCGCAGGTAGCTCTGCTGCGATCAACCTTCCGTAGCGGACGCACCCGCTCGCTCACCTGGCGTCGCGCCCAACTCGAGGGTCTCGCCCGGCTGCTCTCGGAACGGGAGAAAGATCTCGCCGCCGCTGTCGAACAGGATCTCGGGCGGTCGGCGATCGGGACCTTCATGGGTGACCTCGCCCCGGTGCGGGCCGAGATCCGGCACACGCTGAAGAACCTGGAGCGGTGGTCACGGCCCCAGCGCGTGACGCTGCCGGCGACTCAGCAGCCGGGGAAGGCGTGGACCGTCGCAGAGCCGAAGGGCGTGGTCCTGGTGATCGGGGCCTGGAACTTCCCCCTGCTGCTCACCCTCCAACCGCTCGTGAGCGCTCTCGCCGCCGGAAACGCGGTGCTCGTCAAACCGTCGGAGCTGGCCCCGCGCACAGCGCAGGTGCTGGCCGAGCTGCTGCCGAAGTACTGCGACCCATCCGCGGTCGTCGTCGCCAACGGCGGCGCCGAGGTCAGCACCGCCCTCCTCCGGGAGCGATTCGATCACGTGTTCTTCACCGGATCTGCGCGCGTCGGGCGACTGGTCGCGACCGCCGCCGCCGAGCACCTCACCCCCGTGACGCTCGAACTCGGCGGCAAGAGCCCCGTGATCGTGGCGGCCGACGCCGACCTCGATGTCGCTGCCCGGCGCATCGCGTGGGCGAAATGCGTGAACAGTGGACAGGCGTGCATCGCACCCGATTACGTCCTCGTCGAGGACTCGGTGCGACCGGCGTTCGTCGAACGGCTGCTCAGGGAGCTCGACAGCGCCTGGCGCGCGGAACCGACCCGCATCGTCAACGAGAACCACTTCGATCGCCTCACCGCGCTCCTGGCCGGGCACGGTGGCGACACGACCGGTGGGCAGCACGATCGCGGCACCCTCCGATTCGCCGCCGCGGTGGTCACGGACCCCGATCTCGACTCGCCGCTGATGACCGAGGAGATATTCGGGCCGATCCTGCCGGTGGTGTCGGTGGAATCGGTCGACGCCGCCGTCGAGCTGGTGAACAGCAGACCGAAGCCTCTCGCGCTGTACCTGTTCACGGAGAACAATGACACCGTGCAGACCGTGCTCGGCAACACCTCCTCCGGTTCGGCCGGGGTCAATCATCTTCTCTACCAGCTGCTCGTGCCCGACCTTCCGTTCGGCGGTGTCGGTGCCTCCGGGGCGGGGGACTACCACGGCGAGCACGGGTTCGCCACGTTCAGTCATCGAAAGTCGGTGCTGCGCAAGCCGACCAATCCCGATCCGTCCTTCGCGTACCCACCGTACGGACCTTTCGCGACCCGTCTGCTCCGCCGCCTCATGGGATAGTCGTCGACCTGCAAACGTCCGGACCCACTTCGCCGCAAAGGAACCAGAGCGTTGTCACCTCGAGTATCCGGCTGTGCTCGCGCAGCCCCGTCGCCAGAGAAGGGCCCGTCATGAGTGCACCCGTGCGTGAGACCGCCGCGGCGAAGGTCGCATCCGGCGTCGACACGGGACTGCGCGCCGTCGGAGGCTTCTTCGAGCTGTGCGGTGAGACATTCCGCGCCCTCGCGAAGCGCCCCTTCCAGTGGCGCGAGTTGGTGCTGCAGTCGTGGTTCATCGTGCGCGTCGCGCTGCTGCCGACGCTCCTCGTCGCACTGCCGTTCACCGTGCTCGTGGTGTTCACTCTCAACATCCTGCTGGTGGAATTCGGCGCGGCCGACCTGTCCGGTGCCGGGGCCGGACTCGGCGCCGTCACGCAGATCGGACCACTCGTCACCGTGCTGATCGTGGCCGGTGCGGGCGCGACCGCGATCTGCGCCGATCTCGGCGCCCGCACCATCCGGGAGGAGATCGACGCGGTCCGGGTGCTCGGAATCGACCCGATCCACCGTCTCGTGGTCCCGCGCGTGCTGGCGTCGATGTTCGTGGCGGTACTGCTCAACGGCCTCGTCATCACGATCGGGCTCACCGGCGGGTTCCTGTTCTCCGTCTACATCCAGAACGTCACCCCCGGCGCATACGTGTCGTCGCTGACGTTCGTGACCGGGCTGCCGGAGGTCATCATCTCCGAAGTCAAGGCCACCCTCTTCGGGCTGATCGCCGGCCTGGTCGCATGTCATCGGGGGCTCACCGTCAAGGGCGGCCCCAAGAGCGTCGGCGACGCGGTGAACGAGACCGTCGTCTACGCCTTCATGGCCTTGTTCGCGGTCAACGTCGTGGTCACCGCCATCGGCGTCAAATTCGGAACAGGAGCCTGACGAACATGACAGTGCACAAGACCGTCGCCGGAAGCCGGCACCCGAAACTGGCTGACATGGCCGGTGCCCCCGTCCGTATCCTCCAGGCGATCGGGCACCAAGCAGACTTCTTCGGCAAGACCATCCGGCTCGCCCCGCACGCGATCTCCAGCTACAAGAAGGAGACAGTGCGACTGATCGCCGAGATCGGCATGGGATCGGGCGCGATGGCCATCATCGGCGGCACCGTCGTCATCGTCGGATTCATGACACTGTCCGGCGGAACACTTCTCGCGATCCAGGGTTTCAGCTCGCTCGGCAACATCGGTGTCGAGGCCCTGACCGGATTCTTCGCCGCGTTCATCAACGTGCGCATCGTCGCCCCAGTAATTTCGGGCATCGCACTCGCGGCCACGATCGGCGCGGGCGCCACGGCCCAATTGGGTGCCATGCGCATCAGCGAAGAGATCGATGCGCTCGAGGTCATGGGCATCCGCTCCATGTCGTATCTCGTCTCGACACGCCTGATCGCCGGCATGATCTCGATCGTCCCGCTCTACTCGATGGCCGTGATCATGTCATTCGTCGCCTCCCAGTTCACCACCACGTACGTCTACGGACAGTCCTCCGGCGTATACGACCACTACTTCACCACCTTCCTGCGCCCCACCGACCTGTTCTGGTCGTTCCTGCAAGCGGTGGTCATGGCGCTGGTGGTGATGCTCATCCACTGCTACTACGGCTACCACGCACGCGGCGGACCTGCCGGCGTGGGAGAAGCGGTCGGACGTGCGGTCCGGACCTCGCTGATCGCGGTCGTCTCGGTCACTCTCATCGCATCCCTGGCGATCTACGGAGCGTCCGGCAACTTCAACCTTGCGGGCTAGGGGTAAACGAACATGCTCTCGACAAGAAGTGCCAAGTCGCACTATCACCCACCGCCCCTGAAAACGAAGGGCGCAGCGCTCGTCCTCGGACTCGCGGCGATCCTGTTCGGCTGCCTGCTGTCCTTCAACGGCGCGTTCACCAGCACAGTTCCCCTGACCGTCGTCTCGGACCGATCCGGCCTGGTGATGGATCAGGGCGCCAAGGTGCAGCTGAACGGAGTCCAGATCGGCAAGGTCCGCGAAATCGACCACGTCGCTGACGGAGCAAGCCTGCAACTCGACATCGACGAGCAGTGGTTCGGACTCCTCACCGCCGACACCGTCGCAGAGATCAAGGCCACCACCGCATTCGGGTCGAAATACGTGGCCCTCGAGATCCCGGACGGATCGTCGGCCGAGCCTCTCGCGGCCGGACACGAGGTGCGATCGCGCAACGTCACCACCGAGATCAACACGGTATTCGAGAACCTGACCTCGGTCACCGAACACGTCGACGCAGCAAAGCTGAACGCGACACTCGGCGCGGTCGCCACCGGCCTCCGTGGCCGCGGCAATCAACTCGGCACCACGATCACCGACGCCAACACCTTCCTCGCAGCCGTCGACCCAACCCTGCCGACCCTCGCGAACGACTGGCGCGACGCCGCCATCACGGCGAATACCTACGCGGAAGCCGTTCCCGACTTCATGGCCTTGCTCGGCAACGCCAGCGTCACCTCGGACACCCTGGTCGCCGAGGAGAAACCGCTCGAGTCCACCCTCCAGGCATTCCGCACGATGGGCGACGAGGGATTCGGTATCGCATCCGAGAACGAGAAGAGCTTCCTCGACGCCATGAGACTATTCGTGCCCACTACAGCTCTGCTGGCCGAATACAGCCCCGAATACGCGTGCCTGTTCCAGCAGGCCGCGACCACTGCCGAGGCCGAACAGCGCTTCGGCGCCGGAAACACCGGCTACTCACTCGAACTGGACGCGGGCATCATGCCCGGCGACGACAACTACACATACCCCGAGAATCTTCCGATCGTCCAGGGCCGGGGTGGACCCGGCGGCGCTCCCGGCTGCTACCCGGAGATCACCAAGGACATGTTCCCAACCCCGCACCTGGTGGTCGATGGCGGCGCGAACATCGCCAATGCCACCGCACCCCGTGCCGGATCGCCGAGCTTCGTGGAGTACCTCTTCGGCACCACCATCGGAGGGGTGACCCCGCGATGAAGATCTCGACAACGGCAACGAAACTCGCGATCTTCGCGATCGTGATGGTCCTGTTCACCGCAGCGGTCGTCATCGTCTTCGGACAGTTCCGCTTCGGTAGCGAAAAGCAGTACAGCGCAGTCTTCGACGACGTGTCCGGACTCCGGGACAACGAGTTCGTCCGCGTCGCGGGCGTCGAGGTCGGCAAGGTGAAATCGGTCGACGTGCGGGAGGACTCCACGGCGAGGGTGACCTTCGCGCTGACGAAGAACGTTCCCCTCACCGAATCGACACGCGCGGCAGTGAAATTCAGCAACCTCATCGGCGATCACTACCTCGAACTGATCGAAGGGTCCGGTCCGCTCACCCCGCTGGGCGAAGGCGACACTATCCCCGTCGAACGCACCGTGCCGGCGTTGGACCTCGACGCGCTGATCAACGGCTTCCGGCCATTGTTCAAGGCACTCGACCCCGAACAGGTCAACGCGTTGTCCGGCTCCCTCGTCGACGTCTTCCAGGGACAGGGCGGCACCATCGACCACTTCCTGCAGCAAGCCGGCCAGCTGACGTCGGTCCTCGCCGACCGGGACCAGTTGATCGGGGCCGTGATCGGCAACCTCAACACCCTGCTCGGGACCGTCGACCGGCGGAACGCCGAGTTCAACCAGGGCATCGATCAACTCCAGCAACTCGTCTCCAGGCTGGGGGAGCAGTCCGATCCGCTCGGCGACGCCCTCGTCCACATCGACGACGCATCGAGTTCGATGGCCGCGTTGCTCGACTCGACCCGTCCGGACATCAAGGAAGACATCACCCAGGCCGGCAGGCTTTCCGACCAGGTGGTCGCCGATCAGGACTACATCAACTGGGCGTTCAATTCCCTTCCCGCGGCCTACAACAAGCTGTCGAGGCTGGGCCTGTTCGGTGACTTCTTCACGTTCTACCTGTGCGATGTGCAGTTGAAGGTGAACGGCCCGAACGGAGACCCCTTATACATTCCGATCGTCGGCCAGCGGGCCGGGAGGTGCACTCCACAATGATTGGCTCCAAGACCGCACGAATCGGCCTGATCGGCATTGCGATCACCCTCATCGTCGTGCTCACCTCCATGAACTTCGAGAAGCTGCAGTACCTGACCACGTCCTCACACTATTCGGCGTACTTCGGTGACACCGGCGGCCTGTTGACCGGCGACAAGGTCATGGTCGCCGGGGTCGAGGTCGGCAAGGTCCACGACGTCGAACTCGACGGAGACAAGGTCCTCGTCGAATTCACCGCGGACGGGGTGCGCCTGGGCAGCAAGACCGAACTGTCGATCAAGACGCGGACCGTGCTCGGCAACAAGTACCTCCAGGTCACACCGCGCGGCGACGACGACCTCCTCGCCACGGACGACGTCATCCCGCTCGCCCAGACCACCACGCCGTACCTGCTCACGGACGCCCTCGGTGACCTCACCACGACGATCAGCGGACTCGACACGGACAAACTGACCGGGGCTCTGCAGACGCTGGGCGAGACGCTCGATCAGACCCAACCGAACCTCAGCGCTGCGCTCGACGGAATGTCCCGGTTCTCGGACACCGTCAGCTCCCGGGACCAGCTGATTCAGGACCTCTCCCGCAACGCCGAATCGGTGACGGGTGTGCTGTCCGAGAGGAGCAATCAGATCGACAAACTGCTCGTCGACGGCAACACCCTGTTCGCCTCACTCGAGCAGCGACGCCGGGCAATCGACACACTGCTCGGCAACGTCACGGCGGTGACCGCGCAGGTGAACGGTCTCGTCGACGACAACGAGGCACAGCTGCGGCCCGTGCTCGACCAGCTGAACACGACCACCGGCCTGCTCAACCAGCAGAAGGACAACCTCGCAGCGTCGCTCAAGCCGTTGTCGCAATACGCGACGTCGCTCGGGGAATCCGTGGCCTCCGGCCCGTTCTTCAAGGCCTACATCATGAATCTGCTGCCCGGGCAGTACCTGCAGCCGTTCATCGACGCCGCGTTCTCCGAGCAGGGCATCAACCCCGGCACCCTGAACGGGCAGAACACCTTCCCGGTGACCTGTGGAGACAACAGCGCTCCGGGCGCCGTTCCCCCCGGCAGCACGACGCCGTTGCCGAACCCGAGCAACTGCCCGGTTCAGCCCGGCGAGCTTCCGGTCGCGAACTCGACGCAGCCGCCGGCGCCGCCCGCGCTCCCCGCGCTGCCGCAGATCTCCATTCCCGGTCTGCCCCCACTGCCCGGACTGGGCGGATAGGACATGTCGACCATGTTGAACACATTCCGAGGCTCACGCCGCGTCTGGATCGCCGCGCTCGTCGTGGTGACCGTCGCCGTCGTCGCCGCCACCGGGTGGAGTTTCTACCGCACGAGTTCCACGACGACCGTGACGGCGTACTTCGCGAACACCAACGGAATCTACGTCGGCGACCAGGTGAAGATCCTCGGCGTCGACGTCGGAAAGATCGACGCGATCGAGCCGGACGGCGAACGGATGAAGGTCACCTTCCACTACGACTCGCAGTATCAGGTTCCCCAGGACGCCAAGGCCGCGATCCTGTCCCCGAGCCTCGTCACCTCCAGGGCGATCCAGCTGACCCCCGCCTACACCGGAGGCCCCGCCCTCGCCGATCAGGACGAGATTCCGCTCGAACGCACCGCGGTGCCGATCGAGTGGGACGACTTCCGCGCCCAACTCCAGCACCTCTCCGAGTCGCTCGGCCCCACCCAGGACAGCGCCAACGGCCCACTCGGCCAGTTCGTCAACGATGCCGCGGATTCGCTCAGCGGCAAGGGAACCGACATCAACACCACCCTGACCAAGTTGTCCGAGGCGATGTCGACACTGTCCGACGGGCGGGACGACGTGTTCGCGACGGTGCGCAACCTGCAGGTGTTCGTCTCCGCGCTTGCCGCGAGCGACCAGCAGATCGTGCAGCTCAACCAGAACCTCGCATCGGTCTCCGGCGTACTCACCAACTCCGATCAGGAACTCGCCACCTCACTCGACAGCGTGGACGCCCTCGTACACCGCATCGGTCAGTTCATCGGCGACAACCGGGAAGGCCTCGGCAAGTCCGTCGACGATCTCGCCGCGGTGACGACGATGCTCAACGAATCACGCCCGGACATCGAGCAGCTGCTGCACGTCCTGCCGAACACATTGCAGAATTTCTACAACATCTATCAGCCCGCCCAGGGCTCGATGACCGGTGCGCTGGCGGTGACCCAGATGCAGAACCCCATCCAATTCATCTGCGGTGCAATCCAGGCCGCGAGCCAAAAGGGTGCCGCCGAATCGGCGAAACTCTGCGTCCAGCATCTCGCCCCGGTCCTCAACCTGATCCAAATGAACTACCCACCCGCGGGCGCAAACCCGATCACCAGCGTCCAGGTGCGCCCCGACCAGATCGACTACAGCCAGGACTCGCTGCGCGGCACGGTGCCGACGGCACCCCCGGCGCGCACGATCGACGCCCGCGTCGGCATTCCGGGCCTGCTCGGGCTGGCCATACCGACGACGAGTGGAGGCCGATGATGTTCCGGCGCAAACCCCTACGACGGTCGATCGGCCTCGCATTGACCGGGCTGTCCGCGGCACTGCTCACCGGCTGCAGCTGGGAGGGCGCGAACTCACTGCCACTCCCCGGCACCGAGGGATCGGGAGACGGCTCCTACACCGTGACCATCCAGATGCCGAACGTCACATCGATCCAGCGCAACAGCCGCGTCCGAGTACACGACGTGACCGTCGGAAACGTCACGGACGTGCAACTACAGGACTGGCACGCCCTGGTCACCGTGCGACTCGACGGCGGTGTCACCCTCCCGAAGAACGCCACCGCGAAGATCGGACAGACCAGCCTGCTCGGCTCGCTCCACGTCGAACTCGCCGAACCGCTCGACGAGTCCCCGAGCGGCTCGCTCCGGGACGGCGACACCATCCCCCTCGATCATGCGGGCCAATACCCGACCACCGAGCAGACCCTGGCGGCCGTGTCGGTGGTGCTCAACGGCGGAGGCCTCGGCCAGCTGCAAGAGATCGACACCCAGCTCAACGCCGCCCTCGGTGGCCGCGAGTCGGACGTACGCACCTTCCTGACCCAGCTCGACACATTCACGAGCGCACTGAACACCCAGAAGGACGACATCCTGACAGCGTTGGAAGGACTCGATCGGCTCTCGCTCACCGCGAACGAGCAGACCCAGACCCTCGAAAGCGCACTCGAACGGATACCGCCCGCCATCGAGACCCTCAACCGGCAGAAGGAGAACCTGACCGGGTCGGTGACCTCAGTCGGCAATTTCGCCGACGTCGCGAACCGGACGGTGACGGCCGGGTCCGAAGACATTCAACAAAACCTGCGGGATCTCGCTCCGACCCTGCGCGAGTTGGCGAACGCCGGACCGGGCCTCGCCGGTTCCCTGGGCATGCTGCCCACCTTCCCGTGGCCGCTTGCCGGTCTCCCCAAATACATCCAGGGCGACGCGGGTAACCTCTCCGCCACCCTCGACCTCACCATGGGCCGCATCGACGCCAACTTCCTCCAGGGCACACCGCTCGCCGGCACCCTCTACAACGCGGAGACCGCCCTGGGTCGCACCGTCGGCCGAATGCCGACCGCGGACAAGAACCCGTTGACCGTTCCGCTCGAGTCGGTCGTGATCCGAGGTGGACAGTGATGCTCACCCGTTTCGTCCGCATCCAACTGACCATCTTCAGCATCCTCACCGTGATCGCGCTGGCGGTGATGGGTCTGCACTACATGCGCCTCCCCGCGATCGCCGGCCTGGGCCAGTACGAACTCACTGTCGACCTGCCCACCAGCGGCGGCCTCTACGGAACCGCCAACGTCACCTACCGCGGTGCCACGATCGGCACGGTCACCGACGTCGTGCCCACGGCCACGGGAGCACACGCAACCCTGCGAGTCGACAGCACCACCAAGATCCCCGCAGACGCACGTGCTGAAGTGCACAGCCGGTCGGCGATCGGTGAGCAATACGTCGATCTCGTCCCCACCGGCCTCGACGGACCGTACCTGGAGGACGGCGATCTGATCCCCGTCGACCGGACGTCGGTGCCACAGGACATCGCCCCGATGTTCGACACCGTCAACAAGGGCCTCGAGGCCATCCCCGAGGACAAGCTCGCCACCCTGATCGACGAAAGCTACAACGCCTTCAACGGAACCGGTGAAGATATCCAACGACTGCTCGAGTCGTCGAGCGCGGTAGCAGCCACGGCGGCCGACACCGCCGATCCCACGGCCCGGCTCATCGAAGACGCCGCGCCGTTCCTCCGATCCCAGGTGGACAGCGGCCCGGCCCTGCAGGAATGGGTACGACATCTCCGCGAGGTCAGTGCGCAAGCGGCCGGACGTGACGCGCAGGTACGCAGCATCTTCCAGACCGCGCCGGCGGCGTCGACGGAGCTGACGGAACTCTTCCGGCGACTGCGCCCGACCACCCCGATCCTGCTGGCCAATCTGACCAGCCTCGGCCAGGTCGCCGTCACCTACAACCGGTCGCTCGAGCAGGCGCTGGTACTGGTGCCCCCGAGCGTCGGACTGATGAAGACGATGACCGTCCCAAACGAGGACACCACGGGAGCAGCGTTGATGGACTTCAACCTCAACCTCAACACCTCCCCGCCCTGCACCACAGGATTCCTCCCGGCCTCCGAGCGGCGCGACGGTTCGGCCGTCGACTCGCCGGTCCGCACCTCCGATGCGATCTACTGCGCCGTTCCGCAGGACGCCGACGTCGCTTCTCGCGGTGCCCGGAACATGCCGTGCATGGACAAGCCGGGCAAACGGGCACCCACCGTCGAAATCTGCAAGAGCGACGAAGAATACGTGCCCAAGGGCACGAACCCCTGGGTGGGCAATCCCACCCCGACCACCGACAACCCGCTCGCGGCCGAGGGCAACGCCGCATTCGACGCGATCGGTGTCCCGCAACCTGTCGCCGCACCGGCGTCGGTGGGAACTGCGGGTTACAACCCCTCCACCGGTGAATACCGGGGTGCCGACGGACAGGTCTACCGCCAGTCCAACCTGGCACCGGGCGGGGTGCCCACTCTCGAAAATCTGCTGACCCAAGGACGCTGATCATGGTGCGACGCGCAACTTCCCGACCCGCAGCCACCGCGGCAGACGCCGCGGCCCAGGCCTCCCGAGCCGCCGCCGAAGCGGAAACGGCGGCGCGCGAGGCCGAGGCGGCCCTCGCCCGAGCACTGGCCGAGGACGAGTCCCACGTCGCGGACGACGGTTCAGAGGACGCCGAGGAACCCGTCCGGCGGACCCGGAAGCGTCCCCGCCGGGCCCTCGCCGGTGCCGTCGTCTCGGCCGTTGCCGTGGTCGCCCTCGCGTCGACGTCCGTCGGGCTCTCGCACTCCCACACCGCCCGTCAAGCCGCCGCCGACCAGGATCTCGAACTTCTGCAGGGAACCCGGCAGGCGGTGATCAACCTCATCACCCCGAGCGCTGCCGACCCGGCGGGAAGCGCACAGCGGATTCTCGACGGTGCCACGGGGGAGTGGAAGACCGAATTCGAAAGCACCAAAACGGAATTCATCGACACCATCGCGCAGTCGAAAACCGAATCCACAGGGGAAATCCTCGGCGCCGGAATCGAACGCGCGCACGACGACGGCACCACCTCGGTCATGGTGTCCGCCGTGACCAAGGTGACCAACGCCGCCGGCGCCAAGGACGAACCCCGGACCTGGCGGCTGCGCGTGCAGGTCGGCAAGGACGGAGATCTCTATAAACTCGCGAAGATCGAGGTAGTGCCATGACCGTGAACCAGACCCTCGAACGCGTCACCGACACGATCGACGACACCGGACCCACCGAGCCGGCGCGGCGATGGCGTTCGTCGCGGACACTGATCGTCCTCGCGACGATCACACTGGTACTCCTCGGCTACAGCGCGATCCTGCACTTCGCCATCGGTGCTCGAGACCACAGCCTCGAACAAGTGCGTACCGGTGCCGCCGCGGAGATCGGGACACTGACCGCCACCGTCCTCAGCTACTCACCCGACACCGTCGAGGCCGACGTGGAGACGTCGAAAGTGCATCTCACCGGTGACTTTCTGACCCAATTCAGCGACCTCTCAGCCAGCGAGGTGGTGCCCCGCGCCAAGCAGGACGCGATCAGCGCGAAGTGGGACGTGACCGGTACGTCCCTGGTCACCGCAGAAGCCGACACCGCCACCGTACTGGTGTTTCTGCACGGCACCGTGACGAGCGGCGCGACGCCCCACACCGAGGACCTGTCGAGCAGCGTGCGCGTACGCGCCGAACGGACCGGCCAATCCTGGTCGATCTCAGACCTCGAGCCCCTGTGAAGGCGCTAGATCATGAGAAGGAGTCGAGTAGCCATGGTGTTGGGACGCCGTAGCCGGCAGACAGCACGTCCCGGTCGAGTCGACGACCTGCGGGAGCAGGTCCAGCGCGCCCGGGCGGCGGCGGATTCGGCCGCAGCAGCGGCCCGAGCGGCCGCGGAAAACGCCGAGAAGGAACGAGGCGACGACGGCGCGAGTGAGCTGCCGGAGAGCCCGCCGACGGGGCGCCGGTCGGCACGCTATCGGGCGGTGGTCGCCGCGGCGGCCGTGGCCTGCCTCGGCGCCGGCGCCCTTGCGATACAGACCACCCTCGATCACCGGGCGACCCAGCGCAGCGTCGCCGCCGACACGCGAGTCCTCGCCTTCACCGAGGACGCAGTGGCACGGTTGCTCTCGACCGACACCGACGATGCCAAGGCATACGTCGAGCGCGTCCTCGCGGACTCGACCGGCGACTGGCGCACCGAATTCGAACAACGGAAGACGGCGACGATCGACACCATGCGGCAAGCCGGAAACCGGACCGCAGGCCGGACACTCGAAGCGGGAATAGAAGGGCGAGAGAACGACACCACGACAGTCCTCGTCTCCGCGACGGCGCAGACCACCCCCGCGCCGGCCGATCCCGCCGCCGCCCCGGAACCGCAGATTCAGCAGTACCAGATCCGAGTAGGAGTCACCATGGTCGACGACCAGCCCAAGCTCTCGAGTGTCGGATTCGTCCAATGAGCACCGCAGTGGACGTCAAACAGGGCGACCTCGACGCAAATAGCGACCCCTCGCTGAACGACGATGCCACCTCGACGGTCAGACGGATCGCGGCGGTGGCGGTCGACGTGCTACCCGCACTGGTCGTCGGTGTCGCCGGTCTCGCACTGGCGGCGGTATCGAACTTCGCGGTCTGGGGTATCGCGGCCGCGGTGGTCGCGATCGGCGGCGCACTCGCGTACCTCGGGTGGAACAGTGTGGTCCGTCGCCGTCGCGCCGGATTCACCGCCGGGCGATCGGTCCTCGGGATCAGCGTGCACGGAACACTCAGCAAGGCGGAAGGTCTGGCGCTGTGCGCGGCGCCGGTCGTCGCGGTCGGTGCACTCGTCGCCGTACAGATCGGGATACAGCGGGCGGATGACATGAGCATCTCGGACGCCCGCGCGGCGACGGTCCAATTGGCGTCGGACGGCGCCGCCGCGCTCCTCTCGTACACCCCCGAGACGGTGGACGAGGATCTGGACCGAGCCTCGGGACTGCTGACCGGCGACCTCCTGAACTCGTATCGGCAGCTCGCCGGCGACGTCGTCGGTCCCACCGCAAAGGATAAGAACGTCACGATGCAGGCAGTACCGGTCGGCGCCTCGGTGGAGTCGGTGACCACCGATACCGCGCAGGTGCTCGTCTACGTGAACCAGACGACCACGATGGCCGAAACCCCCGAACCGTCACAAACCCAGAATGTCGTCCGCGTGACCTTGAGCCACGTCGACGGCGACTGGTTGATCTCCGGCTTCGATCCGCTCTTCTGACCCCCTCCCACTTGCAGAAGGAAGAACTCACATGGTCCTCATCGATCTCGTCGACCCCGTTCAGAATCTCGTCACCGCGATCGCGTGGCTGCTGCTGCGCGGACATCTGCCGCCGGCCTGACCCTCACGACCCGACGAACTGTCCATTCACAAAGTACGAACACTCTGTATAGTTAGGAATCATGACGACCTCAGCAGCCCCGTCGGCATCGCCGACCGCACCCGGCGTTGATGCGGCAACCCTCTGCGCCGCTTTCCAATACACCGTATCGAAGGACCCGGGATCGGCCGCACTGCGTGCCCACGGCGACGCGACCGCGCTGACCCGTCGTGAATACGCCGACGCGGTGGAGGCGATCGCAGGCGGGCTCGCCGGACTCGGCGTCGGGCGCGGCGACACCGTCGGTCTGATGATGACGAACCGGCCGGAGTTCCACCTCGTCGACACCGCGGCACTTCACCTCGGCGCGATACCGTTCTCGATCTACAACACCTCGGCACCGGATCAGATCGAATATCTGCTCGGGCACGCCGAGAATCGGGTAATGCTATGCGAGCGAGTATTTCTCGATCGAATCCGTGCGGCGGGGACACCGCATCTCGAACACATCGTGGTCATCGATCCCGCAGCAGAGGACACGGATGTGCTCTCACTCGACGACCTGCGGGCCAAGCAGCCTGACGGCTTCGACTTCGACGCCGCCTGGCGTGCCGTCCAACCGGACGACATCGCGACCCTCATCTACACCTCCGGGACCACCGGCCCGCCCAAGGGCGTGGAACTCACGCACGCCAACCTCACGTTCGTTCTCCGGACATGCCACGAGCGCTTTCCGTTCCCCGCTCAGGGGCAGTGCATTTCCTATCTGCCCACCGCGCACATGGCCGACCGCGTGTTCTCCCACTACCTCCACATGGTCACCGGCTGGACCCTCACCACCGTGCAGAACCCGGCGCAGTTGTTCGCTGCCATCGCTGAGGTCCACCCGACCTGGTTCCTCGGGGTTCCGCGAATCTGGGAAAAGCTTCGCTCGGCACTGCTCGCTCGATTCGCGTCGAATCCGCCCGAACAACGCGCCGCGATCGACGCCGCACTCGACGCCGGGTTGCGAAAGGTCCGAGTCGAACAGTCCGGAAAGCCGGTACCCGAAGACCTCGCAGCCACCTACGCGCAAGCCGACTCGACGGTGCTCGCGCCACTGCGTGCACAACTCGGACTCGACGAAGTCGTTCTCCTCATGACCGGAGCCGCACCCATTCCCTCCGTCGTACACGAGTTCTTCCTCGCGATCGGGCTGCCGTTGGCCGAGGGATTCGGCATGTCCGAGACCGGCGCCCTGGGTATGACCAACCTGCCCGGCGACATCCGGCTCGGCAGCGTCGGCAAAGCGATGCCCGGCACCGAGGCGCGTACCGCCGACGACGGCGAACTCCTGCTCCGCGGGGCGCACGTCATGCGCGGATACCGGAAGGATCCGGTGAAGACAGCTGAGGCCATCGACGACGACGGCTGGCTGCACACCGGTGACATAGCCACGATCGACGACGAGGGCTTCGTCCGGATCGTGGATCGCAAGAAGGAGCTGATCATCAACGCGGCGGGCAAGAACATGTCGCCGGTCAACATCGAAGGCGCGCTGAAGGGCGCATCTCCCCTCATCGGGCAGGCGTGCTGCGTCGGCGACGGGCGACCTTACAACGTCGCACTGCTCGTGCTCGACCCCGACGCCGCAGCGGCATTCGCGTCCGAACACGGTCTGCCTGACTCATCGGCTCACGCGGTCGCGCAGGACCCCCGGGTGCAGGCAGCGATAGCGAAAGCCGTCGACGATGCGAACGAACAACTGTCCCGGGTCGAGCAGATCAAACGGTACGAACTCCTCGACGAGGAGTGGTTGCCGGACGGAGCAGAGCTCACCCCGACGATGAAACTCAAGCGCCGTTCGATCGCGGGCAAGTACACCGATCTGATCGAAACCCTCTACCGCTGAGATTTCGTCGCGCCGTCACCCTTCCCACCGAAGTGCCTTCATCGGGCATCGTGAAACAGCCAGGACGATCTGATCGCGGTGTTCGCCGGGACGGGTGACGGCCCTCAGCGCCGGCTGTCCGTTGTCATCAAGCTCGAGTACATCGGGTGCAAGGGACTCGCAGATACCCAGGCTCATGCATTTCGTGCGGTCGATTTTGATAGTCATGATTGTCCTTTCCTGTAAAGAGCTGGATGGGCGCGGTCGGCAGTAAACTTCTTGCCGACCGCGCCCAATCTGATTGCTAACCGCCTACGGTCACCGGGCTGCGCCGCGGAACCTTTCCCTTGTTGGCCGCGATGTCGGCCGTTAGCGTGTCGGGGTTCGCCACCTCTTCCTTCCGTGACGTTCCCGGCAGTTCGATCGCACTGTTGAACACGCTCAGCGTCTTGAATGCTTTGGCTTCGTCGTTGTGCGGAAGTATGCGTCCGACCTTGTCCATCACCGAGATGAACGGGCGCGCAGTAGGTAACGCGAATCGCCAGGGTGTGCGCTCCACGTCGAGCATTTCACTGACGTACTCGGGCTGCCAGTTGCGGATCAGACCCCACGCCAACCGGCGACGACGTTCGGTCGTCATAAACTTTGCAACCGGACCGGGCAAGATCTCGACGTCGCCCGGAGGCTTCTCGGTGCTGTACTCGATAATCGTCTTGACGACATCCCGGCAGAGGTCGTCGGCAGGAAGCTCGATCAGCTTGTGGAACTTCACCTTCATCCGGGCGTCGTCCACGTTCGTGTGGAGTACGGCTTCCGGAACACCGATGACCCAGCCGACGTACCGGCACAGCGCGAAGATGTCTTCCTCCTCACGGTCACTGATACGGATGCCGGACGCCCGAACCCCGTCGACAAACTGCGTGCCAAACTGGCCGGCCTGGGTGTTCATCGAGTCGAGGTTGCTGATCGGCAATCCCCAGGACTGCCAGTCCCAGTGCGGCGAGTGGCTCAGCGTGTGACGCACCGCGGCGTGGATCATGCGGACCTTGGCTGTCAACCGGAATCCGTCCTGGTCGCGCCGCATCCCGCCCGGCGTGTGGGCGGCGACGACGTAACGGAAGCTCTCTGTCAATCGGCCGCCCACCGCGGATGGATCTTTGAGTCGGCCGCTGAAGAGCACGGGCCTGGTCGAGCTGTACATGGAGAATCCTGCGCCGATCGACGAGTAGGACAACACCATTCCCGCAACAGATCCGACGCGCCAGTACGCAACAGCACCACGGTACAGCTGATCGAAGTCGACCCACTCCGGAATATGGTCCAGCTGGCGGAAGAGCCCAACCAGCCCGTCGGACGGGTTGTCCAGCGAGTCGATGCCGTGGTCGAGGGCCTGCTCGAACATCCCCCAGTTGGCATTCTTGGACTTGTCCTTGAAATCGAGAAATGCGCGGTACGCGTGGTCATCGCCCAACAGTGCGTGATCGGTGAGGCGTTCGGTGTAGTCGCGGCCGAACCGGGAGATCGCCTCCTGTCGGTTGTTGATCCGATCGAGGTCGATGCCTCGGGGCAGACCCTCGGGAACATCTAGGGATCCTTCACGGCGCGGTGCTGTTTGCGTGGTGGCCATTACCGACGCTCCTTGTCCTGGTGAGTATTCGAAAGTGTCGAATCACGCAGATGGCGGGCGATGTGCACGTCGCCGTTCTGTGTGATCGGACCGACGGTACCTGTGGCACATGCCACAGTCAACATGTCTGGCTGCTATGTTTGGACACTATGTATGGTCCCGTGTTCAGGGATGCATACTGTCATTGTCGAGAAGGAGAGAGGCATCATGAATGCGACAACCGAAACGGGCTTGTTCGACGTCTCCGGGGCGCGGGTGCTCGTCACCGGCGGTACCGGCGGAATCGGCCTGATGATCGCCCGCGGGTTCGTCCGAGCCGGCGCCGAGGTGATCGTCTCGTCGCGAAAGGCGGATTCGGTTCGCGCGGCGCAGGAGGATCTGGGCAGTGAGGGCATCGCAACCGGAATAGTCGGGGACGTCTCGACGCCGGACTCGGCGCGGGCGCTGGCCGCCGAGGTTTTGGCGCAGAGCCCGAAGATCGATGTGCTGGTGAACAACGCGGGCACGACGTGGGGATCTCCGATGGAGGAGTTTCCGGATTCGGCGTGGGACCGTGTCATGCATACCAACGTCGAGGGGGTATTCCACCTCACGGTGGCGCTGCTTCCGGGGTTGCGCCAGGCGGCGTCGCAGTCGGGACGTGCGGGGATCATCAATATCGGTTCCACGGATGGAATCAATGTCCCAGAGATGGACAGCTTCAGCTACGGAGCGAGCAAGGCTGCGGTTCATCACCTGACGCGTCATCTCGCGAAGAAACTTGCCCCGGAATCGATCACCGTCAACGCGATCGCACCGGGGCCGTTCGAGAGCAAGATGACCAGATTCGTTTTGGACGATCCGGCCGCGAACGCGGCGGTGACTGCGAGCATTCCGCTGGGGCGGTTCGGTAGTCCCGAGGATGTCGCGGGGCTGAGTATCTTCCTCGCGTCGCCGGCCGGGAAATTCCTCACGGGTACGGTCATTCCGCTGGACGGCGGCATTGTGGGTTGTGGCAGCTCGGCGCGCTTTTGAGGGGTCGCAAAAACCGCGCGAGGACTGTACAGCGTGTATGAACGCACTGTAGGGTAGGTGTCGGTTCTAGGTCACATTCCTCATCGTCTCCGTGCACGCCATGGGACAGCCGGCTTCCTTCCGGACGCACAGTGACCGCCACGGACGTCTCGTCACCGATCGTTCCGCACCTATATCGCGTCAGTCTCCGAGGAGGAAATATGCCTGATGAAGCTTTTGTATACGAGGCCATCCGCACACCGCGCGGCAAGGGAAAGAACGGCTCTCTCCACGGCGTGAAGCCGGTCGACCTGGTGGTCGGCCTCATCCGGGAACTGAAGATTCGCTATCCCGACATGGATCCCGCACAGATCGACGACGTCGTCCTCGGTGTCGTGACCCCGGTTGCCGATCAGGGCGCCGTCATCGCACGCACGGCAGCGCTCGTCGCAGGACTTCCTGATTCGGTTGCCGGAGCCCAAGTGAGCCGATTCTGTGCCTCGGGCCTCGAAGCGGTGAACCTTGCGGCCCAAAAAGTGCGATCGGGATTCGAGAGCCTGATCATTGCCGGCGGCGTCGAATCGATGTCGCGGGTTGCCATGGGCTCCGACGGTGGCGCGCTCTTCAACGACCCTGCCACCAGCTACGACCACTACATCGTTCCGCAGGGAATCGGCGCCGACCTGATCGCCACCATCGAAGGATTCTCCCGGGCGGCCGTCGACGGGTACGCCGTCCGCTCACAGCGACGAGCCGAAGAGGCGTGGTCCGGCGGCTACTTCGCGAAATCCGTCGTCCCCGTCCATGATATGAACGGAGTCCCGATCCTGGACCATGACGAGCACCGCAGACCGGGAACAACCCTCGAGGCTCTGAAGAAGATCTGGCCGTCGTTCGCAACCATCGGCGAGATGAGTGGATTCGACGCGGTTGCACTGCAGAAGTACACGTCTATCGAGCGTATCGAACACGTCCATCACGGCGGAAACTCGTCCGGAATCGTGGACGGAGCCGCGGTAGTCCTGATCGGGAACGAAACGGTGGCGAAGCGATACGGAATGAGCCCGCGAGCACGGATCGTCGCCACCGCGGTCACCGGATCGGATCCGACGATCATGCTCACCGGCCCTACGCCGGCGACAGAGAAAGTCCTGGCACTCGCCGGCCTGACCGTCGACGACATCGACCTCTTCGAGCTCAATGAAGCGTTCGCATCGGTCGTGCTCAAGTTCCAGAAAGATCTGAACATCCCGAGCGAGAAACTGAACGTCAACGGTGGCGCCATCGCGATGGGCCACCCCTTGGGGGCCACCGGCGCCATGCTGGTCGGCACCATGGTCGACGAACTCGAGCGTCGCGGCGACCGGAGGGCACTCATCACTCTGTGCGTCGGTGGTGGCATGGGCATCGCGACCATTATCGAGCGGGTCTGAGAGAGAACGGAATCCGACAACATGATCGAATCGAAGACCATCCGATGGGAACAGGACGACGAAGGCATCGTTCTGCTGACTCTGGATGACCCGGATCAGTCCGCCAACACCATGAATACGAACTACGTCGAGTCGATGGAAGTGGTCGTCGATCGACTCGAGCAGCAGTGCGCCACCGTGAAGGGCGTCGTCATCACCTCGTCGAAGAAGACCTTCTTCGCGGGGGGCGATCTCCACGAACTGCTCGCCGCCAAGGTGGAGGACGCCGCCGAGATCACCGCACACACCAATCGCGTCAAGTCGCAACTACGACGCCTGGAAACCCTGGGATTCCCGGTGGTCGCCGCAATCAACGGCGCGGCGCTGGGCGGCGGACTCGAGATCGCGCTGGCGACCCATCATCGAATCGCACTGGACGCGAGGGGAGTCGTCATCGGACTGCCCGAGGTATCGCTAGGTCTGCTACCTGGCGGTGGCGGCATCGTCCGGACCGTGCGCCTACTTGGACTCGACAGCGCGCTGACGAATGTGCTGCTCAGCGGCAGGCGCTACGCTGTGCTCGACGCAAAGGCACTCGGGCTGGTCGACGACACCGTCACGTCGCTAGAGAACCTCGTCCCCGCGGCGAAGGCATGGATCAAAGAGAATCCCGCCGCCGCGCAGAAGTGGGATTCCGAGGGCTACACGATCCCCGGCGGCATTCCTGCACATCTGCCGTCGCTTCCTGCGCTGCTGCGCAAACAGCTCAAGGGTGCACCATTGCCGGCGCCGCGAGCGATTCTCGCGGCAGCCGTGGAAGGCGCTCAGGTCGACTTCGGATCTGCCAGCCTGATCGAAACGCGCTATTTCGTGCACCTTGCAACCGGACAGGTCGCAAAGAACATGATCACCGCGTTCTTCTTCGACCTGCAAACGATCAGCTCCGGCGGAAGCCGACCCAAGCAATTCCCGAAATACGCCGCGAAAAAGGTCGGTGTCATTGGGGCCGGAATGATGGGTGCAGGCATCGCCTACGTATCGGCGCGCGCCGGTATCGATGTAGTCCTGAAAGACGTCACCCTCGACCAGGCACAACAGGGCAAAAGGTACGCGGAGAAACTCGAAGCCACGGCACTCGCCAAGCGGCAAGCTACCCCGGGGAAGTCGAAGGCTCTGCTCGACCGCATCACCCCGACAGACGACCCGAAAGATTTCGCGGACGTCGACTTCGTGATCGAGGCTGTATTCGAAAACGTGGAACTCAAGCAGACGGTCTTCCAAGAGATCGAAAACGAGGTCGCACCGGACTCAGTACTCGGATCCAATACCTCCACCCTGCCGATCACAGTGCTCTCCGAAGGTGTCACACGGCCCGACAACTTCATCGGAATCCACTTCTTCTCCCCCGTCGACAAGATGCCGCTCGTCGAAATCATCACCGGCAAGAACACCTCCGCGGAAACCCTTGCGAAGGTCGTCGACTACACCCTGCAGATCCGGAAGAGTCCGATCGTCGTCAATGACAGCCGCGGGTTCTTCACCAGCCGGGTCATCGGAAAGTTCCTCGAGGAAGCGATAGCCGCCGTCGGCGAGGGTGTCGACCCGGCAATTGTGGAACAGGCGGGGGCACAGGCAGGTTACCCGGCACCACCGCTCCAACTCCTCGACGAATTGACGCTGACCCTTCCACGCAAAATTATCCGTGAGAACCGCGCTGCTGTGGAAGCCGTCGGAGGGACCTGGGTAGAGCATGGCTCGGCCATCGTGTTCGACCGCATGATCGACGAGTTCGATCGTCAGGGGCGTTCGACCGGAGCAGGCTTCTATGACTACGACGACTCCGGCAAACGCACCACCCTCTGGTCAGGGCTTCGTGAGAAGTTCGCATCCGGAAGTACGTTGATCCCCTTCGAAGATCTCCAGGAGCGGATGCTGTTCTCGGAGGCACTCGAGACAGTTCGGTGCTTCGACGAAGGCGTGCTGAACTCGGTGGCCGACGCCAACATCGGCTCAATTCTCGGAATCGGATTCCCGGCGTGGACAGGTGGAGTCATCCAGTACATCAACGGATATCCCCAGGGTCTACAGGGTTTCGTCGACCGAGCGCGAGAACTTGCCGCACGCTACGGAAACCACTTCCTCCCCCCGGAATCGCTGGTTACCAAAGCCACTCGCGGTGAGATCTACCGGTAACCGCGCAACTTCAGCAGAAAGTCATGATGTGAGTACATCGGAAAGAAGAGACCCAGGCCGATCTGCGCCCACTGTGGGTGTTGTTCGGGAGTCGAACGACGGTGAGCGTCGGGTGGCGTTGGTGCCGAAGGTCGTGGCCGCGTTGATCGCCAAGGGCGTCGACGTGGTCGTCGAGTCGGGGGCCGGATTGGACGCGTTGATTCCGGACGAGTTGTACAAGGATGCCGGGGCTGCTATCGCGGACCCGTGGTCGGCGGACGTGATCGTGAAGGTGGCGCCGCCGTCGGACGAGGAAGTCGGCCGCCTGTCGTCGGGGCAGACGTTGATCGGGTTCCTCGCCCCCCGCAATCAGGACAATCAGGTGGCCGCGCTGAAGGCGGCCGGCGTGCAGGCCTTCGCGGTGGAGGCGATCCCGCGGATCTCCCGCGCCCAGGTGATGGACGCGTTGTCGTCGCAGGCGAACGTGTCCGGGTACAAGTCGGTGCTGCTGGCGGCGTCGGAGTCGACCCGGTTCTTCCCGATGCTCACCACCGCGGCCGGCACGGTCAAGCCGGCGTCGGTGCTGGTCCTCGGTGTCGGTGTCGCCGGTCTGCAGGCCCTGGCGACGGCGAAGCGGCTCGGCGGCCGGGCCACCGGCTACGACGTCCGCCCGGAGGTCGCGGACCAGGTCCGGTCCGTCGGTGCGCAGTGGCTCGATCTGGGGATCGACGCCGCCGGTGAGGGCGGCTACGCCCGCGAGCTGACCGAGGCCGAACGGGCGCAGCAGCAGCAGGCGCTCGAGGATGCGATCAAGGGCTTCGACGTGGTCATCACCACCGCCCTGGTGCCGGGTCGTCCGGCACCCCGGTTGGTGACCGCCGCCGCGGTCGAGGGCATGAAGCCCGGCAGTGTGGTGGTCGACCTGGCCGGGGAGACCGGCGGCAACTGCGAGCTCACCGAGCCCGGTCAGACCGTCGTCAAGCACGGGGTGACGATCTGCTCGCCGCTGAACCTGCCCGCCAGCATGCCCGAGCACGCGTCGGAGCTGTACTCGAAGAACATCTCCGCCCTGCTGGAGCTGATGTTGGTCGAGGGCCGGTTGGCTCCCGATTTCTCGGACGAGGTCCTCGCCGCCGCCTGCGTCACCCGCAAAACCAAGGAAACCTCATGATCACAACACTGTTCAGGATCGCGGTGATACCGCTGGCGTTGGTGCTCGACCACATGATGGCACCTCGCCGGATACGCGAATTCTATGACTACATCGATGAGTACGGAGACGACCTCGACCTGACCGGCCGTCGGGAGGTGTCGTAGATGTATACCGAATTGTTGGCGAACATCGCGATCCTGGTGTTGTCCGGGTTCGTGGGCTTCGCGGTGATCTCGAAGGTCCCGAACACGCTGCACACCCCGCTGATGTCGGGCACGAACGCCATCCACGGCATCGTAGTGCTCGGCGCGCTGGTGGTGCTCGGCAAGGTGGAGAACCCGCCGTGGGGGCTGCAGGTGATCCTGTCCGTGGCCCTGGTGTTCGGAACGATCAACGTGGTCGGTGGTTTCGTGGTGACCGACCGGATGCTGGGCATGTTCAAGTCCAAGCCCGCCACACCGACGGCTGTTGCCGCTGCCGCTGAGAAGGGTGGGGACAAGTAATGGACTACCTCGTCAACGTGTTGTACATCGTGGCGTTCTCGATGTTCATCTACGGTCTGATGGGCCTGACCGGCCCGAAGACCGCGGTCCGCGGCAATCAGATCGCCGCGGTCGGCATGGGAGTGGCCGTGGTCGCCACCCTGATCTCGATCCGGGACACCTCCAACTGGGTGCTCATCATCACCGGTCTGGTGATCGGTGTGGTCCTCGGGGTGCCGCCGGCGTTGCGGACGAAGATGACCGCGATGCCGCAGCTGGTGGCGTTGTTCAACGGCGTCGGCGGCGGCACCGTCGCCCTGATCGCCTACGCCGAATTCCTGGACTCGGACGGGTTCACCGCGTTCACCCACGGTCAGACCCCGACCGTGCACATCGTGATCGCCTCGCTGTTCGCGGCGATCATCGGCTCGATCTCCTTCTGGGGATCGGTGATCGCATTCCTCAAGCTGCAGGAAACCCTGCCGGGCCGGCCGATCGGCATCGGCCGGTTGCAGCAACCACTCAACGCGCTGCTGCTGATCGGGGCGGTCGCGTTGGCGGTGGCCATCGGCATCAAGGCCATCGACCCGACCGCACCCACCTCCCAGTGGTGGATCGTCGGGGTGCTGGTGTTGGCGGCGGTGCTCGGGTTGATGGTGGTGCTCCCGATCGGCGGCGCCGACATGCCCGTGGTGATCTCCCTGCTCAACGCGCTCACCGGTCTGTCCGCGGCGGCCGCCGGTCTGGCCCTGAACAATCAGGCCATGATCGTGGCCGGCATGATCGTCGGCGCCTCGGGTTCGATCCTGACCAACCTGATGGCGAAGGCGATGAACCGGTCCATCCCGGCGATCGTGGCCGGCGGGTTCGGCGGCGGCGGTGCGGCGGCCGCGGTCGGCGACGGCACCGCCAGGACGGCGAAGTCCACCTCGGCGGCGGACGCGGCGATCCAGATGGCGTACGCCAACCAGGTCATCGTCGTCCCCGGGTACGGGTTGGCGGTGGCCCAGGCGCAGCACGCGGTCAAGGACATGGCCAAGCTGCTCGAGTCGAAGGGTGTCGAGGTCAAGTACGCGATCCACCCGGTCGCCGGCCGGATGCCCGGGCACATGAACGTGCTCCTGGCCGAGGCCGACGTCGAGTACGACGCGATGAAGGAAATGGACGACATCAACGACGAGTTCGCTCGCACCGACGTCACCCTGGTGATCGGTGCGAACGATGTCACCAACCCGGCCGCCCGCAACGATCCGTCGTCGCCGATTCACGGGATGCCGATCCTGAACGTGGATCAGTCGAAGTCGGTGATCGTGCTCAAGCGGTCGATGAACTCCGGGTTCGCCGGCATCGACAACCCGCTGTTCTTCGCCGACACCACCTCGATGCTGTTCGGGGACGCGAAGAAGTCGGTCGCCGAGGTCACCGAAGAACTCAAAGCGCTGTAGGCCCTCCGGGCCCGTGCGTGGTTGACGAGTGCAGACACTCGCTAATCACGCACGGGCGTGAAGCGCCTCGCAATGATCGCCATGTCTGGACAGGGGGTAGATTGATGCGGGTGACAGGAGGTTCCACAAGACGGCGGCCGCGACGGTTCGACGGG
Source organism: Rhodococcus sp. 4CII (assembly GCF_014256275.1). Classification (NCBI taxonomy): domain Bacteria; kingdom Bacillati; phylum Actinomycetota; class Actinomycetes; order Mycobacteriales; family Nocardiaceae; genus Rhodococcus; species Rhodococcus sp. 4CII. The sequence goes on from NZ_JACCFE010000002.1 coordinate 7,600,850, forward strand.
CAGAGTCCCACCGAGTTGGCGGTCTTCAGTGCGACCGAGCAACTATTGACCGAGATGCCGTTCGAGGATATCTCGGTAGCGCAGATAATCTCGCGAACTGGCCTCTCCCGTGCCAACTTCTATCACTACTTCGCCAACAAGTACGACGTCTTGGTTGCCATGGCAACGCAGCTGTTCGACGACACGTACACGGAATCCGGCCCGTGGCAGGCACCTCCGGGAAAGCTGCGTGCACGATCCATGGATGCAAGCGTGCGTCCGACCCTCGAGATGTGGTCGAAGCATGGTGGGGTGGTGTGCGCCGTGGTCGAACACATGCACAGCGTGCCCGTGGTCGCCGAGGTGTGGACGGCCACGTTCGACCGTTTCGTGAGCGCGGTCGCGGAACAAATCGCCTACGAGCGTGAGGTGGGAGCGGCGCCTCCGGGTGCCCCTTCCGAGCTGATTGCGACGGTGCTGGTATGCGGAATCGAGCGGTCGTTCTACGTCGGGACGCGCGCGCTCGATGCGCGTCTGCCCACCGCGGACAGCGCTGTCGCGCCGATCGTGGCATTGACACTCGCCGCGATCTACGGCGATTGTGAACCAGGGCGAAAGCCGAAGCGTCCGAGTAAGAACCGCCGCCCGAACCCGGTGGCGGTCGCGCCCGCCTCCCTTGTTCAGCCCGCGCTCGCCGCCTCGGAGACAGCGGCAACCATCCTGGAGGCGACGAACTCACTGCTGATGGAGTGTGCGCTCGGCAAACTGAGCGTCGCACGGATCATCGAGCGTGCACACGCATCACGAGCGACCTTCTACTTCTACTTCACCAGTAAGGACGACGCATTCGCGGCGTTGTACCGAGGCGTCGCCGAAACGACGATCAGGGGTTTGCAAGAATTGCTGACGGTGGACCGATCCGACACCGAGAACATCAAGACCATGGTGATGGACTGGCTGGCCCCCGACGAACGTACCCTGGTCGTCTTGCGGAACGCGCTCCACGAATGGCCACGGCGACCGGAGCTTCGACGCGTGTACCGCGACGGAATGGCACGGATGGCCGACGTACTCGAAACTGTCATCACGACGGACCGGGCAAACGGTGTCGCCCCTGACGGGCCGCCAGCAGCTGCGCTATCCGCTGTTCTCCTCTGGACCATAGAACGCACAGTCGCCGGCGCGTTGGCTCGGGAAGATAATCTTGCCGACTTCCGTGAGGTGACCGCGCTGCTCGCCCAATTGACAGTGTCGGCGATCTACGGTAATCCTACCGGTCTAATGTCGCAGCAGCCCAGCGAATCTCACACGCACACACCTTACTAACAGGTAGTCCATACGCTATGTTTAGTCTATGCGTGCAGTGGTGATCCCGAAGTTCGGTAGTCCCGACGTCCTCGAGGTGCGGAATGTGGACGTTCGACCCGCGAGCGAAGGCGAGGTCCGCATCCGCGTCCATGCCGCCGCCGTCAACCCCACCGATATAGCCACTCGAAGTGGGCTCGTCGCCGCAGCCTATGCCGACTTCACTCCACCGTATATCGCCGGAATGGACGCAGCGGGCACCGTCGAGTCTGTCGGGCCCGGCGTCGAACGACTGCGCGCGGGCGACTCCGTCATGGCAATCGTCATGCCACGTCGCCCAGAGGGCGGTTCACACTCAGAGCTGATCGTCGTCCCTGAGGATGCCATTGTTCCTGTCCCGGCGAGCCTCTCGATGGAGCAGGCTGCCATGTTGCCGATGAACGGGCTCACCGCGCTGGAGGCGCTGGAACAGTTGAGCCTGCCCGCGGGTGCAACCCTGGCGATCACCGGCGGAGCGGGCTTCCTCGCGGCGTTCGTCATCGTGCTGGCGAAGAAGGCCGGATTACGCGTTATCGCGGACGGGCGTCCGGATGAGCATGACACCATCCTCCGGCGCGGTGCCGACGTGGTCGTGGACCGCGGGTCCGGTGTGGCCGAGCGCTTCTCTGCAGCCGCGCCGCGCGGAGTGGATGCAGTACTCGATACCGCTCTCGTCGGCGCGGAACTGTTCACATGTATAGCTGACGGCGGCGTATTGGCCACTGTGCGAAGCTTCAAGGGTGAGGCGGAGCGCGAAATTCGGGTGCGCGAGGTCTGGGTGCGTGCGCGGCTCCAAGATACGGTCGGACTCGAACAGCTGAGTGCGTTCGCCGACGCGGGTGACTTCGACTTCCTCGACGTCGCGGCGCGAGTGACTCCCGAGAACGCTGCACACGCCCACCGTCTGATCGAGGCGGGTGGGATGCGGGGACGTCCGCTCATCGTCTTTTGAGATTGCGAATCAGCTCGACACAGACACCCATCCATCGCGAGAAGGGGAGTCGCGCGGCTTGCGCCGGGGGACTCCCCTTCTGCCCGTCGCTGCATTCACATCGGTGACGCAGTGAACCCTCCGTCGATCACGTACGCGTGCCCGGTGACCCAATTTCCCTCATCCTCGGCGAGGTGGGTGATGATGCGTGCAACATCTTCTGGCTCACCGAGCCGTCCTTGATTTGCCGCAAAGAATTCGTCGGCGGGAGTGCCCCCTGACGCTTGTTCGAAGCCGTCCATGAGATTGTCGGAGAGGGAGGTGACCACGAAGGCGGGTGCAACACAGTTCACCCGAATTCCCAATGCCCGCAGCTCCACTGCTGCCGTTTTCGTCATATTGATGACGCCGGCCTTGGTGGCGGCGTACCCGCCGATCATCGGCATTCCGTTGGTCCCAGCCGATGAAGCGGTATTGACGATTGCCCCGCCACCACGGGCAACGAGGTGAGGAACCGCAGCCTTGATGCCGAAAAAGACGCCCTTGAGGTTGACGTCGACTAGCCGTGCGAAGTCGTCGTCGGGTAACTCGGCGATTGGCGCGAGGATGGCGATACCGGCGTTGTTCACCATGATGTCGAGGCCGCCGAACGCCTCCACGGCAACCTCTACCGCGGCCTGGACTTGCCTGGAGTCGGTAACGTCGACGACGGTGCTCACCGCGGAGTCACCGATGTCACTCGCCACGCGCTTTGCTCCGGCGCCATCGATGTCGGCGACGACTACGCGAGCTCCCTCGCGTGCGAACCGGCGTGCGGCCGCCTCTCCGATGCCGGTTGCGGCGCCCGTGACGACAACCGATTTTCCTTCGAACGCTCCCATGCTGATCAACCTCGATTCGGGTGGATGAATGAATACAGGCAACATACAACGTGGCTGAACAGTGTGTCTAGAGCCTGTCTTGAGTTGCTTTAGTAGAGGTGGTGCAAAGGATTCGGCGTTTCTCGAGGTTCGTCGCGTCACGGGTGGCCGACGCACGGTTCGCCGCGGAACTGAAGGGTGCGAGACTCTATGTTTGCGCAGCCCGATGTCCGTCTCGGAACTGTTTGCCTATCGGTGTCTTGTGTTCTGCTGCGCGAGAGCGTAAGGGTTTGAGGCAGCGAGTGTTCGAAATCGGAGTGCAACAATCGGTTGTCAATGGTCACTTGGAGAACATGTCCGCGCACGGGACGACTGGCGCGGCCCCGGGGGTGGCGAGGCGGAACTATCCGAGCTCTGCCGTCGACACCCTTGCAGAGCCGCATTGCACCGCCGCGTCCGTCGATGATCTCTCTGGTCGGCAGAAACCACTGTGCCAGTTCCATATTAGAGCCAGGGCTGCACCGTGCGGTTGTGGGCTGATCTGCTCGAACCTGCAAAGCAACGATCCGAACACCAAGGAATACCTGCCGCATAGGGCTTCCTGTGCGTGACGGCATCATCCTCGTTGTTATCGTGCACGTAACGCGATATGACGCACGGCCTTCGAGTGGAAAGTCGCGAGTTCGTAAGAGGTGGAATCGAGCATCTTACGGTTGGGCTAGGTGTGGTCGTCGGTTGGAGTCCCGCTCCACCAGTTGTGCACGCAGCTTGGCGCGGTCCGCCTCGGGCATGGTGCGCGAATCGGTGCTGTCGATCAACGCCAACAGGCGTAGTTCGTATTGAGTGACCGTCATTCCGAACTCGACCAGGATGTCGCCCGCTCGTGGACCGCCGAAGGGTAGCCATCGCCGAGCAAACTCGAGCATTGACGAGTCGAAACCATCTACTCGGGACATGTCCATGGTGTTACCTCTGAAGTGCGTCTGGTCGGCTGACCGCCGGGGTGATTGGCGTCCGTGCCGCTCGCCAATCAGTGAGTCAAGGCGCGGACTGGACGCAGGCAGCATCTAATTATACAATGTGTTCAGACGTGATGTCAATCACTGTTCCGTTCGATGACGCAGCGAACAAGCACCTCATGAAATTTCGGACGATGGGAGCGAGAATGCCCTGTGCGAGTGCGTTACCCAATCTCTGTGGTGCTCTTCTGCGCGCTGCCCCCGTGATGAGCCGGAAGGTCGCGGTCGGGGGGCACCACACCCGCGTCGTGGAGAACGTGCTCCCGTCAGCGGAGGTGAGACGGTTGCCCCGCGCCGGAGAATCGCTCGTCGACGCCCCTCTCATCGTGTTGTTGCACGGCTTCGGCGATAACGCGGACACCTGGCGCGCGGTGCTCGTCGAGCTCGGGCGCAGGGGGCGCCGGGCTGTCGCCCCGGACCTGCCCGGGTTCGGCGAGGCGTCGCCTCTGAACCGCGGCGACATCCTTCCGCAGTACGACGCCTTCCTCACGGATCTCATCGCCGAGCTGGGCGGTTCCGGTCCGGTGGTGGTCGTGGGTAACTCGATGGGCGGCACCGTCGCCCTGCGCGCCGCCAGCGGTCGGCCCGACGTCGTGGCGGTGGCGGCGCTCGCCCCGGCCGGGCTCGGCTTCCATCGCGTGCTGCACGTCGCGGATCGTACTTTGGGTTCGCTGGTGCCGATTCTGCGCGTAGCGTATCGGATTCCCTACCCACAGTTGGTCGTCCAGCTGGCCGTCGCTGCCTACTACCGCGTCCGGATCGCGCCCGGTGTGGTGAACGCATGGCGGTTCGGTGCCGGCGTGCATGGCATGAAGGACATTCGGCGCATGGGTGCTCTCGGGCTGGTCCTCATGCGAGAGATCGAGGAGGGCGCCTTCGACTTCGCAGATATGGCAGGCGAGGTGGTGCTCATGTGGGGCACTGACGACGAGGTGTGCGACGTCGCTGCCGCGCAGCCGCTGCTGGACCACGTGCCCGGGGCACGGCTGGTGATGCTCGAAGGTGCGGGGCACGTCCCGCAGGTGCAGCAACCCGCGGTCGTCGCGGACGTGGTCGCGGCGCTCGGCCGGGCCGGAATGGGGAGGGAACGTCACGTATGAGCACGAAGGACGAGAAGCTCGGGGAGACTCCGAATGTCGGGGCACGAGTTGGACATGTGGTCCGTACGGCGATGAATGTTGTCGAATACATTCGGTTCGGCGGCCTCGAGACCGGCGAGGAAGCGTCGCCGTACGAGATCGCGGCACGCACACCGGTGCTCACGCTGCGCCATTACTTCGCGGAGGAGGCCGGTGAGACGGAGCGCACCCCGATCCTGCTGGTGCCGCCGCTTATGCTCAGCGCGGACGTGTGGGACGTGTCTCCGTCGGCGAGTGCCGTCGCGCACCTCCGTCGCAGCGGGCTCGATCCGTGGGTGGTCGACTTCGGCGATCCCGCGCAGGAGCCGGGCGGCAAGGCGCGCAACGTCACCGACCACGTGCTCGCCGTGTCGGACGCCATCGCGCGTGTTGCCGCCTCGACCGGTCACCCGGTGCACATCGGTGGCTACTCCCAGGGCGGGCTGTTCTGCTACCAGGCGGCCGCACTGCGCGAATGCCGCGATGTGGCTAGCATCTTCGCGCTCGGCAGCCCGATGGAGCCGTTGTCGCTGCCGGGTATCGATCTGCCCGAGGAGCTGATGCAGGCGCTTACCCGCGCGACCATAGACGTGCTGAGCAAGACGGGTCTGCCGGGCTGGGCGTCGGCGAACCTGTTCAGCTGGACCAGCCCCGTCGCGACCGCCAAGGGGCGGCTGCAGTACCTGCTCGCTCTGCGCGATCGGGACGCCCTGCTCCCGCGGGAGCGGCAGCGAAAATTCCTCGCCGGCGACGGCTGGATCACTTTCCCTGGTCCCGCGATCGCCGAGGTCATGGAGTCGATGACCAACGAACGCTTCGTGCGCGGCGGTCTCGTCTTCGACGGCCGCACCGTGTCGCTTGCCGACATCACCTGCCCCGTACTGATTTTCACCGGGCAGCTCGACGAGTTCGCGCCGCCCCGCGCGGTGCGCGACGTGGTCCGCGGGATGCCGCGCGCACGGGTGTGGGAGTTCTCCATGCCGACCGGGCATTTCGGGCTCGGTGTCGGCGGGCGGGCGAACCGGCAGACGTGGCCGACGGTGGCGCGGTGGGCAGAGTGGGTCGACGCCGGCGCCTCGTCCGCTGACGGCCCACCCGAGGGCGTGCAGGACGCTCGCGAGCTCGGCGTCGAGGATCGTGCCGAGCAGACCCCGAGTGCGCTCCAACAGGTCGTCAACGTGGCGACGGCCTCGGCGGTCGCGGCGCCGGGCATCGCCAAGACCATCGTCGACCGCGTGGCCGGGACTATCGCCGAGGTCACCACCGGCACCGTTGAGCAGGTGCCGAGGTTGCTGAGGCTCGAGCGGGTCGGCGCCACGACGCAGGTTTCCTACGGGAAGCTGGTCGCCGAGGCCTGTGCGGACGACCCCGAGGCGGTGGCACTGCTGTACGGCGGGCACGCGTTCACCAGGGCTGACATCACTCGGGAGGTCGACGATCTCGTGCTACGACTGCTGGCGGTAGGGGTCCGCCGCGGCGAGCACGTGGGAGTGCTGTGCGATTCCGGTTCCGCCCTGCTGTCCACCGCCGCGGCGCTGAGCCGGATCGGCGCCGTCGTAGTGCTGCTGCGGCCCGGCGGGGACGCTGCCACCGAGTTGCGGCTCGGGCGTGCGCGACGCGTTGTGGTCGACCAGGCGCATGCCGGCGTGTTCGGTGACTCCGCGGTCACTGTCCACCTGCTCGGTTCCGGGACAGAAAGTGATGCAGGCTGTCTCGGTGCGATCGCGACGGAGGAGGTGCGCGTACCGAGCTGGTACCGCCCCGACCCCGGCCGCGGCCGGGACCTCGCGTTCGTCCTGTTCACCGACGGCAACGACGGGATCCGCCCACTGCCCGTGACGAACCGGCGCTGGGCGTTGTCCGCGTACGGCGCTGCGTCGACGGCGTCGCTCACCGCGGCGGACACCGTCTACTCGGCGAACCCGCTGTATCACCCGTCCGGGTTGTTGCTTGCGACCGCGGCCCCGGTCGCGTCGGGCGCACGGCTTGCGCTGACCGACACATTCGACCCGGACACGTTCTGGGCGGAGGTGCGCCGCTACGGCGCGACAGTGGTGCCCTACACGTGGAGCATGCTGTCGCTGCTGCTCGCCAGGCCCGTCGAGGCGGATGAGCGGCACCACCCGGTGCGCCTGTTCATCGGCTCCGGTATGCCGCCCGCGGTATGGCGCGGGGTACTCGACCGGTTCAGGCCGGCCGTCGTTGTCGAGATGTTCGCCGCCGCACGCACCGACGCCATCCTCGCGAACGTCAGCGGGCGCAAGGTGGGCTCGGTCGGGCGCCCGCTGCCCGGCACGGCGGCGATCGAGCTGGCCGCTGTCCACCCCGTCACCGGCGCGTTGCTGCACGACTCCGACGGGTACGTCCTCAGAGCCCGTCGGGGACGACTAGGCCGGCTGCTGGTCGCCGTCGACCGCGAGCAACCCGCATGGGAGGACGCGCCGATGCGGGGCGTATTCGGACCCAAGGACGCCTGGATCGACACCGGCGAGCTATTCGTCCGAGACTCGGACGGCGACCTGTGGCCCAGTGGCCGTCACGGCGAGGAGATCAGAACGCCGTCCGGCGTGGTGTGGCCGCGTGAAGTCGAGCAGATCCTCTCGGGTGTACCCGGGGTCGACCAAGTCGTGTGCATCCCCGAGGGGGACGGCGCAGTCGCCCTCGTCACGGCGGGTGGTCGAGTGCCCTTCGACGAAGGTCGCGCCCGGGATGCTCTGAGCTGCAGAGATATCGTCGATCCGGCTATCGCACACACACCGGGTCTGCGCCCTGCAACGGCGGACGTTGCCGTGCGAGTCGTCGAAGCGATCCCGCTCACCCGCTGGTACCGGCCGGACCGCACCTTCCTCGCTGCGCAGAGTTCGTGAAAACCCGAGAGGAGGGAAACGGTCAATAGTTCGATGAAAAACTAGCCCGGCATCGGACCCCGGCCAACGAGCAGCAGTTTGCTCCCAGTGCGTGACCTCTCCAGCCGCACTGCCACCTCCGCGGTCGACGACCATGTCGTGCTCATGCAGATGTCCTCCGGCCGTATGCACCGCCGACCGATTCCGTCGACCACCTACTCTGCTCGTTGACCGTGTGAACACCCGGGCGGCGGCGATCTGCAGAACGTTGATGCCCTTGACGCCCCGGTGCTGAGTGGGCATCATCGCCACGATCGCGCTCCGCAAATGACCGGGCCTTTGACGGTGCGTGTGATCGTTTGCAGTCGCCGTCCTTCTTTTCGCGGAACTGACGTACGAACATGATTCGGGTTGACGTTCCTCGACTATCTCCGTTCCCGTTCTGAGACAGTCTGTAGCGCAGGTCAACCCGAAGCCCGGAGTCGCCTGGTCAACAATCGTGACGGGTCGCTAGTGTCCCGCGTCAGAAATTCGTGAGATATATTTGGCGAGGGAATCGAGGATCTCCTCGGCGGTCTTGTGCCAGACGAACGGCTTCGGGTCGTCGTTCCAGGTCTTGATCCAGTTGCGAACGTCTTTCTCCAGTGCTGCGACGCTTTTGTGTACACCACGGCGGAGCAGCTGATCGGTCAGGAATGCGAACCATCGCTCGACCTGATTGATCCACGAGGACCCGGTCGGGGTGAAGTGGACGTGAAAACGTGGGTGCTTGGCCAACCAGTCGCCCACTGCCGGCGTCTTGTGGGTGGCCAGGTTGTCGCAGACGAGATGCACGTCCAACTCGTCGGGGACGGCCTTGTCGATCGCGGTGAGGAACTTCTTGAACTCCACGGCCCGGTGACGTCGATGAAGCTCGGAGATCACCGTGCCGTCGGCGATGTTGAACGCCGCGACTCCCCCAAGGACTACGTCCAGGGAGGTACCCCCAGGCTGGTGACGCCGCTGCGGGCGTAGTCATGACTGCGCCGTTCCGGCATGCCCGGCATCATCGGCAGCACCGGCTGGGAACGGTTCAAGGCCTGCATCTGACTCTTCTCGTCCACACAGAGGATAACGGCATGCTCGGGCGGATTATGGTAAAGGCCAACAACATCGACGACCTTGTCCACGAACTGCGGATCCGTGGAAAGCTTGAACCCGTCGGTCAGATGCGGTTTGAGTTCGAACTTGCGCCAGATCCGGCCGATCGTCGACGGTGACAGGCCGGTGCGCTTGGCCATCGAGGTACGCGACCAGTGCGTCGCATCGGCCGGGGTGGTTTCCAGCGTCGCGGTGACCACGTCTTCGACCCGGTCCAGCAAGATCGAGGGCGGACGACCCGGTCGAGGTTCGTCGACCAAGCCGTCGAGGCGTCGGTCGACGAAGCGCCCGCGCCATTTGTTGACCGTGTTAGCGGATATCCCCAGGTCTGCCGCGACTTGCTTGTTGGTCATCCCCGGCTCCGCGCAGGCCAACACGATCCGCGACCTCAGTGCCAACGATTGTGGGGTTTTCGCTCGCCGCGACCATCGAACGAGTTGTTCGCGTTCGTCATCGGTCAACATCAACTCCGCCTTCGGGCGTCCGGTTCGAGGCATGCCTCAGGATATCAGGTTAAAGCACGAATTTATGGCGTACGACACTAGAGTTGTCCGCCTGCATCGACGGTGTGCGTGGTTCCGGTAATGTAGCGACCGCTGTCGCCGACGAGGTATAGGACAGCATCGGTGAGGTCGCTCGACTCGAGCGCCGGAACCGGGAGTCTGTTGAGGGTTAGTGCGGCCTCTTCGAAGTCGGCTCGGGTCGGATGCTCGAGATCGGGACGGAACAGTGAATACGTGGCGTCGTTGAGGATCATATCGGTGGCGACCGTGCTCGGGTGGATGGTGTTCACCCGGATCCTCTGCGGCGCGAGTTCGACCGCCAGGACCCGCATCAGTCCGACGAGACCAGCCTTGGCGGCAGAATAATGCGCGGTGTTGGCGTTGGCCTTCAGCGCCGCCAGCGAACTCGTGATGACGACCGATCCACCACGACCACCGGCGATGATGTGCGGTACCGCGGCCGCACACGTCTTCCAGACCCCGGTGAGGTTGACGTCGATCATTGTCGACCAGGTCTCCTCGGACATCTCGAGCGTCGGCGCGGGCACCGAAATCCCGGCGTTGGCGAGCACGATGTCGAGCCGACCGAAATCGGCAACCGCGGCGTCGACAGTCTCCCTCAGCGCGGCGAGGTCACGGACGTCGACCTCCGTCGCGACGATGCGTCTTCCGAGCGCCTTGACCTGACGCTTGGTCTCGGCGAGGTCATCCGGCGTCGCGGTCGGGTACGGAACGGTCTTCACCTGGCGGCAGACGTCGACCGCGATGATGTCGGCGCCCTCCTGCGCCAGACGCAGCGCGTGACTACGCCCCTGGCCGCGTGCAGCCCCGGTGACGAATACAACTTGACCATCGAATTGGCCCATGGGAATCAACCTTTCTTGTGGATGACGTGCGATTTTTGTTAGGAGGCGGAGGTGAAGACAGTGGACGTCAGATCCTTCTCGTCGAGACAGACAGCCTCGGCGGCGTTGCCCGGCACCATTTCCCGGACGGTGACCTCACCGGTGTAGTAGCAGGTTGGGTAGGCGCCTATCTCGGTGAAGTTCAGCGGCGGCGCCAACCCGTCCAGGGTCTCGTTCTCGATCGTCCGAAGGCCCCGCAGCAGGTCTGCCGAGGTGGAGTCGGAGGTCAGTCCAGCGTGCGCCGCGGCGACTTCGAACATCTTCCCGGAGATCCAGGTGTCGAAGGCAACCGCGGAGAACTGTGCGGACTCGGTGAGGCCCGGGAAGTACGAGTCAATTGTTTCGCGAGCTGCGCCGACCACCGGCACGGAAGGGTCGTAGTAGGGCGCGTTCGACTGGGTGAAGAGCAGTCCCTCGACAGCATCCGATTCGAGGTACTCGTTGCCCACTGCGCCCGCCGAGCTGTAGAACTGCGGCTCGTAGCCGATCTTGTGGCAGTCCTCGGCGATCCGGACGTCCACACTCGTGATGTGTGCGAGGAAGAGTCCATCCACTCCCTCGCTCTTCATGGTCTGACAGATCGCCGTGTAATTCGGTGCTGCGGCCGCCACCTTGGCGGAGACGTAGCCGACCCCGAGGTCCGCTGCGGACCGCTGCGCCAGCGAGTCCGAGTCGGCGCACACCGGTGACTCCGAGCAATAGACGACCCCGAACTTCGTGGTGCCCTTGTCCTTGGCGAGCTTGACTAGTCCGTAGGTGATGACCGGGTTGGGAGAGCCGCCCTGGAAGAACATGTCGCTGGCCAGGAAGGTCGGATCGGACGGCACCCCGCCGAGCACCGGAACGCCCTTCTCCTCGACGTACTGTCGCCACGAGCCGGTGGTGCCGGTGATGGCGCCGACGATCGCGATCGCGCCTTCCTCCTCGACGAGGCTCTTGACCGCGCCGAGTGCTTTCGATGGTTCCTGACCGATGTCCTTGACGATCACCTTCACCGGGTGCCCGTCGATCCCGCCGGAGTCGTTCACGCTCGACGCCCAAGCCTGTGCCACGTCGTCCACTCGGCCGTGGGTGGGGGCGGATACTCCCGAACAGCCGCAGATCGTGCCGACCACGATCGGTGCCTGGGTGAGGGTGTCCGCCGGTGTCTTTGCCGGTGCCGCCTCCCCGCCGGATGAACATCCGGACACGACCAGCACGCCCAGGACGGCCGCGATCGCGGCGCGTCTGCGAATCGATGTCACCATACTCATTTCCTCCACTTATCGGTCACCAATTGCATACGGTATTAGGGGGTTTCGATGCCCAGGTAGCGGCTTGCCAGTGCATGCTCGTCGAGGGTTGCCGGATCCAGTGGCGCCGACACCCGCCCTCGGTCGATGAGGTGGACGGTGGTGGCGCCGGCGAGTGCGCGACCGACGTACTGCTCGACCAGTAGCACCGACTTGCCTGCCTGTTCGAGCACGGAGAGCGCGTCGAAAATCTGGTCGATCACCAACGGGGCCAATCCCATCGAGACCTCGTCGAGGGCGATGAAGGAGCTGCTCGGTAGGAAGGCGCGGGCCAGCGCGACCATCTGCTGCTGGCCGCCGGACAGGGTTCCTGCCGTCGCGTCGAGGCGTCGACCGATCTCGGGGAAGGTCGCCATCGCGAGGTCGTACCGATCACGCAGGGGACCGTCGACGGCGAGCATGAGGTTTTCCCGGACCGACAGGCCGGGGAAGACGCCGCGTCCTTCGGGAATCAGGCAGATCCCCGCTTCCGCCCGCTTCGCCGGGCGGTGGGAGGTGATGTCGGTTTCCCCGAGCCGGACGGACCCAGCTGTAGGCCTGATCAGGCCGCCGATCGCCCTGAGCAGGGTGGTTTTTCCGGCGCCGTTCGGGCCGAGCAGGGCGGTCACCGAACCGGGACGCACGGTGAGGTTCACATCCCGGAGGACGGTCAGAGTGCCGTAGGCCGCGGACAGGCCCACAACTTCCAGTTCGGGGGTGTTCAACGGATTTCCTCCAGTTCGTGAGCGGACCGCTGCCCGTCCTCGGGACCGGTGCCGCCGAGGTAGGCGGTCTGCACGACGCTCGACCGCCGCGCCTCACCGGCGGTACCGGCGAAGATCACCTGCCCGTGCTCGAGCACGTACACCGCATCGGAGATCCCGAGCGCGAGTGAGACGTCGTGCTCGACGAGGACCACACCCACTCCGCGCTCGTCGACTACGCGCCGGATCAACTCGCCGAGACGCGCCGACTCGTTGTTGTCGAGTCCCGCGGAGGGCTCGTCCAGCAACAGGATTCGCTGTCCACCGGCGAGGCAGCGGGCCACCTCGACGAGGCGTCGGGTGCCGGTCGGCAGGCTCGCGACGTGCCGGTCCGCGACCTCCTCGAGGCCGCAGGCGACGATCGCCTCCTCGGTGGCCGCGTCGATCGTCTCCCGGTCGCCCCGCGGCGACCACAGGTGACTGATCGGATTGAGCCCGACGGTCCGGCCCTCCGGTCCGACGGAGATGTTCTCCCGCACCGTCATCGACTCGAACAGCTCGGTGGTCTGGAAGGTGCGCCCGATTCCGGTGCGGGCCCGCCCCGACGGGGTGGTGCGACGGAGATCGCTGCCGTCGAGCCGGACCGCGCCCTCGGCGGTGGGGGCCAGGCCGGTCACCGCGTTGAAGACGGTGGACTTCCCGGCGCCGTTGGGGCCGATCAGTCCGGTGACCCGACCGGTGGTGCAGGAGAGGTTCACGCCGTCGAGAGCGCGCACCCCGCCGAAGGTGACACCGACGTTCGTCAGCTCGAGGAGGCCGGTCCGGCCCCGAGCGGGGGGCGGCGTGGCTATCCGGGCGGGCGCGCTGGTCCGGGCTCCCGGTCGGCGGAATAGGCGGTCGGCGAGGGCCCTGGCCCGGGCAGGGATTCCGGCGGCCGGCAACAGGACCAGTGCGACGGCGCTGATGCCGAACAGCAGCTGCAGGTAGGTGCCCACCTGGTGGCTCGGGAAGTAGCTGGGGATGAGCGTGTAGGCGGCGGCCGCGAGTACCGCATTCCACGGGGTTGCCGGGCCGTTGAGCACGATGATGACGAACACCGTCAGCGAGACGATCGGTGCGTAGCTGTCCGCCGAGATCGTCTGTTGGGCAGAGGCTGCCAGCGCACCCCCCGCCGCGGCGAGGAAGGCCGAGATGCAGAAGATCAACAGCCGGGTCACCGAGGCGGGGATACCGTTCGACTCCGCCGCCCGGGGCGACTGCTTGATGAAGGTCAGTAGCCGGCCGAGGCGGCCACGTTCGAACACAGCCACACCGAGGACCGCGATACTCACGATCAACAGGACCAGGTAGTAGTAGCCGATGTCGGTGCTCAGGTCGAGTGGGCCGAGTTCCGGCCTGCGCACCGGCAGCCCTGAGGAAGCCGCACCGAACATGAAGTCCTGCGTGTAGAACATCTGCTGCAGAAAGATGCCGAAGCCGAAGGTCGCGATCGCCAGGTACAGCCCGCCGAGGCGGATCGCGGGGATCGCCAGGATTGCACCGATGGGCACCGCGACGACCCCCGCGAGGAGTAGCGCCAAGGGCCAGGACAATCCCGCGCGGGTGAGCAGGTGCGAGAAAGTCACCGCACCGAGCGCCATGAACGCGATGTGCGCGAGCGAGACCTGGCCGGAGGTGTGCACGAGCAATGACAGCGAGGCGAACACCAGGATCATTGCCAGCGCGACGGTCCAGTCGACGAGGTGGATTCCCGCGAAAGTCGGCACGGTCACCAGGAAGAGGACGAGGACGGCTCCGCCGGTCGACTGCAGCCGCCAAGGGGCACGCCAGGTCGAGCGCGGGTGGATCCGGACCGCGGTCTTGCCGGCGAGGAGCCTCTTCGGGTAGACGAGCAGCACCATGAACAGGATCGCGAAGGGTAGCGCGGCCGGCAGGGAGGCGAGGATCCCCTCGGTCAGCCAGGAGGTGGCCAGGGCGGCGCCGATGCCGACGATCAAGCCGCCGACGAAGGTGCCGGGCAGGTTGCTGAAGGTGCCGATGGCGGCGGCCGCATAGGAGGCGACCACGAGCAATGTCAGCTGCACCGGGTCGAGAGGCATGATGGGTGCGAGCAGCACCCCGGACAGCGAGGCCATCATCGTGCCGAGCACCCACGCCCAGCGTCGCACGCGGGTAGCGCTGCGGCCGACCAGTTCGAGAAGTTCAGGGTTCTGCACGACCGCGCGCATCGCCATGCCGGTCCGGGTCCAGCGCAACAGCGCCCACAGTGCCGCGGTCGCGAGGACGGCGACGGCGCAGGTGAGCACATCCTCGTACTGAACGAAGGTACCGGCGATCTCGACGCGGCCCTTCGGCAGGAAGGACGGGACGCGGCGCACCTGCTGGGCGCCGAAGATCAGCAGCGCACCCGCCTGAATGATCAGCATGATGCCGACGACTCCGGAGATCTGCAGCGGAAGCGGGGCGCCCTGCAGACGGCGAGCGAGCAGTTCGAGCAACAGGCCCACGGCGGGTCCGACGACGCCGACGGTGAGCACGGTCGCGAGCAGCCACGACAGGTCGAGTTGCACGTTGAGGACGTAGAACGCGTAGGCGGCGAGGGCGGCCAGGGCGCCGTGGCCAAGGTTGAACACTCCGGAGGTCTTGTAGGTCAGGACGAGGCCGACGGCCGCGAGGCCGTAGATCGATCCGGCGACGAGTCCGATGACGAGGAAGGAGAGCAGTTCCATTCGCGGGCTCCTGTGTGAGGGTGCGCGTCAGCGCGGCCGGGGTGACGGCCCCGGCCCGGGTCGTGGTGCTCGATGGTTGATGCGATGCGTGGGTTCAGGTCACACTACGAGACATGTTTTGCCTGTATGGCTCTCGAAGCTCGCGCTTGAGGACCTTGCCGACCGCGCTGCGTGGCAGGGCATCGACGAAGGTGACCGCGATCGGGCACTTGAACCGTGCCAGGTGGGCGCGGCAGTGGTCGAGGACGGACTGCTCGTCGACAGTGGCACCCGGAGCGGTGACGACGACCGCGACCGGACTCTCGCCCCACCTCTCGCTGGGGACACCGATGACGGCGACGTCCGCGATCTCGTCCATTGCGAAGAGGACTTCTTCGACCTCGCGGGGATAGATGTTCTCCCCGCCGGAGATGATCATGTCCTTGACGCGATCGGAGATGTACAGGTAGCCGTCCTCGTCCACATATCCCGCGTCGCCGGTGTGGAGCCACCCACCCGCGAGGGCCGCGCGACTGGCGTCCGCGAGGTTCCAGTAGCCGATCATCAACTGCGGACCGCGGACGACGATCTCGCCGACCTGACCTCGGGGCAGCTCCCGACCGTCCCGATCCACCACGCGAATCGCCGTGCCGAGTACCGGACGGCCGGCCGAGGCGAGGATCTCCGGCCTCGACTCGAGTGCCTTGTTGTGGTCTTCGGGCGTGAGAATCGTCGCCACGGCGCAGGACTCGGTCATGCCGTAGGCCTGGATGAACTCGGACCCGAAGACCTCGATCGCCCGCTCCAGAACAAACACGGCCATCGGCGCCGAACCGTAGACCACCGTCTCGAGCGCGTCGAGGTCGAGGCGGGTGGCGAGCGGGTCGGCGATCATCGTCTGGATCATCGCGGGTGCGAGGGTCAGCAGTCGGATGCGCCGGTCGGCCATCCGGTGGCGCACCTTGGTCTGGTCGAAGTTGCGGACCACGTGGATCGAGCATCCGCCCGAGGTGTACGCGAGGATCTGCAGCGCGGCCCCGGCGTGGAAGAGCGGCATCACGCACAGCGTGGCCTTGCGCGTCGAGTCGAGCGCCATCTGGATCTGGAGCGCATTCGTGCAGGCGGCGCGGTGGGTCACCATCGCGCCCTTCGGCTTTCCGGTGGTCCCGCTCGTGTACATCTGGTGGTACACGGCGTCGGGGGAGATGTCTCGGTCGACCTCGTCGTCGGGGAACGCGAGCGCCTCTCGGCTGAACCGGACAAGCGACGGTGCGTCGTCTCGGAGCACTGAGACCGCGAGGTCGGGGAGTACGGCGGTGAGGGGGTCCGCATACTCCTCGTGTACGACCGCGAGGCCGCAGCCGGCGTCCTCGACGATGTACTTCCACTCGGGCGGGGCCAACCGGAAGTTGAGGGGGACCGGGACCACCCCGGCGCGGGACGCACCGAAGTAGAGGGCGACCATCTCCAGGGAATTGCGGTCGAGCACCGCGAAGCGGTCACCCGGCTGCAGGGTCGCCGCCAGCCAGTTGCCGATCCGATGGGTCCACAGTCGCACCTGCTCCCAGGTCAGACTCCGGTCGTCGTCGCTGAGGTAGATCTCGTCGGGAGTGCGCTCGGCCCAGTGGTCGAGCAGTTCGTGAACTCGCATCGCCGCCCTCTCGTCGTCAGTCGGAAAGCCCCGCGCGCAGCGCGGTGGAAATCTGTTCCTGCACATCGGCATCGGTGAAATCTGCGACCGCGTCGACGACGTCGGCAGGGTCGCCGCCCGCGTAGAGGTCGCGCAGCAGGGCCGCGACCTTGCGGCGCCGTTCGCGCAGCCGGTCGACGCCCTCGGGGTCCGGACGGTCCCGAAGGCCCAGCCGGGCGGCGAGTTCGTCGGTGCGCGCGCAGGTTTCCGCGAGCCGCGGTCCGTCCCACGCGATGCGTTCGACCAGGTTGTCGAGCTGCTCGACGACCGCGGCGAGTTCGAGGCGTGCGGCGTCCTCGGTGACACCTGGCGCCACCCGCTGCACGAGGGTCTCCCGGATCGTGGTCGTCAGTTGGGTCAGGTCGGTCGAGTAGACGGTCATCGGATGTCTGGCGCGGATACTCCCTCGTTCACGGGGAGAGAAGCGCCAGCCTCCCTTCTGTCGGTGGGGTCGGTTACGTTGCAGGGCGTGGGGAAGTGGTGCGGTACACGTTCCGGTTGCGGCCCGGTGCTCAGGCGGAGCGTGCGCTGACCGAGGAGTGGCATCGGTGCCGATTCCTGTGGAACGAGGCCGTCCACCAACAGAAGTCGGGGGCTCGGCCGACGTTCGGGAAGTTGTCGAAACTCCTGACCGATGCTCGTGCGCGTAACGCGTGGCTGAGAGAGGGGTCGCAGGTCGCGCAGCAGCAGACATTGCGCACGTACCGGCGGGCGCTCGATCAGTCGTGCACGGTGAAGGGTCGTGGACGCCCTAAGTTCAAGCCCCGCGGGACGAGCTTGCCGAGTGTGGAGTTCACCTGCCGCGGGTTCCGAATCCGTGACGGCCGGTTGGTGCTGCCGAAGGGCATCAGTGTTCCGGTGGTATGGTCGCGGGAGTTGCCGTCGGAACCGTCGAGTGTCCGGATCACCCGGGATTCGCTGGGGCATTGGTACGCGTCGTTCGTCGTCCGCCGCGAGGTCACACCCGTCCCGGATGCGACGGGCGGCGTGCCATCTTCCGCCGCGCCTTCGCCAACTCAGCCGCGCACCGCTTCCGATGCCCCAGAAACGGCAGATCGAACTCACCATTCGTGGTGGTCGCCGTGCAGGACACCGCAGTCGAAGGGGTACGAGCGGGCGAAACGGCAGGCAGCGAAGCTGCACACGAAAGCGGCCCGGCAAACGAAACACGACTCGCGGGTGTGGGCGAAGCAAGTTGTCGACAGCCACGAGCTGATCGCGGTGGAGGACTTCACGCCGAAGTTCCTCGCCAGGTCGACGATGGCGCGTAAGGCCGCCGATTCTGCGATCGGCGCGGCGAAGCGAGAGTTGATCGAGCGTGGTGTGCGGGCCGGCCGGAGGGTGGTGTTGGTGCGGCCCGCGTACACGACGATGACGTGTTCGAGGTGTTGCGCGAGAGCCAAGCAGCGCCTCGAACTCGATGAGCGAGTCTTCCGATGCACGACCTGCGGCTATACCGCCGGTCGGGATCGGAACGCTGCCGGGGTGATCCTGGCTGTGGCAGAGCGCGGCCACACATGTGTTGACGATGTCAGACAATCTGGTCACCTCCCTCGGGGATGGTTGGGTTGCGGTCCGAGCGTGAAATCTCCGGCCTTCAGGCAGGAGAAGCGTTAAGTCAGAGTCCCCATTCGCCGTCGCGCAGCATCTTCCCCAGCCAGCCCACGCTGAAGTAGACGCTGTGCGCCATGTTCGAGTACCGCAGTTCGTCGCGGTCGCCGCGCTTGTAGATGTCGACTGCCTGGAGGCAGCCCACCGCGGTCTTGACCAGCGACTGCACCGACCACCAGGTGAGGGCTTCGGTGCTCGGGCGCCACCCGGCCGCCGTCTCGTACACGTCGAGGAACGGCTCGAGTTCGAGCAGCTTGCACAGCAATGGCGAACGGCCGCGCGAGGTGCGTTGCGCGAACCAGGCGATGTCGGCGGTCGGGTCGGAGAAGTGCGCGGTCTCCCAGTCGAGGACACCGGAGATCGCACCGTCCTGTACGACCAGGTTGCCGATCCGGAAATCGTTGTGGACCAGAGCGACCCGGCCGGACACCCAATCGCTGCGGTGGTCGAGCCACGCGCAGGCCAGGTCGAGGATCGGGATCGGGATGTCGACGGCCTCGTGGTACACGCGCGACCAGGCGTCGTTCTCGATCCGTCCGGTGTCGGATCCGTCCGGGACCGGCCCGAGCACGTCCAGGCCCAGCGCGGCCGGGGTGGCAGTGTGCAGGCGTGCCATCGACCGCGCGACCTCGCGTCCGAGACGGGCTCGTGTAGCGAGGTCCGGGATCAGGCGCGACACGGTGTTCGGCATCGGAATGATGCCCGGCACCTTCTCCATCACGAAGTACCCGCGCTCGCCGGCGGTCTCGCTGCGGTGCGTGACGACGGCGGGCACCCGCATCCCGATGCGGGCGGCGGTGGTGAGCAGCGCGACCTCGCGGTCGACGTCGTAGTCGCCGGTGATCCCGCTGACGGGTTGCCGTTTGACCGCGTAGGTCGCGGTGGTCGGCGCCGTGCCGTTGGTCCACCGCGCGGTGACCAGATAGGTCTCCCACGAGTTGCCCTCGCCGCGCCGGTCGATGTCGGTCAGGCGGAGCGAGCCGCCCGCCGACAGCACAGTGTCGAGGGACGCGGTCAACTCGTCGAAGAAGCCGTCGTGCACGGGTGTGCTGGTGGTGGTGTCTGTCTCGGCCACGGATGTCACTTCGAGCCTCACTCGGGTCGGTTCTCAGAAGATGGTCGGGTTGGGGCCGCCGCCGTCGACGACCAGGAGTTGTCCGGTGACGTACCCGGAATCCGGGGAGACCAGGAACGCCACCGTGCCGGAGACGTCCTCGGGCCGGCACACCCGCCCGAACGGCGACCCGGTGTCGAGGTCCTCGATGTCGGCGCCCTTCGCCGCCGACACCAGCCGCTTGCCCATCTCGGTGGCGATCAGCCCGGGCGCGACGATGTTCGCGTGGATGCCGTATCGGCGCTCCTCCCGGGCGATCGTGCGCACGCATGTCTCCATGGCGGCCTTGGCCATTGTGTACGGTGCCGAGTTCGGAGGTGCCGACAATGTCGTGTTCGACGAGATCATCACGATGTCAGCGCGGCCGACCTCCCCGGACGCGGCCTTGCGCATGTCCGGCAGCACCTGCTGGATCAGCCCGATCGGACCGAAGGCGTGCACCTGCATGAGTTGCAGGTAGTCCGCCCGCGGTGTCGAGGCGACGTCCTGGCCCTTGCTGGCGGAGCCGGCATTGCTGACGATCAGGTCGACCGGTCCGAGCTCGGAGCGGACCGCCGTGACCATGTCCGCGACGGCGGACTCGTCGTCGATCGACGCCTGATAGGCCCTCGCGCGGCCTCCCTCGGACACGATCCGGTCGACGACCTCATCCGCGGATGCCCCGTCGCGGCGGTAGTTCACTGCGACCGCGGCGCCGTCCCGTGCCAGCCGCAGCGCCACTGCCCGACCGACACCGCGCGAACCGCCGGTGACGAGCGCGGTGCGTCCTGCAAGCGGTGCCTTTTCCGTCGGGATGCTCACTGCGCCACCACCGCTCGGCCGACCAGATCCTTCATCACTTCGTTCGCTCCTCCGTAGATGCGCTGGATGCGCGCGTCGCGCCAGATCCGCGCGATCGGGTACTCCTCCATGTAGCCGTAGCCGCCGAACAACTGCAGGCACCGGTCCACGACGTCCCACTGCAACTCGGTCGCCTTGTACTTCGCGCCCGCAGCCTCGGCGGCGGTCAGCTCACCGCGGTCGACCGCGGTGACGCACCCGTCGACGTAGTGCTGGAGCACCTGAATGTCGGTGTGCATTTCGGCGATCGCCATCCGCACCGACTGCAGGTCTGCGAGCGGGCCGCCGAACGCGACACGGGATCGGACGTGGTCGAGTGCGAGTTCCAACGCGTGCACCGCGGAGGCCACGCCGGAGACCGCGATCGACAGCCTCTCGCGCGGGAGATTCGCGATGGCCGAACGGAATCCGCGGCCCGGTTCGCCGAGGACGTTGGACGCAGGGACACGGCAGTCGGTGAACACGAGTTCGGCGGTGTCCTGGGCCTTGCGGCCGATCTTGTGCATCGGGCGGCCGCGTTCGAACCCGGGTGTCCCGTTCTCGACCAGCACAAGCGAAGTGCCACGGCCGTCACGTTCGCCGGTGCGCACCAGCACGATCGCCAGATCACAGGTGGCCCCGCTGGTGATGAACGTTTTGGTGCCGTTGATCACCAGGTTGTCGCCGTCGCGCACTGCGGAGGTGCGGATCGACGCGAGATCGGAGCCGGCGCCCGGCTCGGTCATGCCCAGGGCAGTGACGCACTCGCCGCGGGTGAACTTCGGCAGCCAGCGCTTCTTCTGATCGTCGGTGGCGAGGTCGCGTAGGTACGGCACGATGATGTCGTTCTGCATGCTGAAGGTGTCCCCGGCCATGCCCGAGCGCACGACCTCTTCGGTCATCACGGCGTTGTAGCGAAAGTCCGAGATGCCCAGTCCGCCATACTCGGTCTCGAATTCGAAACCGAGGAATCCGGATTCGGCCGCCGTGGTGATGAAGTCCCGGTCGACCGTGCCGGCCTGCTCCCACTTCTCGACGTTCGGCACCGCTTCCCGGTCGAGTAGCGACCGGAACGCCGATCGGAACGCCTCGTGCTCGGCGGTGTACAGGGTGCGACGCACGGCTCAGCCCTCCAGCAGCGAGGCCGGCGGGGTGAACCGCGGACCGTACGCCTCGGCGAGTTCCCGGGCGCGCGCCACGAACGCCTCGGTGCCGCCGGGGAATCCGGCGACGAACTGGCTGGTACCGCCGGTCCACACCGGGAAGCCGATGCCGAGCAGCGATCCGACATTGGCGTCGGCGGTGGACCGGAGGATGCCGTCCTCGTGGCAGCGGACCGTCTCGAGCACCTCGGCGAAGAGCAGCCGGTCACGCAGGTCCGTCAGGTTCGCGCGGTCACCGGACACCGGGAAGCGCTGCGCGAGGCCGGACCACAGCGTCCCGCGGCGGCCGTCCGGGTACTCGTAGAAGCCGCCGCTGGCGACGCGGCTGGGCCGGCCGAGCTCCTCGACCATCGCGGTGAGCACCGCGTCGCCGGGATGATCGGCGAGCTCGGCACCCCGGCTCTGTGCGACCTCGCGGAACTGGCCACGGATCTTCAGCGGCAGCGACAGCGTCAGCTCGTCGAGCAGGGCGAGCGTGCCGAGCGGATAACCGGCCTGCAGGGACGCCTGCTCGATCGACTGGGGGTCGATACCCTCGCCGACCATCGCGGCGGCCTCGACGAGGCGCTGCAGGATCACCCGGCTGGTGAAGAAGCCGCGTCCGTCGCCGACGACGATCGGGATCTTCCGCATCTGCAGGGCGATGTCGAAGGCCTTCGCCAGGGTCGCGTCGCTGGTCTTGTCACCGACGATGATCTCGATCAGTTCCATCCGGTCGACCGGTGAGAAGAAGTGCAGGCCGATGAAGTCGTCGGGGCGGGGCACGCCGTCGGCGAGGTCCGTGATCGGCAGCGTCGAGGTGTTCGATGCGAGCACCGCGTCGGGGGCGATCACGTCGAGCACCTCCCCGAAGACTTTCTTCTTGAGGTCGGGGTCCTCGAATACGGCCTCGATCACCAGATCCGCGCCCGCGAGGTCCGCGACGTCGGCGGTGGGGGTGATCAGGGCGAGGACCGCGTCGGCGTCCTCGCGGGTGCGCTTGCCCGCATCGACCTGCTTGCCGAGCACCTTGCGGGCGTAGTCCTTGCCCCGCTCGGCGGCAGCGGCGTCGACGTCCTTGAGTGCGACCCGCATCCCGACGAGCGCGCACGAGAGGGCGACACCGGCGCCCATCATGCCTGCGCCGAGGACGGCGACGAGGTTCGCGCGGTGGGTGGGGAAGTCCTTCGGCCTGCTGGCACCCGCCCGCACGGTCTGCTTGTCGAAGAAGGTGCCCTGGATGATGTTCTTCGACACGGCGCCGGTCGCGAGTTCGACGAAGTAACGGGTCTCGATCGCAGAGGCGGTGTCGAAGTCCACCTGGGTGCCCTCGACCGCGGCGGCGAGGATGTTCGCCGGGGCGGGCATCGGGGCGCCCTTGTGGCGGTTTCGCAGTGCCGCGGCCCGCATCGGCAGCTGGTTCTCGATCGCCGGGGTGTATGTGGTGCCGCCGGGGATGAACTGGCCGCGGTCCCACGGCTGGCGGGCGCTCGGGTTCGAGGAGATCCATTCTCGGGCAGCGGGAATCAGCGTGTCGGCATCCGGGACGAGCCGGTCCAGCAGCCCCAGGTCGAGGGCTTCCTGGACGCGGAAGGCGGTGCCGGGCAGGAGGACCTTGTCCAGCGCGCGGTCGAGACCGAGCAGGCGCACGGTGCGGACGATGCCACCGCCGCCGGGCAGCAGCCCGAGGGTGACCTCGGGGAGGCCGACCCGCAGTGCTGGGGAGTCGACGGCGATGCGGTGGTGGGCGGCGAGCGCGATCTCGAGACCGCCGCCGAGCGCGGTGCCGGCGAGCGCTGCGACTACCGGGACGCCGAGGGTCTCGAGGCGCCGCAGCATCGCCTTCGCCCCGTTCGCGAAGTCGGTCAGTTCGCCGGCCTGCTCGGGTGTGGTGGCGAGCAGGCCGCCGAGGTCGCCGCCCGCGAAGAACGTCTTCTTGGCGGAGGTGAGGATGACGCCGGTGAGCTGGTCGCCGAGGGTCTCGAGCCGGTCCAGGGCCGAGGCCAGGGAGGCGGACCAGTCGGCGGTCATCGTGTTCACGGACTGGTTGGGGTCGTCGAAGGTCAGGACCACGACGCCCTGCTCGTCCTGACTCCAGGTGGTGGTCTCGGTCATGCGCTCGCGCTTCTCTCGTTGGGAAGTAGGGGAATTGGCCGTCACCGTGTTCACACCCGCTCGACGATCGTGGCGATGCCCATGCCGCCGCCGACGCACAGGGTGATCAGGGCGCGGCGCTGGTCGCGGCGCTCGAGTTCGTCGATGACGGTGGAGATGAGCATCGCGCCGGTCGCGCCGAGCGGGTGGCCCATCGCGATCGCGCCGCCGTTGACGTTGACCTTCTCGTGCGGGAGGTCGAGGTCCCGCATGAACCGCAGGACGACGGACGAGAAGGCCTCGTTGATCTCGAACAGGTCGATGTCGCTGACCGACAGGCCGGCGACCTCGAGGGCCTTGAGGCTCGCCGGTGCGGGACCGGTCAGCATGATCGTCGGATCGGATCCGCTGACGGCGCCCGCGACGATGCGGGCCCGGGGAGTCAGTCCGAGTTCACGGCCGACCGTCTCGTTGCCGAGCGCGACGAGGGCGGCGCCGTCGACGATGCCGGAGGAGTTTCCGCCGGTGTGGACGTGGTCGATCTTCTCGATCCAGTGGTACTTCTGCAGTGCTACCGCGTCGAAGCCGGCCTGTGCGCCGAGTGCGGCGAAGGCGGGCTTGATCTTTCCGAGCGACTCGAGGGTGGTGCCGCGGCGGATGTGCTCGTCGTGGTCGAGGATCGTCTGGCCGTTCCGATCGAGGACCGGCACGATCGAGCGGGCGAACCTGCCCTCGTCCCAGGCGGTCGCGGCGCGGCGCTGGGACTCGACGGCGAACGCGTCGACGTCCTCGCGGGTGAAGCCCTCGATCGTGGCGATCAGGTCGGCGCCGATGCCCTGTGGGACGAACCCGGTGGTGAGGTTGGTCTCCGGGTCGTTCGCCCAGGCGCCGCCGTCGGAGCCCATCGGAACCCGGGACATGCTCTCGACGCCGCCGGCGAGCACCAGGGACTCCCAGCCCGAGGCGATCTTCTGTGAGGCGGTGTTGACGGCCTCGAGGCCGGAGGCGCAGAAGCGGTTCATCTGGACGCCGGCCACCGTCTCGGGGAGGCCCGCGGCGATGGCGGCGATGCGTGCAAGGTCCGCGCCTTGATCTCGCAGCGGGCTCACGACACCGAGGATCAGGTCGTCGACGCGCTTGGTGTCGAGGCTCGGGTTGCGGTCCTGGAGGGCGCGGAGTAATCCGGTGACGAGTGAGATCGGCTTGACGCCGTGCAGGGCTCCTCCACGTCCCCGCCCGCGTGGGGTGCGAAAGGCGTCGTACACGTACACGTCATGAGGCATTTTCGGGTCCTGTTCTGGTGATGGATGCGCGAGTCGCGCGGGGCCGGCGCGATCAGACCGAGGCGCGGGCGGCTGCGGTGTCTGCGCCGGCCCAGTAGGCATCGCGCAACGACTTCTTGTAGAGCTTTCCGGTGGGCAACCGTGGCATGTCGTCGATGAAGTCGAAGGACTTGGGGCATTTGAACTTTGCGAGGTGTGCGCGGCAGAACTCGTCGAGCTCGGCGGCCAGGCTCGGGTCCGTCGCTGCGGGGTCGGCCGCCTGGATCACGGCCTTGACGGCTTCGCCGAAGTCCTCGTCGGGGACGCCGAAGACGGCGGCGTCCAATACCTTCGGGTGGGTGACGAGCAGGTTTTCGATTTCCTGGGGGTAGATGTTCACCCCACCCGAGATGATCACGAAGGCCTGGCGGTCGGTGAGGTAGAGGAATCCGTCCTCGTCCAGGTAGCCGATGTCGCCGATCTTCGACATCGTGCCGGTGTCGTCCTTGGCGTCGGCGGTCTTGCCGGGATCGTTGAAGTACTCGAATCCGCTTCCCTCGCCGCGGAACCAGATGTTTCCGGCGACGCCGGGTGGGCACTCGTTGCCGTCGTCGTCCAGGATCACCGGTTCACCCATGAATGGCCGGCCGACGGTGCCCTTGTGCGCGAGCCACTCTTCCGGGGTGGCCCCGCACATGCCGTTGGCTTCGGTGCCGCCGTAGTACTCGTAGATCACCGGACCCCACCAGTCGATCATGGCCTCCTTGACCGCGACCGGACAGGGGGCGGCGCCGTGCACCACGACCTCGAGCGAGGACAGGTCCTGATTGCGCTTCTCGGCGGGCAGTTTGAGCATCCGGGAGAACATCGTCGGCACCACCATGGAGTGGGTGATGTGATGCTTCTCGACCAGGTCGAGGTACTGCTCGGCGTCGAAGCGCTCCATCACGACCACCGTCGCGCCGAGCCGCAGGCTGATCGCGACTGTCGACTGCGGTCCCGAGTGGTACAGCGGGGCGGGGGAGAGGAATCGCATGCCCTCGCGTAGGTGGAAGAGCTTGCGTCCGAAGTCTTCGATCGCGAGGATCTCGCCCGGGTGGGCGTCCGGCAGCAGGCGCTTGATCGCCTTGGGGCGGCCGGTGGTTCCGGAGGAGTAGAACATCGGCGTGCCCAGGCGCTCGTTCTCGCCGGGGGTGGTCGGGTAGCCGGCCACGGCATGCGAGTACGACTCGAACGGGCCGGTCAGGGCCGGTGATCCGGGCTCGGCATCGACCATGAGCCAACGGCTCACCCGCGGGCACAAGCCGGGGAGTTCCCGTGCCGCCTCGGCCTTGGTCGTGGTGGTGATCACCAGGCGTGACCGGGAGTCGTCGATGATGTACGCGGCTTCGGCTGCCGACAGGAACGAGTTGACCGGGGTGTAGAACAAGCCCGAGCGTTCGGCCGCCGACATCGCCACGATCATCTCGAGGTGGTTCTCCATCAGCAGCGCGATGTGGTCGCCGGGAACGAGTCCGTCGGACCGGAAGAGGGCTGCCAGCCGGTTGGCGCGGGCATCGAGTTCTGCGTAGGTCACAGTGATCCCGCTGGGGTGCATCACCACTGCGGGGCGATCAGGGTGGTCGAAGACATGGCGACCGGGGTACATGCTGCGCTCCTGTGAGGGGTCGGTTCGGTGATGGTTGCCGGTCAGGCCCGGATGGGGCGAAGGAACTCCGCCACCGCCCAGCCGCCGTGACCCTGTGCTAGGTCGACCGTCATCTGGGCCATCCGGACGGCCCGTTCCTGGGTGCGCTGGGTGACCGGGACGAAGTGGCGGATGCTGCCGTCGACGACGATCGTCGGCAGGCCCTCGGCGGTGATGACGCCGACGTGGCGCCCCCGATAGGTGGATTCACCGGCGTAGTCGGTGTGGACGAGGTAGTCGGTGATCGGGTGCACGACGTGGTCGGTGGTGACGACGGCACCGGCGCTGACTCGGATACCGGACGGTTCGTACTCGCCGTAGGCGCTGAAAGCGGTACCGTCGGCGAGCCAGCCGGCGACCCATTCGCCGGTGTAGGAGGCCCATTCACGCGGTCCCCACGAGTGGTCGCGGAACGAGGTCACCTTGTCGAGCACCCACGTCCGGCGACCGACTCGGATGGTGCCCGAGAGGTGGCCGAACTGCTCGTAGTGGTCGGTGGCGAACACTGAACTGCCCGGGGTGCAGTCGCCGTCGCCGTCGTCGTTGATGACAAACATCGGCGAGGTGGCCTCGTAGGTCAGGGAGATCTCGCACTCCTCGGACGGCGCGTTCTTCAATGCGATGCGGCCGTTCTCGGCCATCAACGACGGATGGGACACGCGGGCCACGGTGTTGCGGTAGGTGATCTCCGCGGTGCGTGTGGGCTCCTTGAACGCGATCTCGAGCCCCTGGCCGGCGAACTCGTCGTTGGTGGTGCAGGTCGTGCGCCCCGCGCGGAAGGCGATCGCGCCACCCGGAAGGGTGAGTTGGACGGACGTCTCGCTGTAACCGAGGTTCGGCCGGTTGCCGATGCGGACCAGGCCGCCGAGTTGGGTGATCGGGTCGACGAAGTTGAAGTAGACGCTCTCGTTGAAGTTCTCGACTCCCGTGAAGCCGTGGGTGCCCTCCGCATCCGCTCCGTACTTGCAGGCGGTGAACGGTTCGCTCGTCATGGTTCTCCTCGATGGATCGTCGAATGGGTTGGGCGTCAGAATCTCTCGGCCGGTACGGGGTCGAGCGGGAGGAAGAGCGCCTGTCGGTGCTCGAGAAACGAGAGCACCCCTTCCCGGGCGTCCAGGGAGTCGACCCGCGACGCATAGGCGCGGGATTCCTCGGCGGCGGCGCCGCGGGGGTGCGGCTGCGCCCAACTTGCGGCGAGGAGGCGCTTGGAGAGCGCCACCGAGGTCGGTGAGGTGTCGCGGACGAACTGCTCGGCGTACGTTCGGGCGGCTGCCATCACCTGGTCGGCGGGTACCACTTGCGTCAGGAACCCGGCGGCGTATGCCTCGGCGGCGTCGAAGACACGCCCGGAGAGGATCCAGTCGGTGGCGCGGCCGATCCCGACCAGGCGGGGCAGGAACCACGAGGAGGCCCCCTCCGGCACCACGCCGCGGCGATTGAACACGAAGCCGAATCGGGCCTTCTCGCTGGCGATCCGGATGTCCATCGCGGCGGCGATGGTCACCCCGCCGCCGACCGCGTGCCCGTTGAGCGCGGCGATCACCGGCTTCTGCATGGCGAACAGTCGCTCGCTGATCCGTCCAGCCGGCTCGCGGTATCCGGTCGGCGTGTGTCCCTCGATGTCCTCGACGAGCGCCCGGCTCAACGTCTCCGGACCGTCGAGTGCAGCGCCCAGGGAGAACGCCTCACCGGCGCCGGTGACGATCACCGCGCGCACCTGCGGATCACGATCGGCGAGGTCGAGCGCCCGCAGAACACTGACGAGCATCTGCACCCGCATGGCGTTTCGGCGCTCGGGCGCGTCGAGGGTGATCACCGCGATGCCGTCGGCGGCGTCGTAGCGCACGTCCTCGTAGGTGACCTCGGCGTGCGCGCCGGGGGCGACGGTGTCCGTCACAGTCCGCCGCCGCAGACGAGCACCTCGCCGGTGATGTAGCTCGACTCGGGGCTGCACAGCAGGTAGACGGCGCCCGCGGCTTCCTCGACGGAACCCGCGCGGCCGAGGGCGATCTGCTTGGTGGCGGCGTCCATCACCGCCGGGTTGACGCCGACCTTGATGGAGCGGCCGTCGACGTCGATGGTCTTCTCCTCGGTGGTGACCGAGGTGAGCCGAGTGTTGATCACGCCGTAGGCGACTGCGTTCGAGGTGACGTTGTAGCGGCCCCACTCCTTGGCGATCGTCTTGGTCAGACCCACCAAGCCAGCCTTGGCAGAGGAGTAGTTCGCCTGGCCGGGGTTGCCCTGCAGGCCGGAGGTGGACGAGATGTTGACGACCTTGCGGCAGGGCACGAAGCCGGCCTCCCGCTCGCGCTTGACCGCCGCGCTGATCACCGGCTGAGCAGCCCGCAGGATTCGGAACGGAGCAGTGAGGTGGACGTCGATGATGTCCGCCCACTGCTGGTCGTTCATCTTCTGGATCACGTTGTCCCAGGTGTAGCCGGCATTGTTGACGATGATGTCGATGCCGCCGAAGTTGTCGACGGCGGTCGCGACGAAGCGATCGGCGAAATCGGGGTCGGTGACGCTGCCGACGCAGGCGACGGCCTGGCCACCGAGCGCCTCGATCTCCGCGACGACCTCCTTCGCGGGTTCGGGATCGAGGTCGTTGACGACGACCTTGGCGCCCTCGGACGCCAGCTTCACGGCAACCGCGCGGCCGATGCCGCGGCCGGAGCCCGAGACCAGTGCGATCTTGTCCTGCAGTTTCTGCA
The DNA here is from genome assembly GCF_014256275.1 of Rhodococcus sp. 4CII. Taxonomy (NCBI): domain Bacteria; kingdom Bacillati; phylum Actinomycetota; class Actinomycetes; order Mycobacteriales; family Nocardiaceae; genus Rhodococcus; species Rhodococcus sp. 4CII. The sequence continues at coordinate 7,630,308 of NZ_JACCFE010000002.1, forward strand.
CGCTCACGTGCTGCCTCCTGTGTGTGTCGCGTCGAACGGGACGAATGCGTTGGACGCCGCAGGTGCCGGCGTCGGAGTGGGTGGACAACCGATTGTGACCCCAATCACTGGGGTGAATATTAACTTCAGCACCTGGCGCCGTCAATCATCAGTTTTTGCAGGAATGATTCGACAAATGTTAGTAGTGAATATGTATAGTCGGAAGAGGTTTGGTCCCACGGACCGCATCGAGCAAAGGACAGGCCTATGACCAACGTCTGCGTCAGTGGCATCGGAATGGTGCCCTTCGCGAAACCGGGAAAGAGCGAGACCTACGACCGGATGGGCGCCGGGGCCGCGGCCGCCGCCCTCCAGGATGCCGGACTCGAATACCGTGACGTCCAGCAAGCTTTCGTCGGATACGTCTACGGCGACTCCACCTCCGGACAGAACGCTCTCTACGGCATCGGGATGACCGGAATCCCCGTCGTGAACGTCAACAACAACTGCTCGACGGGCTCGAGCGCGCTGTGGCTCGCACGCCAGGCGGTCGCCTCGGGAGCCGCGGACTGCGTTCTCGCACTCGGCTTCGAACAGATGCAGCCCGGCGCGCTCGTCAACGCCTACGGCGACCGCCCCAGCCCGACCGCGCGCGGCGAGCAGGTGGCCACCGCGCGGCGCGGTGGGGACGTCCCGGGCCCCATGGCAGCCAAGCTGTTCGGCGGTGCGGGCGTGACGTACATGGAGCGCTACGGCGTCACCCCCGAATTGTTCGGCCGGGTCTCGGTGAAGGCCCGGACCCACGCCGGACGCAACCCCCTCGCCGTCTTTCGGGATCCGATCGATCTCGAGACCGTGATGACCGCCGCGCCGGTCTGGGGTCCGCTGACCCGGCTGATGTGCTGCCCGCCGACCAACGGAGCCGCGGCCGCGGTCGTGTGTAGCGATGAGTTCGCACGCAGCCGCGGTCTGGACGCGAGCGTGCGCCTGCGTGCCCAGTCGCTGGTCACCGACGTCGCCGGAACCTTCGACACGACCGACATGATGAAGGTTGTCGGCTACGACATGACCGCGAAGGCGGCCGCCGAGGTGTACGAGCAGTCCGGTGTCGACCCGCTCGACATCCCGCTCGTCGAACTGCACGACTGCTTCAGCACCAACGAGGTGATCACCTACGAGGGCCTCGGGCTCACCCCGGAAGGAACAGCAGAGAAATTCGTCCTCGACGGCGACAACACCTACGGCGGCCGTGTGGTGACCAACCCATCCGGCGGGCTGCTGTCCAAGGGGCACCCGCTGGGGGCGACCGGACTCGCGCAATGCGCGGAACTGGTGTGGCAGCTGCGCGGGCAGGCGGGCGACCGGCAGGTCGACGGCGCGCGAATCGCATTGCAGCACAACCTCGGACTCGGCGGCGCCTGCGTCGTGTCACTCTACGAGAAGGTGGGATGATGGCTCTCGACCACGCGATCCTCGACGTCACCCCGCCGATCCTGTCCCTCGACGTCGAGCGGGGGCGGATCCATCAGTTCGCGGTCGCGATCGGGGAGAAGAACCAGGTCTACCGCGACCGGGACGCCGCGCTCGCGGCGGGCCACCCTGATGTGCTCGCGCCGCCCACCTTCCTCTTCGGTCTCGAACTCGAGAACTCCGACGTCTTCGGCGACCTCGCCGCCCACGGGGTCGATCTCGGGAACGTCCTGCACGGCGAGCAGCGATTCCGGTACTTCGCCGACGTCCACGCCGGGGACCGGCTGCAGTTCGAATCCACCTACGTCGACGCGTACTCCAAGGCCTCGGGCACACTCGACTTCCTGGTGCGTCGCACCACCGTGACCCGAGGCGGCACCGTCGTGGCCGAGCTCGAGAGTGTCAGCGTCATCAAAAACCCCGGGAGCAATTCGTGAAACCACCCCCTGTTGCCACCGAATCCGCCGTCGCCACAGGCTCCGCTGTCGTCACCGAGTCCGTGCCCGAGCTGCGGCCCGGCCGGATCAGCCGCGCAACCCTGGCCCTGTTCGCGGGTGCGTCCGGCGATCACAATCCGATCCACATCGACATCGACTCGGCGCGGGCGTCCGGCGTCGACGACGTATTCGCCCACGGCATGCTGTTGATGGCCTATCTCGGGCGGCTGCTCACCGACTGGATCCCTCAGGGCCGCATCCTGGAGCTGTCCACCCGATTCACCGCGATCACTCCGGTTCTCGCAGAGCCGGTGCTGAACGCGCAGATCAGGGAGATTGTCACGGTCGACGGCGAACAGCGCGCGAATCTGGACCTGTCGGCGGTGCTCGCCGACGGCACCCGCACCCTGCTCGGCGCCGCCGTGGTGGCGTGGTAGGGATCGTCGATCGTGTCCGGGATGCGAAACTTGTTCCCATGATCGAGACGTGTTCGGTGACCGAGACGATGGGGAAGTACTGAGATGCCACGAGCGACAGCGACGCGGTCCGACGCGGGCACCGGCGGCACTCGGTCGTCCGTGAAGGGTGGACGGCGGACCGAGCAGATCGCCCGGGCGGCCGCCCGTCTGTTCCAGGACCTGGGTTACCAGAACGTCAGCATCGATCAGATCGGCGCCGCGGTCGGGCTGACCGGGCCTGCCGTCTACCGGCACTTCAAGGGCAAGCACGACATCCTCGTGCAGGCCCTGATGAGTCAGGTCCGGCTCGTCGACGAGCTTGCCGCCCGGGCCGACGAGGGCGTGACGGCGCAGGAGCAGCTCGATCTGTTCCTCGCCGGCCTCGGCGACCTGACGGCAAACGGCGACGAAGCGACGCTGTGGCGACGTGAGCAACGGCATCTCGAGCCCGCGGAACGTGACGAGTTCCTGGCGGACTTCGCCACCAATCGCGATCGCATCGCGGCGAAGGTCATGGCCGCGCAACCCAAGGTCGACGAACGCACCGCGGAACTGCTCGGGTTCGCCGTCCTCGCAATGTACTCGAACACCCCCGACATCCGCGGCACCCTGCCCTCCGATCGCCTGATCGACATCCAGTCGGCCGTCGCCGCGGCGATCATCGGCAGCAAGCTCCCGGACCACGGTCCGGAGGCAGTGACGGCGCCGCACACCGTCCACCGGCGCCCGGCGGGCCGACGGGAACGGATCCTGGAGGCGTCGGCGGGGCTGTTCGACGCGCGCGGCTTCTACGACGTTCGTATCGACGACATCGCCAAGGCATCCGAGATGTCCGTGGCCACGCTGTACCAGCACGTGAGCGGCAAGACCGAGGTGCTGCGTGCGATCCTGGAACGTGGCGCGGAGGGCCTGCTGTACGTGACCGCAGATGCGCTCGCCACCGCCGACAACCCACACCAGGCGCTCGACGCGCTGATCCGAACGTACATCCGGCAGGCGTTGGGGGTGCACGGGCGGATCATGCACATACTCGCCACCGACCTGCTCTACCTGCCCGACGACGAACAGGCGGCCCTCCGGGAAACCCAGCGCGAGTACGTCGCCGAGTGGGTCGACGCCATCTGCGCCCTCGACGGCGACCTGTCCGCGGCCGACGCCCGCGCCCTCGCGCAGTCGGCGATCGGCGTCATCACCGACGTGTCGCAAGAATCCCGGCTCCGGGAACGCCCCGGGATCGCGGAGGACCTCGCGATTCTCGCGCGCGCCATGGTATTGCCCACGGGCCTGGTGCCGCAGTGAACATCGCACAGAACAACACCGACAACCCCTCCAGAAGGGTGAACCACACATGTCCGAAACAGCTACCCGAAGTGCGGTGGTCGTAGGAGGAGCTTCCGGAATCGGCGCCGCCATCGCCCGGGCGTTCGCCGCAGACGGTGCGACGGTCACCGTCGCCGACCGCAATCTCGACCTGGCGCAGTCCCTCACCGCAAAACTGGGCCCCGGCCACCGGGCCGCTCAAGTGGAGGTGACCGACGAGGACTCGGTCCACGCCCTGTTCGAATCGGTCAGGTCCGCCCACGGCCGCGTCGACGTCGCGGTCAACAGTGCTGGTGTCAGCGCCGCAGGCGGGGTCACCGACCTGCCCGTGGAGAAGTTCCGCCGCGTCGTCGACGTCTGCCTGACCGGCGCCTTCCTGGTCGTCAAACACGCCGGCCGGGTGATGGAGGAGGGCGGCGTGATCATCTCCCTGTCCTCGCTCAACGCCCGCCAGCCCGGCACCGGCATGGGCGCCTACTGCTCGGCGAAAGCGGGGCTGGCGATGCTCACTCAGGTTGCCGCACTCGAACTGGCGCCCAAGGGGATTCGTGTCAACGCGATCGCGCCGGGGATCGTGATGACTCCGCTCACCAGCCCGTCGATGCAGATTCCCGGACTCAAGGACGACTACCTTGCGAACACGCCTCTGGGACGCGCGGGAACGCCCGAGGAGGTCGCCGATGCCGCCGTCTACATGGCCCGAGCGGCCTGGCTGACCGGTGAGAACCTTGACCTGAACGGCGGGGCGCACCTGGTGAGGTATCCGGACCTGTTGCGGCACTTCACCCGATCCGCGAGCTGACCCAGACAAGGGTCATATCAGAGTGAACGCTAACAATCGGGCACCATTACGTGGCGGATTTCCCGCTCGGATGGTGCCCGATTGCGTGTTCCCGCCGTAGACGCCCGATCCGAATCTTCCTTCTGCATTCGCTGTCTATCAAGGAAAGTCGGTGACCATCGCATATCCGACATGGGTGGGCGCGTCGCGGTGAGCCGGGCCGTTCAAGTTCTCGGACATTGACGGGATCGGGTCGACATGCCACGATATCATCGTTCACTTTGACTGTGCCGTCCGTCACACCCGACGGGGTAGCGTTCCAGCCGAACCGTCCCGAAATCGTGAGTATTGCGCGGCTCGCCGTCATGCCGAGCCCCCCGGACGACGTCGAGATCCTTTCCCGCACCCGAAGGAGCACCCATGACCCCCCAGAAGACCGCAGAGGTCGCAGCGAACGCCGCCGACGGCCAGGCCGCCGCGGCCGCCGAGCCGGCCTTTCCGTTCCCGCGCACCTGCCCGTTCGGTCTCTCCGAGCAGCTCGAGTCCCGTTCGGGTGAGAAGCCACAGAAGCTGAGCTTCAAGGGGACGGGCACATCCGGGTGGCTGGTCACCGGATACAAGGATGTGCGGTCGGTACTGGCCGACCCGCACACCAGCGTCCGCGGCATCGACGACTCCTCGCGTGGCGACGCCGGCGACCAGGCCGTGCCGGGCTTCTTCGTCGCGATGGATCCCCCCGGGCACGACGATCTGCGGCGCATCCTGGCGCGCGAATTCACCCCGCGGCGAATGGCAGCGATGCGACCGACGGTCGAGCGGATCGCCGGCGAGCTGATCGACCGGATGCTCGAATCGGACGGCCCGGTGGACCTGGTGGACGCACTGGCGCTGCCGCTGCCCTCGCTGGTCATCTGCGAACTGCTCGGCGTCCCCTACGACAAGCACGACTTCTTCCAGGAACGGACCCGCGCCGTGCTGGCGGCGGACAGCACACCGGAGGACATCGCCGCGGCGATCGGGGCCGTGATGACCTACCTGGCCGAACTCGTGGCGATCAAACAGGTCACCCCCGGCGATGACCTGATCAGCCTGTTGATCCAGCACATCGAGTCCGGGGCGGTCTCGGTGGTCGATGTCGCGGGCATGTCGACCTTGCTGTTGATGGCCGGACACGAGACCACCGGAAACATGATCGGGCTGGCCGTGTATGCGCTCCTCGAACATCCCGACCAGCTCGAGCAGCTGCGTGCCGAGCCCGAGCTGATGCCGCAGGCCGTCGAGGAACTGTTGCGCTATCTCGACATCATCGGCGACCTGCCGCGGTCGGTCACCGAGGACATCGAGGTCGACGGCCAGACGATCGCGAAGGGCGAACTGGTGCTGCTCTCCACCCAGGCCGGCAACCGCGACCCCGAGGTCTTCGACGAGCCCGACCGCCTCGACATCCACCGGGACGCCAGCCGGCACCTCACCTTCGGGCACGGCATCCACACCTGCCTGGGTGCGCCGCTGGCCCGGCTGGAACTTCAGGTGGTCATCTCCGCCCTCCTCGAGCGCCTTCCGTCGCTGCGCCTGGCGGTGCCGTCGGAGGAGGTCCGGGTCAAGACCGAGGCGCGGATCTTCGGGCTGCACGAGCTCCCGCTCACCTGGGACCGCGGGTAGCGGACCGCACGGAAGGAGCCGAGACCGTGACCAGAGCCACCCTCGATGCGTGTGAGAAGCGCACGGCCGCAGTGGAATTCGACGCCCTCGTCGAGAGCACCGCGTCGGTCTCGACCTGCGTCAAACAGCTCGTGCTGCGCCGGCCCGACGGCGCGGACCTGCCGCCGTGGACCCCGGGCGCCCACATCGACCTCTTCCTCGCCAACGGCACGGTGCGCCAATACTCGCTGTGCGGCCGCCCCGAGGACCGGCAGACCTGGCGGATTGCGGTGCTCCGTGAGCCTGACGGCAGCGGTCGGGGTGGTTCCGAGTACGTCCACCGAGCGCTGCACAGCGGGTCCCTGGTGCGGGTGAGTGCTCCGCGGAACAACTTTCGGCTCATCGACGCGGAGAGCTATCTGTTCGTCGCGGGCGGGATCGGGATCACCCCCATACTGCCGATGGTCGCCGCCGCGGAGTCGTCCGGGGCTGACTGGTCACTCGCGTACGGTGGGCGGTCCGCGGCCACGATGGCCTTCCGCGACGAACTCGCCGCGTACGGGGACCGCGTGTCGGTGCTTCCCGAGGACGAGTGCGGTCGGCTCGACCTTGCGGGACTGCTCGCCGGTGTGGACCAGGCGACCGCCGTCTACTGCTGCGGACCGGCGCCCCTGCTCGAGGTGATCGAGCAGGCCTGCGCGGACCGCGCGGCCGGTTCGCTGCACGTCGAACGGTTCATCCCCCGGGCCGGAGCCGACACGCACCGGGACCGGCCGTTCGAGGTCGTGCTGGCCAAGCAGGACCGCTCGTTCGAGGTGCCGCCGGGTGAGAGCATCCTGCACACCCTGGAATCGAACGGGATCGACGTGCCGTCCTCCTGCCGGCAGGGCATGTGCGGCACCTGCGAACAGGCCCTCCTGGAGGGAGAACCGGACCACCGCGACGAGATCCTCACCCCGGAGGAGCGAGCCGCGGGGGAGTACATCCTGATCTGCGTCTCCCGGTGCCGAGGCGACCGCCTCGTGCTGGACCTGTGATCCGAGAACATCAGATATGTTATACGACAGAATAATTCGTGAAAAGGAGAGAGCAATGGGTCGTGTAGAAGGCAGGATCGCGATCGTCACCGGAGCGACCTCGGTCGAGCCGGGCGGTCTGAACATCGGCGGTGCCGCCGCCACCGAACTGGCCGCGGAGGGCGCGGGGGTGGTCCTCGCCGACATCAACGTCGAGGGCGCGGAGCGGCTGGCCGCGATCCTCAACGAGCGGCACGGCGAGAAGACCGCACTGGCCTTCGGGCTCGATCTGCGCAACGAGAGCGAGATCGAACAGCTCGTCGCGCGCACCCTCGAGTACTTCGGCCGGCCCGACATCGTGATCAACAATGCGGGCATCTTCCCGATCGACGACGGCGACGTCGCGACCATGGGGATCGAGACGTGGGACAACGTGATGGCCACCAACGTCCGGGCCGCGATGCTGCTGACCAAGCACGCACTGCCACATCTGCGTGAGGGCGGCGGTGCGATCGTGAACACCGCGTCCACCCATGCGTTCGCCGGCGACAGCAGTCTCACCGGGTACGGTGCCGCCAAGGCCGCACTCCTGGCGTTGACGAAGTACACCGCCACCCAGTACGGCAAGGAGGGTGTGCGTGCCAACGCGATCTGCCCCGGCACCACGACGACCCCGCCGGCCCAGGCCCTGCCCGAGGCGATCAAGGACGTCTACCGCGCTCACACGATGAGCCCGGATCTCAACGGTCCCACCGAACTCGGCAAGGTCTACCTCTTCCTGGCCTCGGACGACGCCAAGGGCATCAACGGCGAGGTGGTCCGCGTCGACGGCGGCCTGCTGGCCCACCAGCCGTTCGTGCCGGACATGGTCATGATGGGCATGACCACCGCGTCCGAGCAGTAACGAGGCAGCCGGCAGGTCATGCCGGGTGGGTGATCGGATCGATCACCCACCCGGCATTTCGCTGTGCGCGGATCCGCGCATTCATCGGGGCGGGACGCGCAAAGACCTCCGGCCGGGATGTGGAGTACATCCCGGCCGGAGGTCTCGGTCCGCCGTCAGTGGGTACCGCGCACGGTGACGGTGAAGTCGGCCGGATCGGGACGGTGGGTCCGGGCCCAGTACTCGGGCACCGGCCAGGGGGAGTTGGTCACCACACGTCCGGTGGAGTTGCGGTAGTAGCTGTCCACCCCGTCCATGGCGTACACCATCCGCGAGTTCGCCTCGTCGAGCTCGTCGTTGTACTGCCGGTACGGCTCAGGACGGCACTCGACGGTCGCCAGGTCGTCGGTGACCATTTGGGCGAGCAAATCGACGACGTACCGAACCTGTGCCTCGGCGATGGTGATGAAGCTGCCGCCCGGGGGGTTCGTGTTCGGTCCGTAGAGGAAGAACAGATTCGGGAATCCCGGGGTGGTGATGCCGAGGTAGGCACGACCGTTGTCGTCCTCCCACGACTCGCGGAGCTCGACGCCGTCACGGCCGCGGATGTCCATCGGGTAGAGGTACCGCTGCTGCTGGAACCCGGTGCAGAGGATCAGCACGTCAACGTCCCTCGACTCGCCCTCGCTGGTGACGATCCCATTGTCGGTGAGGGCCTCGACCCGCTGCGTGAGCAGCTCGACGTGAGGCTTTTTCAGCGTGGTGAACCACCCGTTGTCGATGAGCAGACGCTTACCGAACGGGGGGCGGTCGGGCAGGGTCTTGCGGATCAGGTCCTCATCGCCGCCGATCTGCTGTTCGAGGTAGGCAGTGAAGTACGCGCGGTAGGCGTCGTTGAGCGAGCTGACCTGCTTGCCCTTCTCCTCACGCTTCGGATCGACAGGGAGCGCAGCGAAGGTGCGTTCGGTGTACAGCCAGTAGAGACGGAACCGGTACCACTCGCGATAGAACGGAACATGGTCGTACAGCCAGTGTTTCATCGGATCCGAGGACTGAAAGTAGTGCTCGTTGGGAGCGATCCACTGCGGCTGGCGTTGCAGCACGACCATGCTCTCGACCTGGTCGGCAATCGCCACGACGAGCTGCATCGCGCTGGCGCCATTGCCGACCACCGCGACACGCTTTCCGGTGAGATCGATGTCCTGCGGCCACTGCGCAGAATGCACGATCTCACCTCGGAAGCTCTCGCGACCGGGGAACTCGGGAACGTTCGGGGTGCTGTGCAGTCCGGCTGCCGTCACCAGCGCGGTGGCGCGCATCTCCTGCCGCCGTCCGTCGGGCCCGGTCACGGTGACGACCCACTGCCCGTTCGTCTCATCCCATTCGGCGCCCTCGACCGAATGGCGCAGCCGGATGTTGTCGTGGAGGTCGTACTCGCGCGCGACCTCCTCGAGGTAGTCGAAGATCTCGTTCCGCCGGGCGAAGTACTCGGACCAGTTCCTCGGGTGGAAGGAGAACGAGTACAGATCGCTCGGGATGTCGACCCGGGCGCCGGGGTAGCGGTTCTCCCACCAGGTGCCGCCGACGTGGTCGTTGCGCTCGAGGACCGTGTAGGGAATCCCGGCCTTGCCCAGGTTGATCGCACAGGTCAGGCCGGAGATACCGGCACCGACGACGATGACGCCGAGATCGGACCGGGTCGACTCGACGAGCGCGTCGACGTTCGTCGGCACGTAGGGGGTGAACCCCAACTGCTCTGCGATCATCGGGGCGTACGCCTCGTCGATCGGCTCGCCCATCACCGCACTCATCAGACGGGCCAGCTCGCCGGTCGGCTCGGGGCGGGCGATCGGCTTGCCCTGGGACCAGTCCAGGATGGCGTCGGTGGCGGCGGCATGGATCTCGGCCTGGATCTGCGGAGTGAGTCCGCCGTCGTCGAGCTCCTCGAAGCCCTTCGTCGGACTCGGGACGTATGGCGGTGCCAGCCACTTCTCCTCGCCGGTCAGCTGGTACAGGACCGGGAGGAGGCAGGGAATGTTGCCGGCGGTGACGGCGGCATACAGCGTGTCCCGGTCGAGATTCGGATCCGGCGAGACGGTCTGACTCATGGTGTCTCCTTCTCAGAGTTCGGGTCGTGGGTCGGTCGTGGGTCAATCGAGCAGCGATCGAAGGGTTTCGAAGGCCGCGAGCCGTTCGGCGTGGGTGCCGGCCAGGGGAGCGACGTTGAGCAGTCCGACGCCGACCTCGCGTAGGAGGGAGAGACGCTCCGCGATGTAGGAGACCGGACCGATCAGCGTTGTGGCGCGGACGAGTTCGTCCGGCACCGCGGCCGCCGCTCGGGCATGCTGTCCGGACAGGAACAGGTCCTGGATGCGCCGCGCCTGATCGGCGAATCCGTAGCGGCAGGCCAGATCGTTGTAGAAGTTGCGTTCCCGTGAACCCATTCCGCCGACGTAGAGGGCGAGTTGCGGACGTGCCCGGTCCAGCCAGGGCGCGGGGTCCTCGGTGACGGCGAACCGCACCCGGACGATGATGTCGAGATTGCCCAGATGCTCGGGACGTTTGGCGGCGCCTCGCCGCAGCGCCTCGCCCCACACCTCGTCCATCTTCTCCGGATGGAAGAAGATCGGTTCCCATCCCTGGGCGGTCTCGGCGGCGAGTTCGACCATCCGGTCGCCGAGGGCGGCGATCGAGATCGGGATGTCCGCACGGACGGGATGATTGATCAGCTTCAGCGGTTTGCCGAGGCCGGTGCCACGATCGGCCGGCAGGGGCACCTGATGGTGACGGCCGTTGTGTCGCAGGGGCTCCCGGCGCCACACGGTGCGGCAAATCTCGATGGTCTCCCGGGTCTTTCCCAGCGCGTGACCGAACGGGACTCCGTGGAATCCTTCGACGACCTGGGGCCCGGACGCGCCGAGTCCGAGCCGAAACCGCCCGTTCGACACGTAGTCGAGACCCGCCGCGGTCATGGCGAGTGTGGTCGGTGTGCGGGAGTCGAGCGCGAGGATCCCGGTGGCGAGTTCGACTCTCGACGTGCGCGCGGCGAGGTATCCGAGTTGGCTGACGGCATCGAAGGAGTACGCCTCGCCCAAGGTCACCGAGTCCAGGCCTGCAGACTCGAAGTCCACTGTCTGGTCGGCCAGTTCGTCGAATGGAGGGCCGAAGTCGAGGACTGTGCCGATACGCATGTGGTTGCCTGCCTTCTGGGAGTCGCAGTCCGTGCTGCGATTGACGGCGTTCGGGTCCGATCGACGGATCGGCCGTGGGTCGCGACCGGGACCGGCGCGTGGACGTCATGTTAATGATAAATACACAGAAAATCTACCGTCGAGCGCTAATCACTAGCGCTTTTGGTCAATTGTGTTAGTTGTGAATTCGGTCGAACATTGCATTGAGGTGGAGTCGCCATCGAGTCGTCGCGGGCGACGACTCGATGGCGGAACCCGGAACCCGGATCGCCGACGACGGTATCGGCCGGTGTGTCGGTCCACGAGACTGTCGGGACATCATGCGAATGACGGTTATAGATGATTCTAGGTTGCAATGTGTCCTGACCTGCATGCTTTAGCATTGACATTAGCAGTAACTATGTTAGCTTGGTCACAAGCCGCGCATCGTCCGAATCCGTACCGGGAGATGAGTCGTCGGCGCCGTGCTGGATGCAGGGGGAGCGCTCGAGTGTCGGGCGTTGTTGCCTCCGGACGCACTTCTACTGGAAAGGCTCTGAACATGACCGAGATGCTGACCCGTGAGACGACTGCCGGCAGCAGTAGGGAATCCGATTATCTGGATCGGGTCCGTTCCATCGCGGACCTGGTCCGGGCGGAGGCAGAAGCGATCGAGCGCGACCGCACGATCACCAAGCCAGTCGCCGCCGCGCTCGTCGAGCTGGGTCTACATGAGCTGCTGATCCCTGAGGAGCTGGGTGGCGGTGGTCTGCTTCCCAGCGAGGCCCTGCGGGTATACGAGGAAATGGCCAAGTGCGACGCCTCGGTCGGGTGGGCGTGGATGGCCAGCTCCTGGGCCACCGCCGGTGTCCTGGGCCACCTCCAGCCGCATGTCGTCGCCCAGCTGATGAGCACCGACGGCGGATTCATCGTCGCCGGCCAGCTCCTGCCGCGTTACCCGGCCGTCCAGGTCGACGGTGGATACATCATCGACGGCGACTATTCCTTCGCGAGCGGTTCGGATCACGCGACGTGGATCGGTGCGGGATTCCTGGTCGCCGACGAGAACGGAAACCTGATCCTGGGGGAGGACGGTCAGCCTCAGGCCCGTATCGCGCTCCTGCCCAAGGACGAGGTCGAAATCAAGAACAACTGGGACGTCTGGGGCCTGGCGGGCACCGGCAGCCACGACTACACGATCTCGAAGCAATTCGTGCCGGCGGAGTTCACCACGCCGACCTTCGGTGGCACCCCGGTCCGCTCGGAGACGCTGTACAAGCTCACGAACGAGTTCGCGGGCGGATTGCCGCACGCGCCGATCGTGCTCGGCATCGCGACGCGCGCGCTCGAGTTGGTCGCGGAGCTGACCGCCGGCAAGATGCGGCCGAACTACACGATCCCGGTCGGCGATGCAGAGATCTTCCGAATCGACTTCGCCCGCAAGGATGCCTCCCTTCAGGCCGCTCGCCTCTACTGCCACGAGATCGCCGAGTCGGCCGAGGCCACCGTGAACGCGGGGCGTTCGGTGACTCCCGAGGACATCGCCCGGGTGAAGCAGATGCTGGCCTGGGTTCACGAGGTGACCGCCGACATCGTCGAATTCGCCCATCGCTGGGGCGGGAGCCGGAGCATCGGCCGCACCAGCACGTTGGGCCGCTACGTGCGGGACATGCACGTCGCAACTCAGCATCTGCTTGTCGATCCGAAGATGCTCGTGGATGCCGCCGAAGTTCTTCTCCCCATCTACACGCATGCCGCGGCGCGGGCCTGACCCTGTGATCGTCGACGTGGCGGTTCGACCGGGGTTGCGGTGCGCCCCGATCGAACCACCACGTTCAACCGGTCTGCCGCTCGGCAGTCCGACGAGCGTGAGAGGCATCCCTGATGGGCCATTACAAGAGCAACCTCCGCGATGTGGAGTTCAATTTGTTCGAACTGCTCGAACGGGATCGCGTGCTCGGCACCGGCCCGTTCGAGGATGTGGACGTCGACACCGCGAGGGTCGCACTTCGCGAGGTCGACCGGCTCGCGCGAGAGGACCTGGCGCAGTCGTTCGAGGACTCCGACCGCAGCCCGACCATCTTCGACCCGGTGGCACATACCGTTACCGTCCCGCCCGCCTATGCGGCGACGTACAAGACCTGGATGGACGCCGAATGGTGGCGTCTACGAGTGCATCCCGATCTCGGCGGAACCCTCGCACCCAGTTCGCTGAACTGGGCCCTGGCCGAGTTCGTGCTGGGCGCCAACCCGACCCTGTGGACCTACGTCGGATTCCCGACCGCCACTCGCGTCGTGTGGCAGCACGGCACCGAACGGGACCGGATGATCGCCCGGATCGCTGTGGACCGGCAGTGGGGCGCGACGATGATGCTCACCGAGCCGGACGCAGGTTCCGATGTCGGAGCAGGTCGCACGAGGGCGATCCCGAACGACGACGGCACCTGGAACATCGAGGGTGTCAAGCGCTTCATCACCGCAGGTGAGCATGATCTGGCGGACAACATCGTCCATCTCGTGCTCGCCCGGCCGGTGGGCGTCGAGGGGGCGGGTGGGCCGGGAACCAAAGGGCTGAGCCTGTTCCTCGTCCCCAAGTTCCACTTCGATCTCGACACCGGGGAGCTCACCGGTGAGCGCAACGGTGTCTACGTCACCAACGTCGAGAAGAAGATGGGCGTGAAGGTCTCGGCGACTTGCGAAATGACCTTGGGGGAGAACACGCCGGCGCGCGGCTGGCTGCTCGGCGAGGTCCACGACGGCATCGGCCAGATGTTCGACGTGATCGAGGACGCCCGGATGATGGTCGGCTCCAAGGCGATCGCGACGCTGTCCAGCGGCTACCTCAACGCGCTCGACTACGCCAGGCTGCGCGTGCAGGGTGCCGATCTGACCCGCTCCTCCGGCAAGGCGGCACCCAGGGTCACCATCACCCGCCACCCGGACGTACGCAGATCGCTGCTCACGCAGAAATCGTTCGCCGAGGGGATGCGGTCCCTTGTCCTCTACGCGGCCTCCTGGCAGGACGAGATCGCGATCAGGAGTGCTGCCGGAGACGATACCGTGCTGGCCGAGGCAGTCAACGATCTGCTCCTGCCGGTGGTCAAGGGCTACGGCTCCGAGCGCTCGTGGACGGTGCTGGGAACCGAATGCCTCCAGACCTTCGGCGGATCGGGCTACCTCCAGGACTATCCGCTCGAACAGTACGTGCGCGATGCCAAGATCGACACCGTCTACGAGGGGACGACCGCCATTCAGGCGCAGGATCTGTTTTTCCGGAAGATCGCCAAGGGCAACGGGATCGCCTTCACACACCTGGTGCGCGAGATCTCTTCGTTCGTGGACGATCCGACGGCCGCCACGGACCTGGCGATCGAACGCGCTCTCCTGCGCGAGGCGGCCGGCTGCGTCGAGGCGATCGTCGCGACGATGAGGGCCGACCTGGTGCAGGCGAACCCGGCCGTCGAAGGCGGCGAGGTGGCGAGCATCTACAAGGTCGGGCTCAACGCGACCCGTCTGCTGTACGCGCTCGGCGACGTGATCGTCGCGTGGCTGCTGGGTCGGAGCGCCGCGATCGCCCTGCGCGCGCTCGACACGGACGTTTCGGCGGCCGAGAGGGCATTCTACGAGGGCAAGGTGGCTGCAGCGCGGTTCTTCGCCCGGAACGTCCTGCCCCTGGTCGCGGCGGAGAGCCGAATCGCCTTCGCGGTGGACGATTCAGTGATGCGCCTGGACGAGAACGCCTTCTGACGGCGTCCCCGCCGCACCGATCGACGACAGCGCGCCCGATCCCTCTCGGATTGGGCGCGCAGTCGTCGGTGTGGCAGTGGGTGTCCGGTCAATCCCGGCCCTCCCAGTAGGGGGCCTTGAGCCGGCGCTTGAACAACTTGCCGGTGTCCTCCCGGGGCAGTTCGTCCTCGAAAACCACGACCTTGGGCGCCTTGTACCGGGCCAGCCGGCTCTTGACGTGTTCGCGGACGGCTGCCGCCGTGAGTGTCCACCCTCGGTCCGGCTGCACGTGCGCGGCGATCGCCTCGCCGAACTCCGAGTCGGGGATGCCGAACACCGCGACGTCGGCGACCCCGTCCAGCCCGAGCAGTACCGACTCGATCTCCGCGGGGAAGATGTTGACCCCGCCGGAGATGATCATGTCGTTGCGTCGATCGCTCAGGTACAGGAAGCCGTCGGCATCGACGTACCCGATGTCGCCGACGGTGACGAACCCGTCCTTCTCCATTGCACGCCGCTTCGCGTCGTCGCCCAGATAGGTGAAGTCGGGCCAGGCGGAGAAGGGTCGAAGATAGATGTCGCCGTGTTCCCCGACCGGAGCCTCGCCCGTCTGCGTCGAGAATCCGCACCGCTGCATCGGCGAGAGGCTTACCGACGGCGCCCCGAGCGCGAGCGCGAACTGGAACTGCGTGTTCGGGGCGGTGTGGTACATCGGCGCCGCGACCAGGGTGGAGCGGGCGGTGCCGAACCCGAAGGCCTCGATCACCACTTCGAGCAGCGCCGGGGGGTCGGCCGGGGTGATCGGGGTGCGCAGGATCCCCTTCGGTCGCCCAGTCGTGCCGGTGGTGTAGATGACGCTCATCGGCGGGTCGGTGATGACGGTCGAGTGCGGTTCGCCGCGGTGACGAGTTCGTCGAGGTTCGGGTACTGGGCGGAGGGTTCCGGGTGTGTGAGCCCGTAGGCATCCGCGACGACCGGGGGACCGGGGCCTCGATGATCGCCGTGCCGGCCGGCAGCACGGACTCCACCTGCGGAATCAGGTCGGTGTGCACGACGACGACCTTGCTGCCGCTGTCGGCGAGCAGGTGGCCGAGGTCCTCGGTGTTGCCGTGCCAGTTCGCCGGGACCGGAACGGCACCGATCGCCGCTCCAGCGGAGGATCACCTCGACGAATCCGATCTCGTTGCGCATCACGAGCGCGTAGAGGTCCCCGTGCCCCACACCCAGTGTCGCGAGTGCGGAGGCGATCCGGGCCGCCCGGCCGCGGACCTCGCCGTGGGTCCGAACCTGATCGCCGCACCGGACGACGGCCTCGGCCGTCACCGGAGATCACTTCCGACCGGTGCGTCCCGCACGATGCACAGGGCGTCGACCGCGACGAGTCCGTCGTCGGTGACCAGCAGCGGATTGACATCCAGAGATTCGATCCACCCGTGGCAGGCCGCGGCCAGGCGCCCGAAGCCGACCAGGACCTGCGCGAGCTGCGACAGGTGCCAGGGTTGCGCTCCGCGATAGCCGTGCATCAGACGCAGGTCGTGGAACTCCTCGATCAGGGCCTCCGCATCGATCGTGGTCATGGGCGCCGGACGTCCGCCGACCCGCTCGAGGACCTCGACGAGAACGCCGCCGATACCGAGCATCACCATCGGCCCGAGTTCGCTGCGGCCCTCGACCCCGACGAGCAGCTCACCTTGTGACGGCGTCATCGGCTGGATGGCGACGGCATCGCGGACGCCGTTACGGCTGGCGAGAGCGCGCATGTCGTCGACCGCTCGGTCGAGTTCGTCATACGCGACGTTCAGTGTGACCGCGCCCAATTCGGTTCGGTGCGCCACGTCCGCGAGCTTCACCGCGTAATGGCCGGGGAAAGTCGGAGAGGCCTGCTCCCCGGCCCGGATCACGCAGTAGGGGGCTATCGGGATGTCGAACTGCTGCAGAAGTTTCATCGCCTGATCGAACGGAAGGAGCCGGCGGCCACCTCCGGCGTCGGCGAGCGGAGTCGTCGGGCGCGCGATCTCCGGCACCCGCTCCGCCGGGTGAGGCGACCGCGCACGGTCCCGGACGAACGCCCCCATCGTCTGGAGTCCGCGCAGGGTGCCACGGAGCCCGTATCCGAGCGCGACACTCCCGTCGGTGCCGATGACTTCCTGCGCATAGGAGCCGACCGGCCCGGCGCCGGCCGCGATCGCGACCGGCTTTCCGAACCGGCGAGCGGCCGTCGCGACGTCGTCGATGAGCCGTCGGTAGACCGGCGAGTCGTCGCCCTCACCCCACATGTTGACGAACACGACGGCGTCGAGGTCGGGCGATCCGACGTACCGGTCGACGATCTCCGTCCAGAAGGTCGCGCCGAAGCCGGTCGTGTCGAGTGGATTGGGTACGGCGATACCCGGGATCGTCGCTGCGACCCAGTCGGCGAGCTCGTCGAGAGGCGGCAGGCTCAGCCCCTCCGCTTCGGCGAGATCATATGCCAGCGAAGCGAAGCCGCCGGTTCCGGCCACGACACCCAGACGTTCGACCGTATTCCAGTTCGCGGGGTGGAGTTGATCGACGATCGAGAGTCGGTCGACGAGCTCCTCGATGTCGTGGGCTGACTGGATCCCTGCGTGATGGAAGGCCACGTCGTAGGCCCAGGCGTTCCCGGCGAGTGCGCCGGTGTGGGACGCCGCCATCTGCTGCGTCCGGCTGTTGCGCGCCAGCTTCAGTGCCACGACGGGTTTGCCCGCCTCGATGCACCGCCGCGCCGCCCGGAGGAACGCCTCCGGCCGGCGGATCCCCTCCACGATCAAGCCGACTGCGGTGGTTTCCGGGTCGCCTGCCAGGAAATCGACGTAGTCGGCGATGTCGGTGACCGCTTCGTTGCCCGCGGAGATCAGGCGCGAGATCCCGACTCCGGTCCGTAGACGCGCGGTGATGGCGACACCGCCGATCATCGCGCCGCTGTGGGAGACGATGGATACTCCCCCCGCGGGTGGTCGGTAGTTGGCCGATGCGGTCAGGGCGAGGCTGCGGGGGACGCTGATGTAACCCAGGCTGTTGGGTCCGACCACAGCCATGCTACCGCGTTCGGCTGCGGCAACGAGTCTGCGCTGGAGTGCATCTCCGGCGACGCCGAGTTCGGAGAAGCCGGCGGCGTAGACGACGAGCCCTCCACAGTCGAGCGCCGCGCACTCCTCGGCGAGGGAGACGGTCCGCTCCGCGGACATCACGGACAGCACTGCATCGACAGGCACCGGAATTTCGGAAACTGATCGGTATGTCGGCCTGCCGAGGACGGTCGGTGCCGACGGGTGGACAAAGTACACGTCCGCGCCACTGTCGAGTGTCGGCTCGATGAAGGGTGCGACCGGGGACTTGTCGCTGAGCCCGACGACGGCGATGGTGCCCGGGTTCAGCACGCGCCCGAGCGACGACGCCGGCGGAGCGGCGGATTCCGCTGTGCAGGAGGAACCGTCGTGCGAGGTGAGGGTCATGGGTTTTCGTCCTCCCGGGCGGGGCGTAATGGTTTCCGGTGGGCTGTTCGTCGGCGCGGTCGTCGCAGGGGTGCGAATCGGTGAGTCGTGGATGTCGCGTCCGCTGCGGCGGGGACCGAGCGGCCGGCACCGATTGGTGCGAAATCTACCCTCGTGAACGGTAGTTATGGAACAGGTCGGGGCAATGGGCAGGAAATTGCTGGGAAACCCCTGTAAAAGTTAGCAGTAACTATGTAACATCGCTCACAGCCCGACTGTGAGGCGGTGTCGGGATTCGATGTCTACTTCGGAGGACCCATGGCCAGGACCGAGGCGCTCGCGCGCGTCGAGAAGATGTATGTTGACGGCTTTCCGGACCCGGCGACGGCGACGGTGGACGACCTGCGGACCGCGTACGACGCGTTGCTGCTGCAATTCCCGCTCCCGCAGGGCGTCGAGCCAGTGGAGGGCGACGCCGGCGGCGTTCCTGTCCTGCACGTCACAGCGGAGGGAGCGGCCCGGGACAAGGTACTCGTGTGGTTCCACGGCGGCGGATATGTTCTCGGTAGCGCCAAAGGTTTTCAGGAACTCGGCCACACGTTGTCTCGCGCTGCTGGCCTGACCGTCGTATTGCCGGACTACCGTCGGGCGCCGGAGAACAAGTTCCCCGCGGCGGTGGACGACGGCGTTGCCGTGATCTCGGCGCTGGTAACGGAGTACGACGCGGACAACGTCGCGGTCGGCGGCGACTCGGCGGGTGGCGGACTGACCCTCGCGGCACTCACCGCAGCGCGCGACAGGGGCAACAACCTCCCGGCGGCAGCGGTGTTCATTTCCCCGCTCCTCGACTTCACGGCGAGTGGCGAGAGCATGGAGCTCTTCGACGGCCAGGACATCGCCGTCTCCCGGGGGTCCGTCGCCAATCTCGGCGAGGCATACCTGCAGGGACATGACCCGAAGGACCCCCTGGCGTCACCTCTGTTTGCCGACCTTCGCGACCTCCCGCCGGCGCTGTTCCTCGTCGGATCCCGAGAGGTCCTGCTCGACGACTCCCTCCGTGCGACGGCTGCCATCGTCGACCGCGGTGGATCCGCGAGCACCTCCGTGTACGACGACATGGTCCACGTCTGGCCGTTGTTCTCGTCGATCCTGCCGGAAGGCATCCAGGCCGCCGACGAGGTCGGATCGTTCGTCCGCAAGAACCTCGGGCTCTGACGTCCCGACGCCGTGGGCGCCGCACCGGCGCCCACGGCGTCGAGCACCCGCCTCGACGGCACGATCCACACTCTGCGAAAGGCATCCGACATGGCTGCACAACAACTCGACGAACTCACGACCCGGTTCCGCGACGCCATGGCCGCGGTGTGCACGCCGGTCGCCGTGGTCACCGCGATGGACGGGGAACGGCCTCACGGCACGACGGTGAGCGCCTTCTCGTCGCTGTCGATGTCCCCGCCCTCGTTCCTGGTGTCCCTCGACCGGGGATCGGAACTGCTGGGGCTGATCCTCGAATCGGAGGCCTTCGGGATCAACGTGCTCGGTAGCGAGCATTCCGCTCTCGCGGCCCGGTTCGCGCGCAAGGGCAAGAACAAGTTCGAGGGGGTCGACTGGCAGTCGGAACTCGGGATCCCCCGCATCGGCGGTGCCGCGCACTGGGTGGCCGCCGAGGTGATGCAGACCGCGACCGTGGCCGACCACACGGTGGTCTTCGGCAGAGTACTGGCGGTGCGGAGCGAAACGATCCCCCCGCTGACCTATCACGACCGGGTCTTCGGAACCCACGCCGCGCTCTAGCGCGAGGACACAGGCACCATGGGAAGGACACAACAGGATGTTAGGAACCGATAGCCGCGAAGCGGCGCTGCACCGGGCGCGGGAGTCGTTCGCGTCGGTCTTCGCCTCCGGCCGACCGACTCTCAAGCAACTGCGCTCGAACCTGGACGCGATGATGCTCGAACCCGCACTGGCGGATGATGTCTCGGTGGAAGAGCTGACGGTCGCTGGTGTCGACTGCCTGCGGGTCACCGCCGGCCCGGAGATCGACGGCAACGTTCTCGTATGGTTCCACGGCGGCGGCTACGTGATGGGCAGCGCCCATGGCTATCGGCACGCCGCCGCCGCACTGGCGCGGGCCCTGGGATCGGCGGTGCTGCTGCCCGAGTACCGCCTCGCCCCCGAGGCCCCCTTCCCGGCGGCTGTCGAGGACGCGGCCGCTGTGCTCGGAGCAGTCGTGGCCGAGCACGGACCCGAACACACCGCCGTCGGAGGCGATTCCGCGGGCGGTGGGTTGACGATCGCCGCCCTCGTCCGGACCCGCGAGGCCGGCAGTGCGCTGCCGGCGACTGCCGTGGTGGTCTCGCCACTGGCGGATTTCACCGCCGCGGGGGCGAGCGTGACGGCCAACGCCGGCACCGATCCGGTGATCACCGAACGCGCACTCGGCCTGCTCGCCGCCAGCTACCTGCAGGGGCACGATCCCCGGGACCCCCTCGCGTCACCGGTGTTCGCGGACCTCGCCGGCCTGCCACCGCTGCTGCTGCTGGCCAGCGACAGCGAGACCCTACTCGACGACTCCGTCCGGATTCACGAGTCGGTCCAGGCCGCCGGGGGCACCAGCACGCTGTCGGTGTACCCGGACACCTGCCACGCCTGGACGCTCTTCAGCGAGTTCCTCCCGCAGGCGCGGGAGGGTGTCGACGAGATCGCCCGCGCCCTGAGGGAGGTGCTGCGATGACCGTCAGCGTCGTCGACGACGGGACCGCACGCCACATCCTGATCGACCGCCCCGAACGCATGAACGCCGTCGACCGGGCGACGCTCGACCTACTGGCGGACACGATCACCGACGCCGGTGCCGATCCCGCCGTCCGGGTGATCGTGCTCTCGGGAACCGGTCGAGCCTTCTGCGCGGGCGGAGACCTCGACGTCGAGGACCCACTGTCGGTCGCGAACACCGCGACCACCGCCGATGCGGCTGCGCGATGCATCGACACCATCAGGCAGGTTCCGCGACCCGTCATCGCCGCGGTGCGCGGCCCGGCCGTCGGCGTCGGGGTGTCGCTCGCGCTCGCTGCGGACCTCACACTGGTCCGTTCCGACGCCTTCTTCTCGATGCCGTTCACCTCGATTGGATTGATGCCGGACGGCGGTGCCACCGCCCTTGTCGCCGCTGCGGTGGGGCGCCCGACCGCGATGCGGATGTCGCTGCTGGGGGACCGGGTGAGCGCGCCCGAGGCCGTGAACCTCGGCCTGGTGACGGCGGCCTACGGCGCGGACGAGTTCGATGCGGAACTCGGCGCACTGGTGACCCGTCTGGGTGGGGGCTCGGTCGACGCGCTCGTCGAGACCAAGCTCGCGATCAACGACGCGACCCTGGCCGAGTTAGGCCAGGCCTTCGCCCGCGAACGGGCCGGGCAGATCCGCCTCACCACGTCGGACGGCTTCCGCGACGCAGTCACGGCATTCGCGGCCGCCCGCGCGGTGAACCGAGGTCGCAGCGAGGAGTCGAAGTGACGATCACCGATAGCCGGCACGAGATGTACGTCGAGCGCAGGCCGGCCGCCGCGGACCGCACCGGGAGTGCAGCCGCGCTGCATCGCGTCGAGCGGGCCACGGCCGCGGCCGCCGCAGGCAGGGCGCTCGTCCTAGCCGATCCCGTCCGTGGGGAGACCAATCTGGTCCTCGCCGCAGAACTGGCTTCCACCGAGCTGCTTGCGTTCATGATCCGGCACACCTCCGGTTTCGTGAAAGTGACGGTGTCTGTGCCGGATTGCGAACGGCTGCAACTGCCACCGATGTGGCCGCTGGCAGGCCACGCTCCGCGCTGCAATCTCGCCGTGAGCGTCGACGCCGTCGAGGGCGTCGGCACCGGAATCTCGGCGGCGGACCGAGCCCACACGATCCGAACAATCGCCGACCCGGCGACGGTCGCATTTGACCTGGCCCGGCCCGGCCACGTCGTACCGGTGATCGCCCACGACCCCTCGCCGTCGGTGCTCGGAATCCCGTCCGCCTACGGGGCACCCGATGCGGTTGTCGATCTGATGCGAGCGGCCGGGCTGCGGCCCTTGGGTGCGCTGTGCGAGCTGGTGTCCCCGGCCGACGAGACCGTGATGGCCGACGAGACCGAAGGAGTCGCCTTCGCTCGCCGTCATAGCCTGGCCCATCTGTCGATACTCGACGTGGCCGCGACCGTAGGGCGTGGTTCACAGGTACTCGAGTATGGGGAAGAGTGCGATCGCCGACACCATGATCCCTGCGACTCCGGCGACGATGCCCAGCAACGCCCGCAGTGAGGCCGCTTCGTCGTCGGCGACGGCGGTCCGCGTGGTGGCGAAGGCCCCGCACACCACCGCGCACAGGCCGAGGACGAACCCGAGCCCGAACACCCAGAACGACGGAATCGACAACGCCCCCAGCACGATCGACACCGTGGGCAACCGTGAACTCCGTCGCGCCGGGCGCTCAGGCGTGTCGGCGGAGGGCCACCCGTCGCTGGTCGTCGGTGTTTCGCACGGAGCGGCAGGGGCGGTCATGATCCTCCTTCGAGGCTGTAAGTGACGAATAGGCGAGTGCGCCTCCGTCCGAGGGACACTCACGGTTTCGCGTGGTCATCGACTACGACAAAGTTAGCACTCTCGATGTGAGAGTGCTAACAGTTTCGTGCGAGAAGTGAGTGGTCACACACCCCTCCCGGCGGAATCGAGCGCCGGGAACGCCGCCGTTCCCGTGGTGACAATGGGGTGCGGCGGTCTGTCGGTTCGTGCGTGGATCCGGGCCGTGGTGGATGGCGTCGGCCAGGTATGGGTATCCTGACGTGCAATGATTCATGATGAATAATCGAGGAGGTTGATGATGGACACCCTCGACCGCAAGGCCGTCGCCGCCCTCGACGCCGCCGCCGCACGCCGCCGGGTCGCCGACCTGGACGTCCTGCGCGCCGTGGCCGAGGCGAACGCCGCCCACATCACCCAACGCGTCATCTGTGAGCACATCGGAATCTCCCAACCGACGATTCACCGCATGCTGCGCACCGTGCTGGAAAACCCGGCCCTGCTCGATGAGACACCGACCGAGGTTATCGACCGCCGCACCGCCGGCCAGATCACCGACGATGACATGATGCAGGTGCTGCTGGACTGGAACTTCACCTTCGGCCAGGTCCCGGTCAGCGGCGGCATCTCGACGGACGCGTACGAGCCTGGCAGCTGGGACGAGATCGAACGCGCCTACTGCCGTGGCCTGCTCACCGACGACGAGATCGGCCGGTTGATGGAACGCAACAAGGACGCCCTCGAGCAGGCGGTCCGGTCTGCGTGAGGTCCCCGGATCCGCTGCGCGGCAACGTCGCCGCGCAGCTCACCGCCATGTCCTTGCCCGGCGGCCCGCTGCACACCAAATCCGACACCGGCACGATGATCCGCTACGCGGAATCTCCGTCCCGGTTGTGGCGGCGCGACTCGTGCGCGACGGCCGCATCCGGTGAACTGATGCCGATGAGGGTTCGCTGACCGGTACTCGTGGGGGCTGAAGTCGACTGGCCGCACCGAGCGCGGCGCTGTGGCCGCGCCCGTATCATCCGTGTCATGAAAGACGGCGTCCCGGCACATTCACCCCTGCGGGGTGAGGCGAGTGCGCGAACGGAGTCTGCGGGCGCGCGGTGCGTGGGCCGGTCGGGGATGGCGCATCGTCGGCGCCCGTGTGCGCAGTGCCCGTGGCGTCGTGATGTCGCGCCGGACATGTTCGGCCGCGACAGGTTCGAGGCGCTCGCCGCCACGTCCGGTGGTCCCGGCCGGGAGGTCGAGGTCGGCGGTCCGATGTTCGCCTGCCACAAGTCGCCTGAGGGTGCGGAGGAGGCCTGTGCGGGGTGGCTGGCCGTCGCGGGGGTCGAGCACCTCGGGGTCCGGCTTGCTGTCGTGCAGGGCCGACTGGATCCGGAAATGCTGACCGCGCGGGAGGGGTGCCCGGCACTGTTCGACTCGTATGACGAGATGGCCGAAACGCAGTCGTAGATAGCCTGACCGAACGACTACCACGTTGCCGGGAGCCAGTGATGTCGCCGATTCCTGTGTCGTGGCCCGGTCAGGAGGCGCCCCCATGACGGGTGAGCCGCGAGGCCAGGCCCCCGGCCGGCGATGCAGCATGAGGGGGCTGGAGTCGAGACGACTGGAGAACGCTTAGTCGTCGGTCGGCGGTCCGGGGATGGGAGGCTGTGGGTTGTGGGGGTGACGCACGTCTCGGATGGCGTCGGCGAGGTCGGCTGCTGTGGGAAGGGCGGGCCGGATCTCCTCGGGCAGGGACCGGTGTGTGGTGTAGGTGCTGACCGCGAGCGGCGAGTCGAGACCGCGGAGGGCGTATTCGACGACGATGTCGTCCCGGTCGGCGGCGAGGAGGATCCCGATGGTGCTGCCGTCTCCGTGCTCGGGTTTGCGGAGCAGGTCGTCGACGGCGTTGACGTAGAAGTTGAGCTTGCCGATGTGTTCGGGCTCGGCGCGGCCGATCTTCAGCTCGAAGACGACGAATCGGCGCAGGCCGAGGTGGAAAAACAGCAGGTCCAGGTAGTATTCGGAGGTTCCGACGGTGATTTGGTACTGGCGTCCGACGAAGGAGAACCCGCCTCCGAGCTCGCTGAGGAAGTGGGTGAGCCGGCCGATGAGGGCATCTTCGAGTTCGCGTTCGCTGTAACCGGGGTCGAGGCCGAGGAAGTCGAGGTTGTACGGATCCTGGAGGATCTCGTGGGCCAGGTCGGATTCGTGTGCCGGCAGCGTGGTGGGGAAATTGTTCGGTGCGGCGCCGACCCGCAGGTGCCGCTGCGAGGTGACGTGGTGGACGAGGGTGGCGCGGGACCAGCCGTGGTCGGCGGCCTGGGCTGCGTACCAGTCGCGGACCCGGGGGTCGGGGAGGCGGTCGAGGAGGACGAGGATGTGTCCCCACGGCAATTGCGCAGCAGGGTGCTGCGCAATTGGGTCGGGGTATTCGGTGGCGAGGGTGCGCATGTAGACCAGGTTCCGTTGGGACAGCCCGCGCATGCTGGGGAACTCGGTGCGGAGGTCGTCGGAGAGCCGGGCAATGACACGGGCACCCCACCCCTCCTGGCTTTGTCGGGCGCGGATCAGCTTCCCGATCTTCCAGTACAGGACGATGATTTCGGTGTTGACCTTGCGGGCGGCATGGACCCGGGCGGTGCGGACCTGCGACTTGATGTCGTCGAGCAACGCGCCGTATCCGGCGGGCTCGATCTCTTCTGCTCGACTCATTGCCGCCAATCTTCTCCCATCCGGCCGAAAGGGGTGACGCCGGGCGGACGCCGACCCGTCCGCTCTCGCCGTCATCTTTCGGGAGCACCGCGGGCTGATCGGCGCCGTTCCGACCGGTGGAAACGCGGGGAGCGGGCATTTACGCAGCAAGCTGCTGCGTAAACGATACGAGGGCGTTCGGCAGGGGGAGGAGCGGTGCGAGGCAGACGGCAACCATTTCATCGAGCGGTAGCGACGCGTCGGCGAGGTCGCACTCCCTCGCCGGGCATGCCGGGCGGTGCCGAGGTCGCCCCAGTTGTCCTTTCCGAGCAGAATCGGATCGTGAGCGACCGCACCGCAGCAGACCTCGAGCGCGAACTGTTCATGCTCGCCTACGTACGCGAACGAACTTCGGGCCTCGGAGGGCAAAGACTTCCGTATCCCGACCACCAGTGTCGATCGGGTTCTCGATGAGCTCAACAGTGCCGACCACCCCTGACCGCGTCACTCGACGGTATCGAATGCATCTCCGGTCCAGGCACGCTGTTGGTCCACGCGGCGGCTGAGATCGGGAACGGCGAGGAAGTCCTTGCCTCCGGAGAATGCGACGTATCCGCCGCCGGCGGTCAGATGCGTCCCGATCCGGCGGTGATCCGCGCGTCCTCATGTCGTGACACCGGGTGCGTGCGGTCCTCGCAGGACGGCCGGTTCGAGTGTGTTCCATACGTTTCGCGCGGCTGCGGGCAAGGTCCGGGGCTGTGTGTAGCGCTGAGCCAATGGGTGCCGATATTCAGCATGGGTCGGGATCGGACCCGAAGGAGTAGTCATGACTGGCATCGTGTTCGACCTTCCGAATCAGGTCGGTGACGTGACGTTCTGGCCGTGGACGTGGTGGAACGCGTTCGCGACCTGGTGGAATCAGTTCTGACAGACGGGGGAGATCGCCGAGCAGTATCGTGCCGTGACCGACGGCCGGACGCCGACGGGTTGATGTTTGAGGGCCGGCTGCGGTGTCGGTCTCTCGGAGAGTCACGCTAGGGCCGGGCGTCACGGGCCACGACACGTCGGTCGGATCGCAATCCGTTCCTACACCCACTTGCCGGATTCACAACGGGAGATCGTTGTCGGTTCGCGGATCCATATCGATTGCTGATTCTTCTTCCGTGACACGAGGGCCTCAGGTGGGCGGACGGCAGCCGACGGGTGCACCGGGTGTTCTCGCATCGCCGACCAGGTGCCGTCGACCGCATCACACGAAACGCTGTTTGGGCAGTTGCGGGGGCTGGGGTCAGGTGCGGCGGGGTGTGCTCAGCTGGTGCTCGGGTCGACGGTGAGGTCCTCGGTGTCGGCGAAGACCAGTCGGCCGTCGTCGAGGGCGATTGCCCACCGGTGCGCCGGCGCCCACTCGTGTCCGGTGCCGCCGTTCTCGGTCAGGGTGGTGTAGTCGGCGACGATCTCACCGACCGCAGTCCCGGCGATGTCCTTCGCCCGGGCCACGAGCACTCGGGTGCCCACGGCCGGCGCGGGACCGCTTCCGTAGTGTCGGGGCATTTCACGCACCTTCTCACTCAATCCTGCTTCAGGGGCAGGATAAGTGTGCCTCGGGGTCGGGTGCGAATCGTCGGCCTGAGTGCCCACCACTGTGTTCACCTGCCATGCGGTCGGCCGTGGCTGCACGCAGAATCACGTCGATTCGGAAGCCCCGGATTCCATCTCGAGCCTCGGATGTCGGCGGGGCTTTGGCCGGCGCTGCGTCGGCGGCAGGTCCCGACACCCGGCCAGGGTTCCACACATCGATAGCGCGCGGCCTGCACGTCCCGGGGAGGGCGAAGGGTGCGGCCCCCGCGCCCGACCCGAACCGCACCCCTACTCCGCCCGTCGTGCCGCGGGTTCTGTACGCGAACGTGCGGGTGTGGATGACCGTCCCCGTCACCGCATCAGCGACGGGCCCCGCCCGATCGGGCGAGGTCGCGTTTGTGGCTACGCGGCTGCGTGCTGGGCGGCGCGGCCCGCGTGGATGTCGACGAGGATGTTGATGCGGCGCTGCAGGTACCGGGTGTGTGAGCCGAACCAGATCGGCGCCCACAACCACGTGACGACCGGCGACACCCGAGTCGACGATCCGACCTGGGTGTGAGCCTGGTTGAGTCGTTTGGCGGTCCGGGACAGTCCGATGAGCCCGTAGATGGGAATCAGCTGGGACCACCACCGGGTCCAGGCTTCCCGGCTCACGCCGGCGGTGGCGGCGAGTTCCCCGCCGATGCGGTCGTACCAGACCAGGTAGTAGATGCCGAAGGTGATGACGGTCAGCCACCACAGCCCCCAGGCACCTTGCTTGCGAATCGCCGGCCACGTCGGAATGGTTGTCACGGTATTCCCCCTTGAAGTGACGTTCTCCGAAGTCACCTGAGCCAGTCGCGGTGTGCCGCGGTGCTGGTGCGCCGGGTTGGCGGGTGGGAGTCGTCACCGCGGATCAAACCAGACGTTAGGGGGCGGCGGTATAGATCGAATGACTGTATCGGCGGGTATCGCACAGCCATAGCGGGCTGCCGCTGGAGTCGAAGACTGCAGGGCAGCAATCAAAGTCGGATACAGGCCACCGCTTTGTGCCGGCAGATTGCCGCGGCGGGACCGCAGGCCGCGCGCTCGGGTGGTGCTCGTCCGGGTGACGCCCATCGTGCCGGTTCTGCGAGGGGCTGGTTCAGCAATCGCCCTTGGCGGCGGCGTAGACGGCGCGCTCGATCTCGGTGCGGTCGGCCTTCGGGATTTCGTCCCATGTCGGTTCATCCGGATCCGCGGCTGCGACGTCGAGGTCACCCGACGCTTCGAGGTCTCGGCGAAGTTCCTCGCCGCCGGTGCGTGCGAGCTCGAGCAGGCCGTCGGCGGCCTCCTTCGCGTCAAAGGGTTCGCCGGCCAGGTCGGCGAGTTCGCGGATCGCGTCGAAATAGTCCAGGCTGTCGAGGCACGTCTGCAGGTAGAGCGCAGCCCCGTGCAGATCCTTCTCGCTGGTGGTCGTAGTGGCCGCGCTGGTTGTGGGTGGGGCGGTGATCCGCTTGAGGGTGGAGTCGGGTTCGGCCGTTGAACTGGTTGATGATGTCGAGGAGACATTGTGGGCGGTGGTGGCTGCGTCGTCGCTGCAGGCGGCGAGGAGCAACGTGGCTGCGCTGATCCATGTGGCGAGGGACAGGGTGTGGCGGTGTCGCATATCGGTGTGTGGCCTATCTGACGTCGGGTCTGGGGGTTCTCGTGAAAGGAGTCTGCGGGAACGGTCGGGGGGTGCGACGCCACGGCAGATGCCGACCGTGGCGAGAATGGAAGAGTGGGTGGTCGGCGCGGCTGGTGGTCGCCCCATCGGAACCGAGCAGTGGCAGGCGACGTTTCGGACGCACCATCAGCCCCCTGCTTCATGCCGAGCGGCGCGGGAGTTCGCTTCAGCGATAAGAAACGAGAACTATGACGGCCGTCAGCACGGCGACAAGTAGTTCGATTGCACCCAGGATCAGTGCGGCAACGGCGAGGCCGGAACCGGTTTCGTGTTCGCGCCCACCGGTCTCGACGTAACCGATCGCGCCGAAGACCAGCGCCGGGATGAAGAGCCCTGTCAGGGCGCAGAACAGTCCGACGATCGCGCATACGTTGGTGCGCTCCGCCGCCTCGGCATCGAGCTCCGTGTCGTCGAATGCCACCACGGCCAGTTCCTCTCATGTCAGGGGTTGGTGCGGGCAGGTCGAGTCGGGGAGCGGTCGTCGAAGCTGCGCCCGTCCTGTGCCGCGACGTGGAGCTGTGTGCACGTTGGATGCAGGGGTGCGAGCTAATTGATATCACAACCAACTCCTCGAGGCTGTTTCCGACCCGATGCCCTAATCGGTGCGGTGATGTTCGGTTGTGACGCTGTCATTTGTGTGAATGACGATGGCCGGATTGCGGTGTTGTCGCCACCGAATTGGGAGGCGTGTGCGCATCGGTTGTCGTCGGCAGCTATGTTCAAGCAATCCTGAGAGAAATCTGAGAAGGTCGTGATCGAACCGCGACTCCAGCTACTTCCGAAAAGAGAAACTTATGACCGCGCCCCAGAATCCGAGCTTTCCTCCGCCGCCGCCCGGCGGTCAGCCAGAAACCCCCGCAAAGAAGCGGAAGAAGTGGCCGTGGATCGCCGGCGCCATCGTCCTCGTTTTCATTCTCGCCGCAGCTGTCGGCGGAGGCGACAAGGAGAAGGATTCCACGGCGACCGCGTCTGTACCCAGTAGTCAGGCCACCACTGCCCGCGTCACTGCGGCGCAAACGCCTGCCGTCTCCGCTGCACCTGCACCGAGCAGCATCCCGTCGCGGACCGCAGCAGCGCCTGCGCCTGCGCCTGCGGTCGTACCTGTGACGGCCAAGCCGCAGATCAGCTCGCCTGCGTTCGTACCGGCACCGGTCAGGCCGCAGATCAGTTCCAGTCAGCGAAATGCCGTCCGGTCTGCCCAGCAGTACATCGAGATGAGTCCCTTCTCCCGCAGTGGTCTGATCGACCAGCTCGAGTACGAAGGCTTCTCCACCGCGGATGCGACGTACGCGGTGGACAGTTTGACTGTGGACTGGAACGAGCAGGCTGCGCTGAGTGCCCAGCAGTACCTCGAGATGACGTTGTTCTCGAAGTCGGGACTGATTGAGCAGCTCGAGTACGAAGGGTTCACGAGTGCGCAGGCTGAATACGGAGCCAACGCGGCGTACTGATAAGTCCGCACATAACGTCTCGGGTTCCTTTCTCGTCGACGCACAGGCGCATCGCCATCGATGGGTGTCGCGAGGAGTGCGCGTCGGCCTCGAGCAGACATGCTCAGCGATGTCATTCAATCGAATGACATTGTGCTTCTGCTGGTTATCTGGGTGCTCATGACCTTTTGGAGCTTCGTGACTCGGTCATTTAGCCCGCGTCACGTGTCAGTTTTACTCTGTGCCAACATCGCTTCGTGACGACATCTACTGACACGGAGCCACTGACAGACACTGCTGCCCCCGCGCAGGAGCCAGAGCATGTCGGCGCGCGATGGTGGAGCCTCGACATCCATGCGCACTCGCCCGCGTCATTCGACTACGGGGGCATCGATGGTAAGGCGAATGATGGACCCCGGCCATCGTTCAAAGAGTGGATCAGGTCGTACATCGACGCGGGGGTGGATGGCATCGTCATCGCCGACCACAACTCCCATGCCGGGATCGATTTGGCGCGAGAGGCACTGGAAGAGCTTCGTAGAGATGACCCAGAGCTTTCTTCGCTCGTCATCTTCCCGGGTGTTGAAATCACCGCGAGCGGAGGAACTCACATTCTCGGGATCTTCGACCCAACGTGTGGGTCCCAAGTCGTCAACGACGTGTTGGTCCTCTGCGAATATAGAGGCACCCGCGGGCACAGTGACCAAACTGCCAATAAGACCGTCGCCGATGTGGCTTCTATCATTCGGAGCCAGGGTGGCATTTGTATTCCGGCTCACGCCGACCAGTCCCGTGGTGTCTTCAAGATGGATGAGCGGGAGAAGAAGGCCCTCGCCGAGTCCAGTCCAATTATCGCCGTCGAGGTCGTAGATGACTCGAACGTCATCGAGGCAGCTCGACTTGGGTGGGTTCCAGTTCTTGGATCTGATGCGCATCATCTGACTACCGATGCCTGCCCGGCGGAGAACGAGGCGAAAGCGCCGGGCACTCACTTGACCCTCGTTAAAGCAGAAGAACTCGATCTCGAGGGAGTTCGGCTAGCTTTGACAGATCCCGCCGAATCTGTCCGCCGGGCCCGGCGTAATTACAGCGATCCGAACAGAACCGAACACGGGCACATTAACCGGATAACAGTCTCACGCGGGGGCGTGACCGAGAACTACTGTTTCGGTCCCTGGATGAACTGCCTGATCGGTGGGCGTGGGGTTGGCAAGTCAACACTCATCGAGATGCTCAGATTGGCGCTAGGTCGTAGCCACGAGCTGACAGGGTCGGTTGCCGAGGATCTGAAGCGGTTTCAACCGTCCGCGGACCCTAGCGAACGCTGGTGGGATGCCGAAACGCGGATCGTCGTTGAATACACGAAAGACAACCAACTACTCCGGGTCACGTGGTCAGGAGAAGAGCCGGACAAGACTGCCCTTGATCTTCGGGTAGGGAACAACTGGGAAAGGCAATCTGGTCGGTCCTTCGATCGTGTCCCGATTCGCGTGTTCAGTCAGAAGCAAATCTACGATCTCGCCACATCCTCCCAAAGCTTCCTGACCATCCTCGATGACATGCCAGAAATCCGGAAGAGCCAATGGGATGAGGAGTACGAACTACTGCAACTTGAATTTAGAGGCGAGCGCAACAAGCTCCGCCAGGTGCTCGCGGAGGCGGAGAAGGCTGACCGGCTACGTGGGCAACTCGAAGAAGTCCGAGGCCGGCTGAGGCATCTAGCCGAACTCCAGGCAACAGAGAAGTACAAAGAGCTCATTGCAACTGAGGCTCGTATCAGGGATGCCTCGACTCATGAACAGCAAGCCCAGAGCATCGAGCAGAACATCGCCACTCACGCCAGTTCGCTACGCAACCTCATGACCAATGCGCTCCAGATAGCCGACTACACCGACAGAGCGGCATCGTTCGCGACAGCTGCAAATCTCCTCGAGCAGGCTGGCGCTGCCCTGCATACCGCGCGGCTTGCATGGGAGAAGCGCGCGGCCCCTACGGCATGGCAGGAACGAGTAGGACAGCTCAACGTCTGGCTGGCTGAGCAAGGTAACGCCTCGAACACGTCAACTGAGCAGATGCAGGATGATCGTCAGAGGGAAATTGACCTCCAGGCCGAACTGCGCGAGGTCGAAAACTCTGAGCAGCGACGCCTGGAACAGCAAGACGTGATCGATCGACTTATGGAGAAACTCATCTCGAAGAGGAGTGAACTCTTCACCCGACGGCGGGCGTACGCGCAAGGACTGGGAAATTCTGGTTCGCTCACTCGGGTTGATGTCCATCAACAAGGCGCCATCGCGAGCATCGGGGACCAACTGCGTGCCCTCCTCAACTGCCCGGACTCATTCGAGTCGGCGTTCGGCCAGGACGGCATCGCCACGTCTCTTCTCAAGGAGCAGCCCAAGAGTCCGCAGTTTCCCACACGGGTGCGAGAGTTCAAGAAATCTCTCATGGCGCTGGTTCGAGATGGCGTCGACTCTGAGATTGGCCGATCATTCAAGGTAGACGCCCGGTTCTACAGTCGCCTGTCCAATGCCGACTCTTTTGACCTGTCCACAAACATCATGCTCTGGTTCCCTGAGGACCTCGTCACAGTCCTCTACAGGCCGACAGAGGGCGGCAATCTGACTCCTGTCGACCACGGATCTCCTGGTCAGAAGACAGCGGCTCTGCTCACTGTCATCCTTCAGATGGGCACTGATCCGCTCCTGCTCGATCAACCGGAGGATGATCTCGAGAACAAGCTCGTCAGACGTCTCGCCGTCGAAACGCTGAAGAACATCAAGACTCGCCGTCAATTGATCGTGTCCACTCACAATGCGAATATCGTTGTCACATCAGCTGCTGAGAACATCCTCTCGCTCCAACATGGAGATGCCTTGCCGCGAATCGAACGATGTCCCGGAGTGTATCCGCGGTGGTGCGGCAACTGCACGAGACGACCATCCTGCCCACAGGCGGGCGGGCCCTCACTGCACGTCAGGAGCGAGTTCTCGAACTTGTCGTCGAGGGCTGGACCTATGGCAGGATCGCTCGCGAACTGCACATCTCCGAGTCGACTGTTCGCTTTCATATCCAGCGCCTCAAGCAGAGCCTTGACGTGCACACCAAAACCGAGCTGATCAGCAAGGCCATCCGCTGCGCCTTGGTGGCTCCGGGCGCCGATGCTGTCGCCCGCTGAGGCCAGCGAAGAAGTCGAGGCACCGACCCCGCTTAGCGTCGCGACCAGCTTCGTCCGCCGGGCATTGAAGCTGCTCCCAGTCGACGGGGTGCGACTGTTGGCTTCGCCGTCGTACGAACTCCTCGGTGCGGCCGGGATCTGTGACGAGTCCAACTCCGCATCGATCAAGCCATCAGTCGCCGCAGTCGCAGCCCTGGACGCGCCGATCGTTGTCGAACGTTTTCCTGAAGGCGCCCTGGTCGCGCTTCCTGTGGTGGCGGGTGACAAAGTTGTGGCTACCCTCGAGCTCTATGCGAATCAACGCTGGTCCCCCGATCGTCGGGAGAGCGCCGTCGGGCGGATGCTGGCCCGCTGCGCCGAGCAGCTCTTCGACTCTGAGGGCGAGTTGCTTGCGACGGTAAGTGAGGACCGGGCCATGCTGCTGGGCGCACTTACGCTGGTCGACGCCACCTCCGTCCCCCACGACGATCAGCTTCTGGGGGCTATCACCGCCCTGCTGGCACCCCTTGCTGATGCTTCCTCGGTAGGGATCGCGGTCGTGAACCAACAGGGCTACCTCCAGATGCTGCCGGGCTCGTTCGGGGCGAGCGACGCGCTCGTCGCGTCGTCTCAACTAAGTCGCACCGAGGCGAACAGCGCCGCGGCTGAAGTGTTCAACCGCGGACGGACCCTCCTGGCCAACGCCCCGAGCCGGGATGCCTCGCGATTCCCTGAGTGGATCGAGGGATACGGCATCACGCGACTGATGACGGTGCCGCTCGCGGTCGCTGGAAAGCCGCTGGGCGTGCTGCATCTCGCGAACAAGTCGACGGACTTTAACGACACGGACGCTCGACGGGCCGAGGCGCTGGCCCCGTTCGTGGCCGGTGTCATTCAGCAAGCCTGCCGACGCCGCGACATCGGTCGCAAAGAGGCCGTCGCAGCGGTGGTGAGCAGGGCCGCTACCGCGGTCGCGGCAGGCGAATGGCTGGGAGTCGGGTCGGCGGCCGAAGGACTGGAGTACTTTCTCGACGACTTGCGTCGCGTCCTCGGTGCGACGACGGCCGCAGTCGTTCCCTCGGACCACTCGGGTCCACCGACCTATGTCGGGTCTCCTCTTGACGCCGGTCCGGCCAGCCGGGCATTCGAGGCCGGCATGCGCGGCTCCGTGACCCTCCGATCCTCCGTGAGTCGGCCGCAAGCACCTGGAGAATCTGGATGGACCACGCTCTATGTCCCCATTGCCGTGGAAGGACGCGGCGAGGGCCACCTGGCGCTACTTCGTATCCCGTGCGAACCGTTCCGCAAGCACGAGCGGGCTGCCGTTATCCAAATGAGCAACATCATCGCGTTGTCCTGGACGACCGAGCGCTACCGACTGCGCCAGGCCGAGATCGCGCGGCTCCGTGAACGCGAACGCATCGCAGATGACATCCACGATCACGTCGCACAGACGCTGTTCGGAGGCAAAATCACGATGCAGTCGCTCATCAGTCAAATGCCCGAAGACTCGGACCTGCGCCTGACGGCTGACCGGGCGCTGGGGATGCTGGTGCGGAGCGAGCAGTCGCTGCGGGAGGCCATCTATGGGCTGGCTGGTGGCAGCCGGCAACGAGCGGGCCTGGCGGACCGGCTGGTCGACGCAGTGCACGAGCTGGAGGAACAGTTCGCCGTTGCCGTCGAGTTGGTCGCTCAATCCGCGGTGCTCGCGGCAGCCGACTCGCTGCCCGAACCCGTCACCGTCGCCGTGGTCGCCGCTGCCCGTGAGGCCGTGATCAACGCCGTGAAACATGCACGCGCCTCCGAGATCACTGTCGAAGTGGCCCAGAACGAAGCTATGCGACTCGATGTCATCGTCCGGGACAACGGCATCGGCTCGGCGGTCACTGCTGAGGGCTACGGCCGTCGTGCGATGAGTCGCAAGCTCGCTGCCCAGGGAGCCTCCGTCGAGTTCCAAGCTGCGCCCGGCGGCGGCACCGAAGTCCAGATCCACGCGCCCTTGACGGTCAGAGACTGACGCAACCGCCAGTATGCCCGGCCATACGAGGACGACGACGATGATGTGGTGTCAACTGGACTGCATCAGAATCCCGCCGCCAATGCCTTCGAAGGACTGCGTGTTGTCGACCTGACCGCGATGATTGCCGGGCCGATGGCAACGATGATCCTCGCGGACCTCGGCGCCGACGTCATCAAGGTGGAGAGGCCAGGCGCGGGCGACGACGCCCGCATGTTCCCGCCCTTCTGGTCCCCGGACGGGGCGCCCGGCCAACGCGTGGGAACTGTCTTCATCGCCCTCAATCGCAACAAGCGCAGCATCCAGCTCGACCTCACGGATCCTGATGCGCGTGAGGCACTGTTGCGGTTGATCGACACCGCTGACGTATTCATCGAGAGCTTCCGTCCAGGCAAGGTGGATCGGCTTGGGCTCTCGTGGGAGGAGCTTCGACACCGCAACCCGCGCTTGGTGTATTGCTCGCTGTCAGCCTTCGGGCGCGGGCCGCTCGGACGATCCATTCCCGGCTATGACCCGGTCATCCAAGCGTTCACCGGAATCATGGACGCGAACGGCTTCCCGGACGGTCCCGCAGCCCGTGTCTCGGCCTCTGTGGTCGACATCAGCGCCGGCATGTGGGCTGGCATTGCGATCATGTCGGCGCTGGCGCAACGCGATCGCACCGGACACGGTTCCCGCGTTGAATCAACTCTCGTTGACGCGGGATTCACCCTGATGAACCACCAGATTACATCGATGTTCGCGACCGGTAAGCCCCCGAAGAGGACGGGAACAGAGACGCCGCTGGCAGCGCCGTACGAGTCGTTCCGTACAGCGGATGGGACGATCATGGTTGCAGCCGGAAACAACGCGATCTTCGCCCGGATGTGCGCCGCCCTCGACCTTGCCGGGTTGGTCAACGACTCGCGGTTCGACACTGTCGCCCATCGTCTCGCCCACCGGCGCGAGTTGCATGAGCTCCTCGAAGCTCGACTCGCGAAGTTGACCGAACATGACGCCGAGCGTCTGCTGGCCGATGCGGGCGTGCCCGTCTCCGCCGTCAACAGACTCGATCGTGGCTTGACGATGCCATTGGCGCTGGAGCGCGATCTGCTGGTAGAGCCGACGGGTGCGCCGAAGGGGTCAGAACCGCTGCCGCTGCTGAGGCTGCCGTTCCTATCGGCAGACACAGAGCTGCACTGGCCCCCGGCGCTCGGAGAGCACACCGCGGAGGTCCTCGCTGAACTGGACCTGCCCGACGAGGTTCGCGCGTCACTTCTTCGCTGCGAGTCAACGACTGCGGGTCGTTGACGTGGATGCCCAGAACAATCCTGTGGCCGTGGACCCGGCCAGGCCTGTGTATGGACACGATGACGTGACGGGGGAAGAGTTCACGACAGTGCTCCCCGATCCACCCGATCCGGAGCTGCGCTCGTTGATCGCGTCCCTGCGTCGCATGGGTCATCCGGGGTTTCACGCCGCCGGCGTCGAGCGCTCGCGAGACTTCGCTGTCCAACTGCGCAAGATGACCCCTGCGGCTCCGGGGCCCTCGATGTTCGCTGTGGACGATCTGGCTGTCCAGGTCGGGACGGACGCGGTTCCGCTCCGGCGCTACCGTCCGCTCGCGGGTCGCTCACGCGGCACCATCGTTTACTACCACGGCGGCGGATGGGTGGTCGGCGGGATCGAAGAGTCCGATGACCTTTGCCGCGCCCTTGCCAGGGCGACCGGTTGCGAAGTTGTCAGCGTGGGCTATCGCCTGGCGCCGGAGCATGTGTTTCCCACGGCGGTTGACGATGCGGACGCAGCCGCCACCTGGATTGCTGACACAAGTCCGGAGGGCCAACCGTTGATACTGCTGGGCGACAGCGCAGGAGGCACCCTCGCCACGGTAGTGGCACGCCGATTCCGTGATCGTGCGCGCACCGAGATCGCGCTGCAGGTCCTCGTGTATCCGGTGACCGACCACCGCATGCAGACGAAGTCGTACGTTGAGCACGCGGGACGGTTGTTGATCAGTGGTCCCGACATGCATTGGTTCTGGGAGCAGTATGTCCCCGATCGCGAGCTGCGGAGTTCGGCGGATGCCTCGCCGGCACTCGCAACCGACCTGCGAGGCATGCCACCAGCCCTGCTGCTGGTTGCGGAATACGATCCGCTACGCGATGAGGTACTCGACTACGCGCGTCGTCTGTCCGAGCAGGGTGTGGAGGTGACAGTTGACCGCTACGACACGATGGCGCACGGCTTCTTCCCCTTAATCCGGGCACTCGCGATGTCACGCGCGGCCGTCAACTCGGTCGCCATCGCCATTCAGCGGTCCCTGGACGAGGGACCACAGCACCTCCAAACGCCTGGGCGGTTGCCGTACTCGAAAAGCAGTGATGAGGAGACAAAATGACCAGTATCGAATTGGGTCAGTCGTTCCGCGATCTGATGGCGGCAGTCTGCACGCCGGTCTCGGTCGTGACAGCCGTCGATGGCGAGCGGCCCCACGGCACAACGGTCAGTGCATTTGCGTCACTGTCGATCGACCCACCCATGGTCCTGGTCGCGCTCGATCGAGCATCAGCGTTGCTGGCCCTCGTTCGAGAACACCGCATCCTCGGCCTGAACATGCTGTCGAGCGAGCAAGCATCGCTCGCAGCCGGGTTCGCTCGCAAAGGGGATGACAAATTTGCGGACGTGGACTGGACACTGCGTGCAGGTGTCCCACACATCACCGGCTCCGCCGGGTGGCTGGCGGGCGAGGTGAACGAGCTCATCGACGGCGGTGACCACATCGTCGCACTGGTGTGTGTTCGCGAACTCATCATCGGCGATGGGCTACCACTGACCTATCACAACCGGACTTTCGGCACGCACAGCGTGCTGACCAATCAGAGGTGAGAAGATGACCACCAACGGGGTTGGATCCGTTCTGTCGGTAGGCTTTCGGTCGATTCCCGACATGTCCGACAGTGCCGCCGCCCTCGCTTGTTCGGCGGGCGAGATCACGGTCCTGTACAACCGAGAAATCTCCTGCATGGTCTACGCCGCGCAGGTGGCCGATGTTCGTGCAACGGCGTTTGCGGTACGGCATGGCTCGGGCCTTCTTCAGGTTGCACTCCCGGTAGAACGTTGTGATGCGCTGCAGCTTCCCGAAGCTGTGCCGACAGAGCGTGATCCGAGGCTGTCTGCTTATGGTCAGTGCCTCGGTGTCGACGCCGCCGATGGAGTCGGAACCGGAATTTCGGCGAAAGATCGTGCACACACTGCCCGGGTGTTGGCCGACCCGGAAACCCGCCCCGGCGACCTGACCCGACCGGGACACGTGATCGTCGTGCGCGTGGACGAACGCGCCCCATTCGCAAGCGTCACGGTTGGATCCCGTGCGATGCGTTTAGTAAGTTCGGCCGGTTGCACACCCGCCGCGGTATTCACCGAGTTGGTGGATCCGAACGAACCCACCCGCATGGCAGATGGCCGCGCCGCGTTGAACTTCGCACGTGAGCATGACCTGCACGCGGTCGAACTCTCCGGAGTCACAGCAAATATATCTTGCCGGTAATCAAGTATTATGTCAGCTAGAGGTTTTGAGTGATTGCACCCCAGCGGTTTTGAGCCTGCAACTTACTATGGACTATCCTGCTGGGCTTCCCGAAGGCGGAACCACCAGCGGCACGTTCCGAAGGCCGGCCCCTGACTGAAACTTGAGGCTGACCCCTTGGAGTGGACACCCTGACAATGGATCGTGAAGGTCCAGGAAGGGATGTCGAGGTGGGACGTCAGTCGCTGTATCCGGAGGAGTTCCGGAGGCTGTCGCGTTATACCGAGCAGCCGATGGCAAACGCACCTCCGTGCAGGGGGTGCGCGGGGATGGACGACCGGGAAGCCCTGGACCTACGCCACGGCCCGCTACGACGGTCTCGAAGCGACCCGCGACGCCGAGCAACAGGCCATGATCGACTACCAACACACCACGGGGTGCCGGATGGAATACCTGCGCCGCCAACTCGACGACCTCTACCTCGACACCGATTTTGGCGACGGTGGGAGTCGGTGTGGTCGGCGCGACAACTGTCGTGCCGCATGACAACTGGCACCGCAGGTGCCCCGGCCGCCGCACACGCCCGCCGCGATCCGATGCAAGTCCCCATGCATGCGCTACGGCATGTGCCAATGCAATCAAGATGATTGTGTTCGGGCATGCACTCGTGACACTGGCGGGCGGGCTGCTGCGGCGGCAGACCGAGGTGAGGAACTTTGGGGTCTGGTGTGATGCCCTACGGTGAATTGTGTGCGCGTGCGCCGGCTGATCGCTGACCTTCGTTCCGGCACTGGACTTCCCGGTGACTCTAGAGGGGGCGGGCCGCGGGTG
This sequence comes from Rhodococcus sp. 4CII, assembly GCF_014256275.1. NCBI lineage: Bacteria > Bacillati > Actinomycetota > Actinomycetes > Mycobacteriales > Nocardiaceae > Rhodococcus > Rhodococcus sp. 4CII. Next base: position 7,670,084 of record NZ_JACCFE010000002.1, read on the forward strand.
TTCTGCGGTGACCGCGTCGACGGCGGAGGGCTCGAACGACAGGATCATCATGCCGTGACGTCGTCTCCGGGGCCGGTCTGCGAGATGGACGGGGACCACCTCGGGGTGGGCGAGTTCACGAATTCGCGCGTCGAGCAGCCGGGCGAGGGCGACAGTCTGATCCCACGTGGGGTAGAGGTGGCCGAGTTCCCACAGATCCACCGCCGGCTCCTCGGCCCGGCAGGTGAGATCGACCTGCGGCCCGGAGTGGCCACCGCGGTCGAGTAGGCGGGTGATGTACCAGGGGACAGGCTTTCCGGCCCGCCAGAGTGCGATCTCGTCGTCGCCGGGGTCGGTGAACGGCCCGTTCGCGGAGAAGCCATCCAGGATCCGGATCGCGCGCGCGGCCTCGTCCTGCGACAGTCCTTGCGGGTTCTCGGTGGCGGGTTCGTGCGCCGCGGTCCGATCTGGGGTGCGCGGCGGTGTGCGGCGGAAGAACGAGAACATGAGTGTCTGCCTGATTCCTGGTGTGGTGATACGGCGTGGACCTCCGGTGATGCTACCGATGGGGAATCGATCCCTCCCGGCGCCGCAGGTAGAGCGCGAAGGTTGTGCCTGGCCGGGACATGTCGGTAGGTGGGTGCTGGTGCTGGTGCTGGTGCTGGCGCTGGTGCTGGCGCTGGTGCTGGTGCTGGCGCTGGTGCTGGTGTTTGGTGCGGATCGGTGCTGCATTCTCTGCGGTGGCCCGTAATATTTTGCCATGTGCAACACCCTTTGATCAGTGGTGTTGCGATCACCGCACGAACCCAAGGATCCTCATCCGGGCTATCGAATGAAGGACCGCACCCACCGGGTGCGGTCCCGCAGGCTAGTTAGGGTTGCGTCCACGATGATGGATGCTCCTATTGCCGTCAAGATTGCTTCAAGCCGTGTCGGCCAGGGCTGGGGAGCTGGACTGCTGTTCGCGGTCGGTGAGCCACTGCGAGTAGGTGGCGGTGAGGTCGGGGTCGAGGCGTTGTCCGATTTCCAGACGTCGTAGGCGCTGGTAGGGAACCGCGAGTGCGGTTGCCGCGGTGCTGATCGGGATGGCCAGTGTTCGGCGGCGTTGTCGAAGTCGGCCCGTGTTGCTGTTCACCGGCTGCGGATTCCGGATGGTCTTGAAAACCTCGCGCGCGACGAAGCGTTTGAGGCAGCGGATGATCTCGCGGTCGGACTTGCCCTCCGCTGTGCGTCGCGTGATGTAGTCGGCGGTGCGTGCGTCGCCGGCGGACATCCGCACCAGCACGATGCGATGGATCGCGGAGTTGGCGGTGCGGTCTCCGCCCCGGGAGAGCCGGTGCCGCTGATGCTTGCCCGACGAGGCGGGGATGGGTGCAGTTCCGCACAGTGCGGCGAACTGCTGCTCGCTGCTCAGCCGTTTGGGGTTGTCGCCACAGGCGACCAGAAGCTGGCCGGCGACGAGAGGGCCGACGCCGGGCAGTTGCAGTAGGGCCGGGTTGATCTGGGCGGCCAGCTCACCGAGCCGGGTGTCGATGCCATCGATGTCGGACGTGTGCTGTTAGTGGCGCACGGCCAGTCGTTTCAACGATCCGCGGAGGGTTTGCTCTGGGCCGTGACCGGGATTCGTCCGTGATCGAGCCAGTGCGGCAATGAGTTTCACGCTACCGAGGTTGCGGTAGGTGGTGCGGATCTGGTCTGGTGCGGTCACCAGCAGCGCATGGATCTGGTTCATCGCCGCGCCCGTGCCTTGCGGGCGGAGGACCGTTCGGTGAGCAGGATTCGCATCGATTCGACGAGCCCGTCGCGGTCTTTCGGGGTCGCCAGCCCGTGTCCGGACAGTGCGGTGACGGCGGCCTGGAGTGCGTCGAGCGGGTCGGACTTGCCGTGTAGGCGGCGTGCACGGCGGTCGGGCCGAGCGACCTCGAGAACGGTCATTCCGGCACGGCGCAGTATGCGCGCCAGTTCGGCGCCGTAGCTGCCGGTGCCCTCCACTGCGACCGCGACGACGAGGCCGAATCCGCGGAGATAATCGATGATCTTCCGGTAGCCGGTGCCGGTGGCTCTGAACTCGCGGTCACCGAGTGGCCGTCCGTGTTCGTCGATGACCGCGACGTGGTGGGTGTCTTTGTGGTGTCGATTCCTCCGTAGACGCTGATCCCGTTCTCGTCGTCGGTGCCCATCGATGACGTCCCTTCCCCTCGATCGGTGTTGTTGGACACGCACCGACCGGGCGGGCAGACAGCACATAGACGAGACTGCCCAGGTCAAGCTCCTATCAAGTCATGCCTGCCCGGTCGGTGCGCGTAGCCGCGAGGTGACGGACAGATCCATCAGAAGACAGTCCCACGTCGGGACGTCGGTGTACGACCGAGTCACGTCACCTCGCGGCCGTATCCATCATCTATGTGTACGAACCGATCCGCATCGGACCGGCGTGTCGTAGCCCCAAGAAGGCGGCCATCGCGTGACTCTTCGAGAGACCGACCAAAGTCACTCGGGTGTTGGACCATGCGATGACCACTGCCCACGATATCGACCTACACGAGTTCCTGATCGATCGGCTCACCGATGCCAGCCCCGACCTGTTGCGCAGTCTGCTGTCCACATTCATCGACGCACTCATGGGCGCCGACGCCGACAGCCTGTGCGGATGAGCGACGGTGTGGTGCGGCGTGAGGTGACCGGAACTCCACAGGGTGGTGTGATTTCACCGCTGATGTGCAACGTGTTCCTGCATCGGATCGATCGGGTGTGGGATGTGCGTGAGCATGGGGTGCTGGTCCGTTTCGCCGACGACGCCGTCGTGATGTGTCGGACTCGTGCGCAGGCCGAAGCCGCGTTGATGCGGTTGCGGGAACTGCTGGCCGAACTCGGGCTGGAACCGAAGGAGGCCAAGACGAGGATCGTGCACCTGAAACTGGGTGGTGAGGGCCTGGATTTCCTCGGGTTCCATCATCGGTGGGTGCGCGCGCAAGGACGCACCGGCGGCAAGGGTGTGGAATTCCTCGCTCGTTGGCCCTCGGACAAGGCGATGCGGCACGCACGGGACCGTATCCGTGGTCTCACGGGAACCAACCGGACGTTGCTGTCGGTGGACGTGATCGTGGGGGAGCTGGGCAGCTTCCTGCGCGGGTGGGCTGGGTATTTCCGATACGGGAACTCCTCGGCTCGGTTCACCAAGATCCGGCACTACGCGCTGACGCGGGTGGTGGGCATGCTGGCCAAGAAGCACAGGCGTAGCCGCAGGTTCGGGATGTGGGTGGTCTCCCAGTCCTCGGATAACCAGCTCGGATTGATCAGCCTTGATGGGATCGTGGTCGCACCCAGGCCCTTTCGGGCTTGGCGGGTGACGCCGAATGCCGGCGGTGAACGGCGTCGGTAAGCCGTGTGCGGGGGAACCGCATGCACGGATTGACGGGCGGGAGCTGGAAACGGAACCAGATCGGTTACGGTCGAGGAGAAGAACGATCAAACGGGAAACCGTATGGGTCACAAGCGGCTTCGCGACCTACCGCCGATCACGGTCACCGCGCCAGCTCTCGACCCTCCATGTCGGGAAGGTGTGGTGGCAGAGTGGGCAGGTACCGATCCAACGGGCAAGTGCGCGTTGGAGTTCGCGCACGATCCCATAGAGCGTCAGTCCTGCCCACCCGCTTTTGGGTCGGCCAGCCGCAGGGTGGTGATGAACAGGTGGGCGGCGGTGACCAGGGTGGCGTGATGGTGCCAGCCCAGCCAGGAACGGCCCTCGAAATGGTCCAGGCCGAGACCGGTTTTCAGCTCCCGGTAGTCGTGCTCGATGCGCCAGCGAATCTTCGCCAGGCGCACCAGCTCGGGCAGCGGGGTGCCGGCGGGAAGGGTCGAGAGCCAGTAGTCGGTGGGCTCGTCGGCGCCGGTGGGCCACTCGGCGAGCAACCACACCGCGGGCACGGCGCCGTCCTCGGCGCGGGGAATGTCGCGGTTCGCCGGGCGGACCCGGAGCGCGGTGAACCGCGACCGCATCGCCGCGGTCGGATTGGTCGGATCGGTCTTGCTGCCGTGGCGCCAGGTCACGATCCGCAGGGCCTTCCGTCCGGCCGCCAGGACCAGGTCCTTGCAGGTCGAATGCGGGCCGTAGCGGGGTGTCGGCGGGCGTCCCCGCCCCGTGTACGCCGCGGTCTCGGGGACCGACTCGCCGGGATACGCGCTGGTGGCGCCCTTGACTGCGACGACGTAGTCGATGCCGCGCTCGGTCAGCGCGAGTCGGAACGCGGTGGCGTCGCCGTAACCGGCGTCCGCCACCGCCACCGGTGGGTTCCGGCCCCACTCGGTCAGCTCGTCGATCATCTCGATCGCCATTTCCCACTTGGTGCGGTGATGCTCGGTTTCGGGGATCGCCGACCGCCGCCGGCGCGCGGTGATCGCCGTAACCGCATCGGGGTCCGTGGTGGACTGATCGTCCCAGCTCTCGGGCAGGAACAGCCGCCAGTCCAACGGTGCCGAGGCCGCGTCGGAGGCGGCGTGCACGCTGACCGCGACCTGGCAGTTGCCGACCTTGCCGAGGGTGCCCGAGTACTGCCGGGCCACGCCCGGCGAGGCGGGCCCGTCCTTGGTGAACCCGGTGTCGTCGATCACCCACGCATCCGGGTCGATCAGATCACATGCCTTGCGCGACAGCGTTTTCCGAACCGGCACCACATCCCACGGCGAGGTCGTCACGAACTGCTGCAACTGTTGGTGATCGACCCGCAGCCGCTGCGCCATCGGCTGCATCGACTTCCGCCGGCCGTCGAGCATCAACCCCCGCGCATACAGCCCCGCCTTCTCCCGCTGATCCTTGCGTGCCAGCGACGAGAACACCTCACCGACAAACGTATCCAACTGTTCCCCGACACGGGCGAGCGCGGCTGTATCCATGCCCGCATACTCTCGAGAAAATCACGAAAACTCGAGCCGACACACCGAGCTAACAAAGTACTACTAGTGTCCTCGTGGTCGAAGGAAGCTAAGCTCGGCGGCTTGATCCGCAAAGGGAGAATTCCCGCGCAACAATGGACCGAACTTGCTGATACACGTTGCGTGACACCTCAGCTGGGTTGCAAGACCACCGACTCGGCAACCCCGCCAGGATAGAATCTAACAACTCAAGACTCTAGAGTTACAGGCGTGACGGAGGACGCAGACGAGCGCCGACAACCAGGCCGAGCACACAGACACTGCAGGGCCGCAGCGCGCGTATCCATAGCGACGATCAGCCTGGCCTCAGGCGGAGGTGCGCTGCACCGACGAGCCAACCGGTCACGTTGTGATGTACGCCGGTTTGTCCGACCATGCCCGTCCGCGGCGACGCGTCTCCTCTCGGAATGACCTAACTTCTTGTGCCACACCGTATCCTACCTCGTCTGCGAGGAACCATCGGTAGAGACCGAGCCATGTCACAGTCGTGAGATACGAACGCCACGGGGCTCCGTTGACGGGTTGGCCATGAACAGACCAATATCGCCCGTCGGCGACAGTGATCTCGAGACTCATCGTTACGGGTACGATCCCGACCCGCGTTGTGGTCATTTTCAGGTCCGTGACCGCAAAGACCTTTCCGTCTTCGAGTACATACCCGTGGGCGAGCCGCTGGTCCTCACCCGTGGGCTTGTCCAGATCCAGGTGGCAGTGCAAACGGAATCCGAACCTCTCGCCGAAAGAGCCCCAGAGTGCGTTCATCGACGGGATGTCCAGCGTCGGTCGTGGACCCCAGCTGTGATTCATCCGGTCGATCGAATCGATCGGGTACGTCTTGCCGCGTACGGTGATTTCTCCGGTCACGCGACCGTGCATGTCGAAATGTCCCTTGTAACCGCTACCCATCGAGGACGCGGCGTACTGTTCCTCCTCCGTCGCTCCTGCGAGTGGATTGAGTTTCGGATCGTGTATGTCCCACGGATCCATGATGCCCTTCCAATCGACATGAATTTCCGTTCCGTCGTAGCCGGAGTAGTCGATCCGGTACTCGCGTGGCGGCGTGACTGCTTCGATTCGCAAGCCGTTGGGTGCGTCGATTAGCGAAAACCGGTCCGGACAGGGCAGGTGTTCCTGGTTGTCGTCGTACAGTACCTCCCACTCTGTTCCGCTGACCGCGCCCGTGACTCGGACGCAGCTCGTCATAGCGCCGATCACGGGGCGCGCGCAGATGTAGGCGAACGCGAACAACTTGGCCTCGGGCACCGAGATGGGAATGAAATATGTTTCCGCCCATGTGTAATCGGAGTCTTCGTCGTGGTGAAACTCGAGGTCTTGAGCGGTGATCATGGGATTCCTCGTCTGTGGATTGCGGTTTCGGGTCGTGCTCAGTTGTGCGGTGAAGAATTCGACCAACCTTGGGATGCGAACCAGGACAGCTCGTCGTCCAAAAGTGGCTGCGAAGCATCCAGTATGGTTCGGTCGACTGATCTGCGCACGTCGACGTCGGAGGTGCGTGCGGTGCGCACGATGTCGCTCACAGCGGTTGCGAGAGAGGCAGTGACCTCGTCGATCTCGACACATTCTGCGGACGTCGATTCGCGCACCGAGCGCGCTGCCCGCAAGCTCTCGTCGACGCGAGTCATGATCTCCGGTGGCCATTCAGCCACCGTCCGCACCTCTTCGGTCAGCGTTGTGTATCTGTCGAGCTCGCGTAGTGCCTTGGCGCGGCGTTGTGGGAGCTGTGAACGGAGCATGTGCAGCGTCTTGACAATGAGATCTGCCTGCTCAAGCGCGAGTGGGTGGCCGGGGTCGATCGCGGGAACGACGGTTGTCTCGAGCGACCGGATCATGGCCGCGAGTGCGTTGTCGATTGTATCGGTCACCGTGCGGCGCTCCTGACCTGGGAAAGTTCGTCGACCAAATCACGCGCGAACGCGTGAGCGAGGCCCTCTATCCATGTCAACAAGACGTCTTGATGAGACCGACCGAGGTGCGAAACTCGGTAAGCCGTACCCAAACTCGACGCAACGAGTTGGTACAGATTCATCATTTTGTAATACCGGAGACGAGCGGGGTCGACCTCCATGCCGGACGCTTCCGAGTATCGCGAAAGGAATTCCTCTTCCGGGATGAGGCCGGAGACCATAAGATCTCCACTCTGACTGCGATTACCCCACTGCCGCAGCATGATCCATGCGAGATCGCGGTGCCGATCGCCGAGGTAGCTTCGTTCCCAGTCCAGCCACGCGGTGATGTCGCCGGAGTTTTCGTCGAACAGAAAATTTCCGGTGCGGTAGTCGCCGTGGATGACGCTGATCCGATCCAGCGGCGGGGCGTTGTCAATCAACCAATTCGCTGCGACTTCCATAAAGGGCAAATCTGTTCTTCGGTCCTCCTCCCAGATGCGTCGAGCCCTGTTGACCTGCCACAGAGCGCTTTCTGGGGATCCGACTCGTGGCCGACTGAAGGCGTCCAGGGGTGTGTCGACACCGTCGACATCGACTGTGTGAATGCGCGCTATATCGTCGACGAACTGATCCGCGAGGCGGGTTCTCAGTTTTCCGGTGTATAGACCACCGACACCGCCGACGTGGCTCGTGGTTCCCCGCGGCTTCGTAACTCCGTCGACGAACGAGTAAATCAGCGCCGGCCGGCCGAATGCATCGTTCGACTCGTCGATCCAATACACCCGAGGTACCGGGACCACATCGCGTAGGGCCGTGATGATCTGAGCCTCGCGCACCCGGCTGGTCGCGTTGAGTGACTCGAGGGGTTCGAGCCGAAGGACCAACCGATGATGACCCGCCTCGATCGATCCGTCGCCGCTCGTGTCGAGATCGAACGCCACCTGCATCTTGGAACCGCCGCCGCTGAGCCACCGAACCCGATCGATCGAGAAGGCGCCGTGCGTTGTGCGTCCCACGAACCGCTCAAGCATCGCACCGATGGCGGACAGATCCGTCTCGGGCCGCTCTTCGCCGCCGTCCCGTGAGGTGAGTTTCGAGTCCAGGACTCGGGCGTATTCCGCCTCAGTGGGGAACGTTGAGCGCAACCACTGGATCGTTTCGGGGCTTGGCCTGTCTCGCTCGGCTTCGGTCATCGTCCGCGGTTCGTTCCAGCTCGACGACGAAGTATCCTGACCTTTAGCGGCTAGAGCAGCAGGGGTCGGCATCAGATCTTCTCCTTGGGTCCGCGATCAATGATTCTGTCAGTCACCGCGACACCTATCTCGCTCTCCGCGTCGACGACAAGCGCCGACGATGCACTGGAACGCTGCTTCCGAGTCATGGTCATTAGCAATACAATTCCGGAGAGTAGCACTCCGCCGTTCAGCCACAGAGTGGGAGCGAACGAACCGGTTGTGTCTCGAATCCACCCGGTTACGAACGGCGCCGCGAAGCCGCTTAGGTTGCCTATCGAGTTGACCATGGCAATTCCGCCGGCTGCCGCGCTCCCGGCAAGGAGCGTCGTGGGGAAGGTCCAGAAGAGTGGAGACATCGTCAGCATTGCTGCCGTGGCGACGGTGAACAGAGTGACCACCAGCCAGACGTTCGTGACCTGCGTGGCGGCGATGACGCTCACGACCCCGACGATTCCCGCCGATGCGAAGTGCCATCGACGTTCTCCGGTTCGGTCCGAATGGGAACAGACGACGACCATCGTGACGGCGGCCACCAGATAAGGAATTGCCACAACGAGTCCGAGCTGCCACGGCACGAAAGACCCGGCTTCGCGCAGCATGCGTGGAAGCCAGAAGCTGATCAAGTAGATGCCCGACGCCACGGAAAAGTACACCCAGCATAGGCCATAAACACGCCAATCTTTCAACGCTGCAACGAACGTGGTGTGTTCGGGCGGATTCGCAACACGATCCTCTTCGACGCGCAAAGTCGCAAATGCGCGTTCTGCAGGACTTAGCCATTTCGCGAGTTCGGGACTGTCGGCCAGGACTGCGAACACCAGCGACCCAAGAACCACCGGTGGAATACCTTCGACAAGCAGCATCCACTGCCATCCGTCCAGTCCTAGCCAGCCTTCGAAGAAGGACAGGATGACTCCCGACAGCGGTGCACCGACGACTCCGGACACCGCGACGCCGGTGATCAAGAACGCCATTGCCTTGCCCCGTCGCAGGGACGGATACCAGTAAGTCAGGTACAGGATGACGGCCGGAAAAAAGCCGGCCTCGAATACGCCGAGCAGGAACCTGAGGATATAGAACTGCCACTCGACCTGGACGAAGAGGATCAGTGCCGATGTGATGCCCCACAAGATCATTATTCGTTGAAGTGTGCGACGAGCACCGATTCGGTGCATCAAGAGGTTGCTCGGAACTTCGAACAGCAAGTAACCAATGAAGAAGATGCCGGCACCGAGTCCGTATGCAGCGTCGCTGAAGCCTAGATCGGTCGATAAGGACTCTTGAATGAAGCCCACGTTGACACGGTTGAGATAGCTGGCGAGCATCGCGGCGAAAAGGAATGGGATGATTCGTAAGGTGATCTTGCGGTAGAGCCGATCCGGGTCGACACCGTCTGTCGAGTAGTTGGTGGGCATGACGTCGATGTCTCCTAGGTTGTGCTGGCTGCGGAAAGGCGCTCCGTGTGAGCGGATTTCTCGCTCTCAAGAGTCGCGGTGATCCGTTGGCGCAGTTCGTGTTTCTTGACTTTGCCGGTCGCCGTGGCAGGGAACTGCGTGACCACTTCGAGACGTTGCGGAAGCTTCGGCGTCGCAACCCGGCGAGCCCGTAAAAAATCGACCAGCTCGTCGAGGCCGGGCGCCTGATGACCGCGTGCGACGATGACGAATGCGCATACCTTCTCGCCGAGGCGCTCGTCGGGCATGCCTACCACGGCGACGTCCTCGATGGCCCGATGCTCGATCAGATGGTCCTCGAGCTCGCGTGCGCTGATGTTCAGCCCGCCCCGGATGACGATGTCCTTGGTTCTCCCTGTCACCCGGACGTAGCCGTCCGCTGTCATATAGCCGAGGTCGCCCGATCGCGCGAACCCATCGGCGGCAGCCAGGGCTGCTGTTTCGTCCGAGTTCTGGAAATACTCGAGCATATGGCTCGGTCCCTTATACGCGATGTCTCCGATCTCCCCGCGGGGGAGCTCCTCGCCCTGCGCGTCGACGACCCGGAGACTCGCACTTCCGCGTGGCCGACCATCGGTGCTCGCCGACAGTTCGGGGGCATCGTCGCTGGCACACATCGCGTTGAGGAACGACTCGGATCTTCCGTAAAGGCTCAGAACCTGGCATCCGGAAAGCTCTCGACGTGCCCGCTCGACCACGGCCCCGGGGATGGGAGACCCGGCGCAAACCCATTGACGTAGAGTGTTTGCATTCGAGCGGTTTTCGAGGGCACCGAGAAACATCTGCAGGAAAGCCGTAGCCGTGACGGCGACCGTGCAGCGGTGCTGGGCTACTTTGGCGACCGCCGCAGCAGGTGTCCACGATTCCATGAGATACGACTGCGCCCCGACCAGAAGCGGCAAAATGACGCTCGTCATCAATCCGGTGCTGTGCGTGATCGGTGACGGTCCGAATTGAACGTCCTCGGAGGTCGCTTCGAGGCTTCGAGCGATGGCGATAGCACTTGCCCGAACGGTGTTCACAGTGTGGAAACACCCCTTGGGACGTGCCGTTGTTCCGGAGGTATAAACGATGAGGAATCCCTCGTCCGGTCCCGGATCTGTTCCGAGTTCTGCGAGCAGGTTGTCCGGCTCACCGTCAGCCAGATGGGCGGTAATAAGCGAGGTGCCGGGCACCTCATCGGTCGCTCCGCGCACGATGAGAACATGCTCCAGGTTGTCGCAGCGCGCGATCATCTCACTGAACATCACGCGATGTGAGAAGCCCTTCCACTCCTCGCAGGTCACCGCAAACCTCGCGCCGCAGTGCCGAAGTATGTACTCGACCTCCTCGTCCCGGTAGATCGGCATCATCGGCACGATGACTGCCCCGACCCGAGAGACCGCCGCGGCCGCGACCGCGAATTCCACCCAGTTGGGCAGCTGAACGACCACTCGGTCTCCTGCGCCAACTCCCAGCCGACGGAATCCGACCGCGAGACGTACGACCTCGTGACGGAACTCGCTGAACGTCAGCGATCGGTGGTCGTCGAAGACGAACCGAGACGCTCCGCGCTCCGCGGACTGCCTTTCAATCATATCGAAGAAGCTGTCGCGCAACCAATCCCCACTGTCGTAGAAGTCGGTGACCTCCGAGATGGAATACCGATCGGCCACTACTGCCATCACCAAACTCCTACCTTCTTGTGTCCTGCATCACTATGGAGCGTAAGTTAGCTCCCTTCCGCCGAAAGGTCGAATGGTCTGGCCGCTAAAAGCGGGGCCAAATATTGAATCGACGTGCCGCTACGTGCGGTTTTCTGCCCTGCAGAAACTGGAGGGCTCGTAGTCCGCATCACAGTAGAGTGGTCGTGTTAGCGAGACTCCCCAGCGCAGTCGCGATGGGAACTCGGCTAACAAAGAGGAGGAGCGGTGAGTACCCAGTCGCAGCGAAACCCACGATCGTCGGCCGCGATCGGGGATGCGAACCGTGGGCCGAGTGCTGCGGCCGCTCGGCGCGCGAATGTACGACGCCTGGTCGACAAACCGACGTATATGGTTGAGTCGGTGCACAATGCCCTCGTGCTCCTGACCGAAGTGCGTGACCAAGGCGGTATTCGATTAAGCGACGCTGCAACGGTTCTCGGAGTTGCGGAGTCAACCGCTCACAGGCTTCTGTCGACGCTGGCGTATCATGGCTTCATCAGCCAGGAGCCCGATCGGCGCTATGTCGCGGGCGCCCAGATGGGCATCGAGCCGGCTCTGGCTGGCACGCAGCGTGCACTGCGCGCCGCATGCCAACCGGAACTGGATCGCATTACCCGAGCAACCAACGAGACGGCAAACGTGATGGTCCGTACGGGCACTCTGTCCCGCACCATCGCCTCCGTCGAGTCGACCCGTCTGCTGCGGATCGGTAGCCGACTCGGTCACGTGACCGAAGCTCACCGTGCTGCGGGGGGACGGGTGATGTTAGCGGAACTCGACTCTGCGTCTCTTCACGCTCTCGACGTTGAATCGCCCTTCCCCGAAGGCTTTGCAGAACTTTTGGCCGTCGTCCGGGCTCGCGGTTACGCAACATCCATAAACGAAGTGGAGGACGGGCTGTCGAGCATAGCCGTTGCGATTCACCTCGATGATGAGGCAATCGGTGCACTAGTGTTACTTCTCCCGTCGAGTCGCTTCCCGTTCGGCTCCGAAGCGCGCCTGGTCAAACATCTCGCTACCTCGGTCGAACGGATCGAGGGCGCGTTGAGACGCGGCGGACCGGAGTTGGTCGTAGATCGGAGGCGGTCGTGATGGGGGTTCATACGGCAATCAAGAAAAACCGGAGCGAAGCCTGCTTCGCCGGCCCCGCTCCGGCGTCCGATCGTCCCATCTACTTGACGGCAGCAGATCCGGCGTTGCGCTGAACATTGCCGATGCGCATCGGGCGTCTGCCTCACACAGCTGGACGACTTCGGTGCGAGCGGTCACGATCAGCAGATTCTGCGTGGCCGACAGGTCGGTGCGAGGGTTGCTCCGGAGGGTCGTCGCGTTGCTCGGGTCATCGGTGTGCGGAGGCCGGGTAGGGATCGCGAGTATGGCGTCGCGATCGCGGGCATCGTGATCAGGGCGTGGCGATCGTTGGGCGAATGCCCTTGCCGCCGTCATGTTCACCGTCCTTAACCACACCGATGCGAAAGGGTCAGGGTTGTGGGGCAAACCGACACACCGTGAGTACCACAGGACGAGGCGGCAGCGCCGGACGACTACTTGGTAGATCAGCCTCCCCACGGAGACGACACACTATGGCGTTGTACCAAGTAGCGTTGTTCGCGCGCAAAGCGGTCAGGAAACCAACACCCAGGATTCATCCGTACGGTCTATCAGACGGGACAACACTGTACCGACAATAGGAGCACCACTTCTATTCTCCGCCGGAGTTTTCTAGGGCTACCGACCCGCTGGATGTTCAGAAATTTGGAGTAAACATGGTCCCCAACACCTCTATGGCGAGGTCCGCTACCTGTCTCGGTATCATGCGCATGATGAACGTGATCAGGGCGCGGCGGGCTGTTCAGCGACTATTTTGTGGTTTCTGTGCACAGGAGTTGTTGAGTACCGCGGACGAGTTGAGATCGTATTGTTCCGAAGGATGCGCTAATCGCGACTGGGCGTGCAAAAGTACGGCTCTGTTGCTGTTTTCGATTTAGTGGGGGTGTGCACTGAACGAGTCTTGATCGTGCCCGTGCTGTCGATTGTGCTTACCGTCGTGCCCGGATTGGATGCGATGGAACTTAACCGTCGCTGTGTGCACGTCATTCCGGGTCGATTGCGTCCGACGACCTGGATAACGGCGAAGGTGGGGCCGCCGTAGATCACTCTGAGGGCGAGGTTGATCGGTTCGGTGGCCGGGCAGGGTCGGACGTATGCCATGGCGATCGACGTCGTCCGGAACCCGGCCTGGGGCGTCACCGCGGAGTGGCCGGCGAGCTCGGATGCGCACAGGAGGACTCCGCCGTGGACCTTGTCCAGCGGATTGCGGAGCGATTCCGACGGTTCGGGTTCGAGGCCGGCCGAGGCGTTGTCCCGTCGGGTGGTGGGCGCCGAGTAGTTCGGATTGACGTCGCATTCACCAGAGCTGGGTCGATGTTCCTCGGTGATCACCCCGCATCCGTTCTCCAGCGTCGATTGTCCGGCTGAGTTGAGATTGATTTCGCCGTTGCCTTTGAGTGATCAGTAGGCGGATCTGGGTGGAACAGGCCGGCAAACACCGGCCGACCTCGATACAGCAGGCACCTCGAGGCCGGCAACTGGGACTGCAGGGCGCGTTGCGCGGCTGCGCATCGAATCATCACGAATCGGAGTTCAGTCGTTGGATACCAACAGGGGGTTCGTCGACCGGAATCGCCCCGGTTCGGCCACCGTGCAGCGGGCATCCGAACGATGTCCTCCGACCGGGCATTGATTTACCCTTCGACGAGGCGCCGATTGTAGGTCTCTGGGCCAGCGGATACCCCGAAGGCGAACAGAACGCACAGTACCGCGACCAACCCGAAGGTACCGGCCTTGCCGACTCCGTCGTACACGTAGCCACTGATTACGGGCCCGAGGGCCGACCCAACGACCAGTCCGACCGTAATCGCCGTCCCGGAACCGAGAGCTCGGATCCTGGTGGGATACAACTCCGGCAGATACGTCCAAAATGTTCCGGACAACACCTGAAGCGTAAAAGCCAGGAAGAATGCGCACACCAACGCCATCCACGCCGAGCTCGTCAAAGCAATGGCCAGGGCGAGCACAATGTTCACGAGAGTGCAGGCGAAGCCGACCGCGCGCCGTGGAAGGCGATGCGCGCCGACCACTCCGATCACCCCTCCGAGCAGACCTCCGAGGTTGATCAGTGTCGCCAGCCTCGCACTGGAACCCGAATCGAAGCCCAGCGACGTCAGAACAGTCGGCATGAAGATCGTCGAAACCGTGACGGCACCGAAGAGGCTGGTAACCAGGGCCCAGGACACGAAAGTCCGTCGGCGGACCGACCTATGAAACAACTCCGCCACCGACGACTTCTCCTCCGACACTCCTTTCCCCTCCGTCGAATCGAAGTAGCGGACGATCGCAAGCGACTCGTTCGCGCGCAGTCGATTTTGGGAAATCAGAGTGAGAGTCCGATTCAATTCCGCGTACTTGCCCGCACGGATCAGATAACGCGGAGACTCGGGCACGTACATCCGGACAAGAACAGCGAGAAGCGCGGGAACCACCATGATTCCCAGAAGAATTCTCCATGATTCAACCTCACCACCGACGGCGTCCCCTAACGGACCCAGAATGAGGGCGGCCAAGCCGGCAGCGGCGAAGATCCCAACACCGCCGTGAGTCAGGCTCATTGCGCCCGTTGCCGCGCCGCGGCGCTTTGTCGGCATTAATTCCGCAACAACGGTGTATCCGAGCGCCATTTCACCCCCAAGGCCGACTCCGACGACGACACGCGCAACCAGAAGCGATTCGTAACTCGGCGCCAGCGCGCAAAACAGGGCGCCCACGGAGTAGATGAGAATGTTCGCCATGAAGATCCGCTTCCTGCCGTAGCGGTCGGCGAGTCGGCCACAGACGAGAGATGAGACCGCCATCGCCAGGAAGGTAGCGGTCGAGAGGAACCCCACCTGAGAGGTCGAGATACCCCACTCCGCAACGATTCCCGGCGCGGCGAATCCGATATTGTATTGCTCGATGATATTGAACAGCCCCCCGAGCGCGATCAGCCCGAGAATCTTGTAATGCACGGACTTTATGCCGATGTCATCCACGATATCGGCTAACCGGGCATAGACCGCATCGGCGGTATTAGGCTTCCCGTCAACTAATTCGTCGTTGTGTGACAACCCTCGACTCGTTTCTATTCGCAGAGAGTTCGGCGGGCAACGCCGAAACAGGGTGGAAGTACTGTCTGGAGAAGAACCAATTTTCGGCTTCGATACAAAAACGGAAGAAAATTGCCCAACCCAATTCACAGAGATCCCGGCTTTCGGTGACAACGACCGCTCGGCCGGCTCCGTGCCCCGTCACTCAGGGCGCCGCGGCCGGGGCCTCCATCGATGACTTGGGGCGCTGGTTACTGCCTTCGCGGTCCAGCAATCGCTCATCTATGGTCCAACCATTGTTACTATAGGATCGAACTTTATCATTGATGTGACTGAGCGCACAAGAAGTTTCGCTGAAGTTGCTTCATTCGCGCCTCTGGAGTCACTGACGAGTCCTTGAAGCTTCCGAGCAGCGGTTCCTCGTCGTGAAGCTTTGGGGCAGCGACTCCCACGCACGTTGCCGATCGGCGCGCAACATCGAGCATCCGTGAGGGAGCCGCAAGGGGCGAAGAACTATGGTGCTGCGACCATTCTAAGGGGGGCAACGGCACCAGCCTCGCAGTTGTTTCCGTAGGTCTCTACTCGGTAATGACGACCGCCGAATCGTTTGCACCAAAACGGCATCGAGCGCAGCATGCGCGCTACGTGAGGGCAAGGCCACCACCAAAGCTCCTACGTCCTCGCCGTGTTTCCGAATCCATACGGCAACACTGGCAAAACGGTGATCGATGTAGCGTATCCACTGTCACGGACAGCCCGCAGATCGCGAAAGAGGTGCTGTGGCTCATCAGGGTTCATCGTCATTCGATGCGAGGGGGACGACTGAACAACAGAGGGGCAAGTTTGGCAAGTCGCGCTTTGCCTTTGAACGCGCTTGCGCTGGATGATCCAGGCAACCTATCTGCAGCAACCAAGACAACCGAAGCGGTGGTGCGCGCGAGACGGTCTGTCCGCACCATGGCATTAACAGTTTCCATGGTCGTAAAGCCGTTCGAGTTCGAGCAGGCATGTCGCATCCTGCACGACAAACCTTGATAAGCGAGCTCAGCCCCAAGCTTAGCCCGGAGTCGATGCGCTGTTGAATCCGCCGCGCCGAGTTCTCATGTCGCAAACTGAGTCGCGTGTCGCCCCTGATCCCGAATGGTGTTCAGCAAAATCAGTGTCTTGTTTAGGCCTCGACCATTTAGGTCAGATTTCCGCGGAACGCCTCGCGTGCGGGTGCAGCACAAGGGGCGGCGCACGCTTTAGGAGTTGCTTGTCGAGGATGCTGCCGTTGTGAGATGACGGCAGACGCCACTGCATTAGCGTTGTTGTCGGGAACAGTAGATCCTCGGAGGCGCCGAAAATTTCGGTTCTGGTGGCTCGCTCCGGGCAAAGACCGGTGGCGGATTCTGTTGGACCTCCGTGCGCGGTGTCCGGGGAGCGTGGTGCTCCCCGGACACTCACTGCTCCCCAACACGCCCAACCATTGTGCCGGTGAGTTCTTCTTTTGCACACGATCGTCGCGGAGGTTTCCGAAGACCTATACGTGCGCCGAGAACAGTGCGTGCACGCAGAAACGTCCAAATCTGGTTCACTGTTCTTCACGTGCCGTATCCTCGCCCGCTTCGCCGTCGGACGGCGGCGAGTGGATTCTGGCCGCGAGTTGTCTTAATGATCCGTGCAATAAGCACGGCCCCGTCAGCCGGCGGGTGGGAGGTAGACGGTGTGCAAGTGCTGGAAGGTATGTAGTCCTTCGGGACCGAGTTCGCGGCCCAAGCCGCTGTTCTTGATGCCCCCGAATGGTGCAACGGGATCGTTGGTGTAGTGGTTGACGCCGACGGTGCCGGAGGCCACTCTACTGGCGAAGCTCGCGGCGCGTTCGATGTCCGACGACCAGACCGACCCACCGAGTCCGTATTCGCTGTCGTTCGCGATGGCAAGCGCCTCGTGCTCGTCGGTGTAGGGGATTACGGTCAGAACCGGTCCGAATATCTCTTCTCGTGCGATCGTCGCGTTGTTGTCCAGATCGGCGAAAACGGTCGGCTCGACGAAGAACCCGCTATCGATGGTTTCGGGTCGCCCCCCGCCGGTGGTCAATCGCGCACCTTCACTCTTACCCTGTGCGATGTAGTCCTCGACGCGCTGACGCTGTCGTGCCGATACCAGCGGACCAATCTTGGTTTGAGGGTCCAGGGGGTCACCGATCGGGAGGGACATGGCTAGGTCCGTGACGGCGTCGACGACTTCGATGTAGCGCGATTGCGGTGCGAGGATTCGCGTGTTGAGCCAGCAGATCTGGCCGTTGTTGAGCAGCGTCACCCCGAACAGCGCATCCATGGATGCGTTCAGGTCAACATCGTCGAGTAGGACCGCTGCCGACTTGCCGCCGAGTTCCAGGGTTACTGGGCGTAGGAGTCGACCGCATGCTTCGGCAATCCGGCGGCCCGCTGCGGTGGAGCCTGTGAAGGAGACCTTGTCGACGTGAGGGTGCTCGACGAGGTAGGCGCCGATCTCGCGTCCACCGGGGACTACGTTGAGAACTCCGGGGGGTAGGCCGGCGGCAGCGGCGGCCTCGGCCATCAGGAAGGCATCGAGGACTGTTTCCTCGGCTGGCTTCAATACGACCGTGCATCCGGCCGCGAGCGCCGGCGCCAGCTTGAGGAACGAGATTGCCTGCGGCACGTTCCACGGGACGATTGCCGCGACGACACCGACGGGGTGGCGAGTGACGCGGGCGGTTCCACCGAGCATGCCCGGGCGCTCATCGACTGGGGGAGTGTCGACCATCATCTGGCTGAAGTAACGCAGCAGGATGGCTGGAAATCCGCCCTCGAACTGTTCGGCCAGCCAGATCGGCATACCGTTTTGCATCGTCACGCGTCGAGCGGTTTCCGAGGCACGGGCTTCGAGTTCGGTCGCGAAGCGATCAAGCGCTTCAGCTCGTCGCTTCGGGGACCAGGTCGACCACCCGGACGGATCGTCGAATGCACGTCGAGCGGCGGCAACAGCGCAATCAACATCCTGAGTCGAGGCTGCGGGCACCCTCCCGATTGACTCTTCGGTAGTCGGGGAATGTACCTCGATCGTGCTCGTGGTCGCCGGACGCTGCCAGCCACCATCGATGTACAACTCTTGATAGTCGATGGATGTCATCTCACTCCTCTGTTGGGTATGAAGGCCGTTCTCCGGCCGACTCTATGAACCGTGTTTTCGGCAGCGATCACCGATAACACAGATGACTCACCTATTGCGGCCGAACTATCGGGCCGTCACTACTGGGCTCCCCGTAGCCGCCAGCATGTTGCACAGGACGTGGGCGTAGAATAATCGGTCTGACCATTCTAATGGTTTTGTGAAACTTTGACAGTGGATGAGGGCGAAGCAACGAGCTACCGAGATTGACGACCGAGCCCCGAGGGGATTTGTAGGCAATCGAGGTATGAAAAGATCGGGTCATGCCGGACTTCGAACCGCAACTGTCCGCCAGGGACCTCTCTGCAATGCTTGGTGCTTGGAGGGCTGACGAGGGAACATTAAGTGTTGGTCTCGCGACTGCGATCGCGCACATGATCGAGTCGGAGAAGTTGACGAGCGGCGTTCGGTTACCGGCTCAGCGTGCGCTTGCTGCCGAGCTCGAGGTCGCGCGGGGGACAGTTACCACAGCGTACGAGATACTTTCCGGTGGGGGATATGTCACCGCCGAGGTGGGCCGCGGGTCGACAGTCAGCTCGATCAGCAAGCCCAGGTTGCGTCCGGCGGCGAATGATGTGTTCGGTTACGGACCAACCCCGGTAGCCATCGACCTGTCGACCCAATCGCTTCCATCGAGCGCGGCAATGAAAGCCGTTCTCGAACATGTCAATCCGACCTCGTTGCGGCCCTATCTCGAAACCGACGGGCACACCCCGTACGGGCTGCAGGTCTTGCGGTCGGCGGTAGCCCGTCATCTGACCTCGTCGGGAACTTTGACCGGCCCCGAACAGATCCTCATTACTGCCGGCGCGCAGCAAGCGTTGTGGCTGAGCGTGTTTGTGATGACAGATCACGGTAACACCGTGATCGTCGAGGATCCCACTTACCGAGGCATCCTTGCGGTGCTCGAGAGCGTCAACAAAGCTTTGCGTGTCGACAGTTATCCGGCGGTATCGGCCCAACTACGTGTACCCCCTCGGTCGCGTTCGGCGCTGGTGTATTTGCAATCGTCGGTGCACAGTCCGACGGGGCGAGTTCGGTCGAAGGAGATGCTCGATGCATTTGCTGACGTCGCAAACGCGCACGACCTGCTGGTGGTCGAGGATCGGAGTGCGGCAGACCTGATATACGATCCGGACCAACGAAATGCCGGTTTGAGCGGTCTGATCGACCCGGAGCGATTGATTACGGTGGGCACGATGTCGAAACTGTTCTGGGGTGGGCTTCGAATCGGGTGGATACGCAGTGACCCGCATACGATTGCCCGAATTGCGGATACCAAGCAGACGATCGATGTGACCACGTCAGTAGTTGATCAGTTCCTGGCTGCCGAGGTGCTCGAGAACGCGCAGGAAGCTATTGCCGACCGCCGGCGACTCCTTCTGGACCACCTCGGTCTCACTGCGCGCATCGTCAGGGAGGTGTGTCCGCGGTGGGACCTGGCGATGCCCGAGGGTGGGAGTGGGCTGTGGATCGACACCCACTCCGACTCGATCGAGTACGTTATGAAGGCTCAAGCCCGTGGTATCAGAATAGCCGGTGGCCCGTCCTTTTCGCCGACTCACGGGTTCGAGACTCATATCCGACTACCGGTCTGGAGCGCAGCCGAAGCTCTCAGACACGCGCTCCAGACCGTGGAGTGATAGCAGTACGAAATCCTACTCTGCACTACCACCTTTCAGGAGGGTCTGCAGGTCGCGGACGGTCGAAGGGTCGGGATCGAGTCCCAGAGGCAACAGCCATGCGCGGTCGAGTTCGAGTTTCCGCAACGAATGATCAAGAACCGCACGCTCGATTTCGCTCCGCGTGGGGGCGGCCAGGTCGTCGGCCTCGGCGAGCAACGATGTGAGCGTTTCGCCGAGTTTGACGCCGAGGTCGGAATACTCGCGCGCGGTACTCGCTGGATGTGCCAGTACCTGTAGCGATTCGGCGTGAACCTGTGCCATTCGGTCGCTCACTGCAAGTCGTCTGACTGAATCAAGATCCATAAGCTGACCCATGAGGGTACTGAGCTCGAGCACTTCCGTTCGGCGCCGCGCATCGATGAGGTCCACTCTGTCCCTTGCGAACATGATAGCGTCCCATACCAAGTGGGCCTGTTCGAGCGCTTGGCGGTCACCCGAAGAAGCCAGTGCGGGTAGCACGCAGTCGTGCATCGCCTTCGCCGCAGCGTTCAGCGTAATGCTGGTGAAATCCATGGTCAGATAACCTCCTCGAGCTGACGTCCGAGTTGACCGAGCAGAATCGGAACCGTCCCTTCCAATCTGGCGAGAAGGACATCCTGATGGGACCGCCCTAGCTGAGCTATGCGCATAGAGGTTGCGAGAGTTTTTACGGTTGACGAGAAGCCGCAGAATATGGTGTACCACCGAAGACGGGCCGGGTCGACACTAAGGCCGGACGCCTGCTCATAGCGTGTGAAGAATTCGTCACGAGGCACGAGACCCGACACCAGGAAATTATCTCCGGACTCGTCGTAGTGACCGAACAGATCCTGCGAACAGTATGCGAGATCGAAGTGCCGATCGCCGAGGTGCGCCGATTCCCAGTCCAACCAGGCCGTCACCTCCGCAGTGCTCTCGTCGAACAGGAAATTGCCACTTCGGAAGTCGCCATGGACCACGCTGACCTGATCGAGCGTCGGAAGGTTCCGAGCGAGCCAATTGGCCGCCAGGTCCATGATCGGCGATGCATCGAACTTGTCGAGCAGCCACAGCTGTCGTTCGAAGTTGAGCTGCCAGTTGGCGCTTTCGGTGGTGCCGACTGTAGGCACCACCAGCGCCTCCGATGCCCAGCCGGTGGGATCGATGGTATGCAAGGCCGCCAGGCTCGAGATCAGCTGGTCACCGAGTGGTTTTCGCAGATCCGCGCCAAAATTGGTACCGAGACCACTGACCTGACCCGTCGCGGTCAGAGTGGGTTTGGTGACACCGTCGACGAATTCGCAGATCAGTCCGGGTTCGGGTAGGTGGCGGGCTTCATCGTCGATCCAGTAGGCCCGTGGTACGGGGAGCACGCCGGCGACACCTCGGAGAATTTCGAACTCGGTCGTCTTGATCGTTGCGTTCAGGGATTCCGGCGGATCCATGCGCAGTAAGAGATGTCGCCGCGTCGGATCGGCCCCTGCAGTGAGTTCGAACGACATCTGGATCTTGGATGCGCCACCGGTCAGCCACACCGGATTGTGGATCTCGTAGTCACTGCCGTCCTCGTCCTCGGTCAACAGCTCTCGTACCGCCTCGGTGAGCTGTGTCAGCGACAGGGGCGACCATCCGGCGCCCCGCCGGCGATCGAGCTTGCGATCGACGGCACGTTGGCTCGCCGAGTCGGTGGGGAATCGATCGCGGACTGAACGGAGAACTTCTGCTGCGGGGGTGCTGGATTGGGGCAAGGTGTGCATTTTCAGTATTCCTGACTTTTCTGGCCTCAGATGCCCGGGCCGAAGGATTGCACAGTGCGAGCCCCGTGTCGTGATGTCCGATCCGCCAGAAACTCGATGCCATACGTGTCGGCCATTAGGCCGTACGCGCTTTTGCCGTCGAGTTCGTAGTGCATGAGTGACTGGAAGGTGACGTAGGAAGGGCTGAATGTGTACCACGGTGCGCTCGCGATGGCAGCACCTCGAAGAGTCAGGGTACGCCCGGTCGAATCGGTCACCGTGATTTCATTCTGGAAAGGACTGAGACCCTGTTGCTTTCCCGAAACAGTTGCGTCGGTAATCCCGTAGACCTTATCGCCTTCATGAATGTAACCGAAGCGCAGTGGCCCATACACGACCTCACCTGCCACGAGTTCGATGCCGGTGACCAGGTGGATGCCGAGGTCTTCGTCGAACGGAATGTGGATGTATGAAATTGCAGCCTGGCCAAGTTCGGTGCGCGTGCCCCAGCTCCGATCCATTCCTCCCATGGCATCGATCTGGTAGGAACGTCCGCGTAGGGTCAGTTCCCCTCGGACTCTTCCCAAGAAGTCGAGGTGGCCTCCCGCCCACGCGTCTCCGAGCCCGAGGTCGGTGTGGTCTTCGTCAGGTTTGGCCAACAACGGGTTCTCGTCGGGGTCGTTCGGATCCCACGCAGGCATCGCACCTTCCAACGTCATATCGAAAGAGCAGGTGCCTGCGATATTGGCGTAACGGAAATGGTAGTTGTTCGGCGGACTGGGGACATCGACCTCCAGCCCGCTCGTCAGGGAGAAGTTGGTCATCGAATCGGGACACGGGCAATGCATCTGGGGGTCGGTCAGATCTGCCGTGAAGGGGTATCGGTTGAGTCCTTGTACCACGTTGATCGACGAGATCGCGGCGCCGACATTGGGTCGCGCCAGTACATATACATTTCCGTAGATCTGTTCTTCGGGGATCGCGAACCAGAAGCCGATCGTCTCGGTCCAGGTTGTGAGGGAAGAATCGACGGGATGCAGGTCTGCGTCTTCGGGGTGAATCATTATTACCTTTCTGAAAGTGTTGTGTGCTGCGGTGATCAGGCGTCCGGCACTAGCACGAGTTTGGTGACTTCACCGCGTTCTTGGGCGGCGACTGCCTCGTTGATCTTCGAGAATGGGTACGTCGAGATGATGGTGTCGAAAGGGAACTTGCCGGCGGCGTGGTACGCGAGTAGTTCCGGAATGAACGACTGTGGCTGGCTGTCGCCTTCAACGATGCCGCGTACGGTGAGTCCTTTCTGCATAGCACCGACGATGTTGAGCGGGAGGTTCACTGAGAAGTCAGCAGGTACGCCAACCAGGCCAACCGTGGCATTCTGTGCCGCGCAATCCATGGCGGCGGTGATGACCTCGGTCCTGCCGGTTGTGTCGAAGATGTAGTCCACGCCGTCCGGTGTGATCTCCATGATCCGTTGAGTCAGATTCTCGCCTACCGGGTCGATCACTTGGGTCGCGCCGAGTTGTGAGGCAAGGGTCCTTCGCGATTCGACGGGCTCAACCACGATGATCGTCGAGCAGCCACGGATGACCGCGCCCATCACCGCGGCCAGTCCGACGGGACCGCCGCCGAGTACGACCAGCGAGCTTCCTTCCGCGCAGTTCATCGACTTCATCACAGCCCCGGCGCCGGTCTGGATGCCGCAGCCGAGCGGGCCGACGAGAGAAATGTCGAGGTCCGTGTCGACCTTGACGGTGTTGCGCTCGGTCACGAGCGCGTGTGAGGCGAAGGATGATTGACCGAAGAAGTGCGCATGCACGGGCGACCCGTCCATGACCATGGTCTCTGATCCGTCTGGCCGACTACCGATGTAGTTTTCTTGTGTGAAGGTTGTGCAGTATGCCGGACGCCCATTCGCGCATGGACGACAGGTTCCGCAGCTGCTGAAGGTTACTGCGACCTTGTCGCCGGCGGTGACCGACGTGACATCCTGGCCCACGGCCACGACCACCCCGCTGCCCTCGTGTCCGAGGGTGAGCGGATAGGGCAGGCCGTATACACCGTCCCGGGCCGCGATATCGGTGTGGCACAGGCCGACTCCACGGATCTCGACGACGATCTCATCGTTCCTAGGTGATGCAAGGTCCACTGTCTCGATCCTGAAGTCCTGGTGGGGGCCATGGGCGACAGCTGCGGTGATCTGCACCTTTAGTACCTCTTCGTCTGATTGGCTGGGCCAATTCTGCACTATTTTCATCCGATAGATGAAATGGTTAGGCCAAAGTGTAGGCAAGAGTGGTGCGGAGCACAATAGGCGCCGAGGCGTTCCCCTTGCTGCGCCCCGCCAGAGTTCCTGGAGGTCGGGTCCCGGCGGCCGATGTCCTGCGGCGCTTATGGCGCTGGCCGGCGCTGACAGCGATCGCCTCGGGTTGGGCGAGGGGTGGAGCTTGCTATGAGCGTGCTGCCCCGGCTGTCTGCTGCAAGGGTTCGAGGTTCACTGGTCGGGCTCTCATCCTCTGCGAGCTGCGCCGCGGGTCGATCCACGCGCTGTCACCACCGAACTCGTCGGCGAAGCAGTCCAGGAGACCTGCCCTCAGTCCATCACCGCCAGAGACCACCGCCAACCCGCCAGCTTCCGAGCGATCGCGACGTTCGCGACCACGGGCCGTTTTCCGCCGCTCGAGAAACCCACCCACCGCTGATGCAGCCGACGATTGCCCTGGTCACCCCGGGCACGAGCCGCGACCGCCGCCTGATCCCATCGCGACCGCATCACCGCCCCGAGGTGATAGCGCGGCCGGTGATGCCAGGCAGCTTCCACCAAGAGCCGGCGTGCATGGGTGTTGCCGGTATTGGTGATCGATCCCTGAATCCGCGATGAACCGGACGTGTACTCCCGACGGCACCAACCCGACGAACGAGCCGATGGTGTTGCCGGTAAACCGATTCCAGTCACCGATCTACACGGCCAACGCCAACCCGGTCGGGATGCTCACCCCGCGCAGGCAGGCCAGTCTGCGCACGATCGGAGTGAATTCACTCACCTCGGCTGTTTCCTCGTTCGCCATATCGAGTCGCAGGCGGCGGGCCTGCATTGTGGGCGCATGGTCGTAGTCGACGTCGAACGCCATCCTCGTCGCGGGCAAGGTCAACGGCGGCGCTGCCTCAGTGCGCAGCCAGCGGTCGTGTGCTCCGGTCCAGGCCGCGCCGCCGTAGTGGACGATGCCGTGGCGAAGTGACAGTTTCGACAGACGGTGACGTGGCCGCATCAGATCCCCGCGGCACTCCTCTCGAGCCGGCACCAGATCTCGCGCTATTTCCTGATCAATGCTGGGGACCGTCACCGGGGTGACCTTGTCCAGGCACAGCAGCCGGGCCAGGTGCAAGGCATTGAGGACATCGGTATTGATCCGGTCCCCGGCTGGTTTCCGCAACTTCGACGGGGCCGCGACCTCGCACCGGACCCCGGCCGCGGACAGGTCCCGCTACAACCCGAAGCCGGTCGGTCTGGCCTCATATGCCACTGCCGCCGGACCCGGTAGATCCGCTAATAGGGATCGGATGTGTTCATAGGACGGGGTCAATCGTGTCTGGATCCCGTCCCGGTGACGCTGTCGATGGCTGCTGCTGCGACCGAACGTGCGTGCACGTCCAGTTCAACGCTCGTACGCGCAGTAGCCCCGGGCCTCCCACAGTTGCCGGATAGGCGGAATAGGACGGTTCGTCTGCTCGGTAACCCACGAATCTTGTGCGTGAGGCCCGGCCCGCAAGACGGGTCCACAGCTTCGGTGTCCCTCGATGATCGCTGGCCCGCCCGGCGCAGGCCGCGATGTCAACGTAGAGCACACGCACCGAGCATGAACGACGTTGATGACATCGCCCCGCGCCAGGCACATGCTCGCCGACCGAGGGACGCCGATCCCACCGGAGTGAACTCACGACAAGTCGTGCGTCACTCTATTTCGTCTCGCGCCGAACCCGCTGACCACTTCACCACTCTGCCGTTTCTAAGTTATCTGCCGAAATCTCCTCATGTCACATGGTGTTCTTGGACTGCCACGTGCGGGAAGCCGACACGTCGCGCAGGGTCTCTCGAAAGGGATAAAGCCCAGGACCGGGCGCTGGTTCACGCGTCGTCGTGCACCACAATAGGAGCAAACGCGCGAAGGAGATCCCAAGTGTTCCGACCGAGCCTGCACTCCGCGTGGCTGTCCCGATGCCCAACATGGCCCGCCCACGACAAAGCTATGGAAAACGCGACGAGTTCCCGGGCAGTTATCCTGCTGTCGGTGAACGTCCAAGTCGAAGAGTCACGGTACTGACATGGCGAGTCAGCAAGCGCGTCTCAACATCGGTGCGGTTCACGTCCCTCGTCCCGCAGATGTCTACGCCGATCTGATCCGGGACAAGATCCTCGCTGGTGAACTTCTCGTGGGCACGCTACTTCCGCCGGAACGAATGCTCGTCGAAGAGAGCGGTCTTACACGCGCCATTGTTCGCGAAGCTTTGCATCGCTTGCAGGGGCAAGGACTCATCGTCACGAAACCAGGGCGCGGAGGTGGATCGATCGTTTCACGACCAACTGCGGCAGCATTCATGAGCTCTGTCGACCTTCAACTTCAAGGCTGGGCCCCAGGGACTCAGATGCTCTTCGAGTCGAGGCAGGTCATCGAACCGTGGTGTGCGTACTTTGCCGCCGAACGACGAACGGACGCCGACCTGCGAGCGCTGAGGCTAATCGATGAACAATCAGCCGAGGCGATCAATGACCTGGGTGACTTCATCGAATGCAAGGTTCGTTGGCATACCGCTCTCGCCACGGCCAGCCACAACGACTTGTTGTCAACGTTTATGGAGGCGGTGTCGCGTGCAATCCTGCGACAAACCGACAATGAGGCGCATCGAGACCAGGATGCGATGCAACGGTCACTCGACGCGCATCGGGCAATCACTGCTGCCATCGCCGAGGGGTCGTCGCCCGCTGCCTATCAACTCATGACGAGGCACGTGCACACACCACCAGTTGTGAACGCGACGACGGTGGACAGTCTTCCCGCCGATTACTGCAGCGTACGCTCACCCCGCCAGGCGTAGCCTGGCCTGTCATTCCGTGTGGTAGTCCGCCCGAGCGGTCTTGCGTTATCGGTCAGACCGCTCTATGGTCGATATTTAGTGTGATATGGCGCACGCCTACCCCGGCAGGGCAAACGCTGTCACAACCACACCGCGACCTCTACTGAACGGATACTCGTGATGCTGCGACTCGCTGAAGGCCGCGCCCAATCGGGATCGGATATGAACCCTGGCACCACCAGATCGCGATATCTGCAGCGACGTCTCTACGGGCCTGAGCGTGTGGCCGACGACATCGTGGTGCAGGCGCTCGACACCTGCCGCCTAGTGCGCGCGAGGGTGACGGCCAATCCGCGCCTGGCACCCGCCCATCCATTGACTGGATCCCATCGATTGCGCGATGCGGCCGACATCGGCGAGTTCATCGCTCACGCGTGGGATGCGACAAGTGGTTTGCTGAACACGGTCACGGCCGACGCGTCCGCTGCGGAGGTAGGCGATCTGGTGACAGTGCTCTCGCGTCTGCGAGATTTGGAAACAGCGCTGGCGGAGAATCGGCGCGCGTTGACGTCCACGCTGAGTGACGTAACGACCGATGCGCTCGGCCGATTGAGCCAGTGTTCGAACGCAGCGGAACTTATGGCGATGGTCCCTTCGCAGGTCGCACGGCTCGGATTCGACCGGGTGCTATTTTCGACTGTCTCATCGGGGCGGTGGTATCCGAAGTCTGCATACTCGCGGTGTGGATCCGAATGGGCATCGTCGCACCTCGACGGTGAGAAGGGGCCCGGATTTCTTCTGCCCAGCGCCGCCGCCCACTGCCATCCTGCTCACGTGAACGAGGCGACCATGCTCGCACATCGCGAACGTGCGTTCGGCTTCTCGCTGTGGCAACGATCGAAATCGAGAAACTTCTGGATGATACCGGTACTGCACCAGCACCGCGTGGTGGGCATCATCCACGTCGATTGTCACCTCCAGGAGCGTATTCCGAGTAAGTCCGAGATCGACGCGCTCCGCCGATTTTGTCATCAGCTATCGGTAATCATCGCTCATTCGGCAGCGACGAATGCGCCGGTGATCGACCGTGACCTTCACTCGACTGCCGGGCTGGCATCCGTATCGGTGTTCGGACAGCTCACCACCACAACTGTCCCGCAACGCGAGGACACCGAATCCGACGCGGAAGGGAGCCTGTCCGCGCGTGAGGTCGAGGTGATTGCACTGATGGCCGAAGGTTTGACCAATGCGCAGATTGGCCGGAGGCTCACGATTACGGAAGGAACGGTCAAGTCGCACGTCAAACGGATACTCAGAAAGACTTCCTCGTCGAATCGGGCTGAGGCCGTTGCCATATGGATGAAGCCGCAGCGACTCGCCGCGGTATGAGCCTCTATGCTCAAGGGTATGGCCGTTCAACTTCTTCTCATTCGTCATGCACAGCCTCATGCCGTCACCCACAACCCGTCCGGGGCGGACCCAGGGCTGACACCTGAAGGATCAGACCAAGCCTCACGACTTTCCGACTATCTTGCAACTAAACCCTTCGGTGAAATTTCCCATCTGGTGAGCAGTACGATGCGCAGGGCAATCGAGACGACCGAGTACGTCCAGCGCGTCGTGGGTCTGGAGCCCGACCTCGACGACCGCATCGTCGAGGTCGATTCAGGATGGAAGACCTATGGGACGGGAATCGGTCACTACCCCAACCGCAGAGCTGGCTGGGATGACCTCAACAATGGCCGGTTTGGTGGCAACACCTTCGACCTGAATGAATTTCGCGGACGAATCGTTGGGGGTTTCGACGACATCGTATCGCGTGCAGATCCGCAGTCAGTTGTCGCTGTCGTGTGTCACGGCGGTGTCATCAGTGCGTATCTTTCCCACATTCTCGGGACGGCTCGTACGTTCTTCGTCGATACCGCCTACACGTCGATCACCCGCATCCATGTCGACGGCGACTATCGTGAACTGCTCTCGGTGAACGAGACCGACCATCTCCGTTGAGAAGTGCGGCGACAGAAGTGTTCTGCTCAGCGCCCGGATCCCGGTGGGCCAGCGTTTGCCTGATACGGGCTTGACGAGGTACCGGCCACACCCACCGCGGTGAATGCGTCCGGTCGACGCGTCTTCGCCATGGGCACAGGAGAAAGCAGGCCTCCTCCACGGTGCTGGCTGGCGGTCCGAGACCGCCTGTGAACAGCACTGGGGAGACCCGCTTCCCATCGCGAGAGCCGCAAGAATGAGCGCTCTCGTCGAGACGATATCTGAGAAACAAACCTGAGCCTTGTCAGGTCGCCTCCCTCTGACAATCAACCATCAATATAGGGCAAGTGGCTCCGTTTGAATCCAAGGCTGGTGCCGGCACGCCCGCTGGTCAATGAGTGATCGAGGCGTAAGGTTCGCGTGTCAGTAAATGATCGAGGTAGCTGCGGGGCCATGTGTACTGGACGTAGGCACTGACGGCCCCGCCAGCGAGCGTTCCGTCCATACAGGTGTCAGTAAAGTTGAACGTCGGGGAAATATCCCATCGGGCCCGCGCGCTCTGTTCGGGGAAGTCGATTTGCGTGGTGCGGCCGCTCTCGTCGAGGACGGATGCGACGATTGCGTCCTGGAAGTACTCGTCGTCGTACTCGGTAGCAATTTCGGCCGACACTATCGGTGACAGGACGCCATCCACAAAGACATAGCCGTTGTAGATTGTCTCGCCTTCAACGAGTGCGACCATGATGTTTGCCGCCCTATCCGCGCCTACGATCGAAAGCCACTTGTAGTGATGGATCGCGTCCCAGTCGCGACGACCCCATGAATGATCGCGGTGTCCTGGTCCGTCGAAGACCGTCGTCACGCCATTCCGAGTAAGTTGGCCACGGATCACGCCTGACTGCTCATACCGGTTCGTGGCCTGGTAGCGCGGACACCCGCCGGCGTTCTGGTCATAGTCGAACGGGGCATGAAAGGCTTCGAACTCGATGGAGATCGAGAATTCGGAGTCCTCGTACGTGGCGGTCGCCGTGCTGAAGTCGCCGCCGACGCGAACGGACAGGTCTTCGATGTCCCAGTGGTCAAAGTTCTGACCCTCTGCGGGAATCCCCTCGCGCCGAGCGAAGTAGGTGGGCTCGGGTCCCTCGCCATAGATGGCGAAAGCGTAGCCGGCGATGTCATCTCCATTGACCCACGTATAGAGAAGATAGACGCCTTTGCCCGGCAAAATCGCACAGTAGGCGAGGCTTTCACGTGCAAAGTCGCCAGCGATGTCGTGGCGAAGGCGATCCATCTGTTCGAGCATGAAATCCTCTTTCGGTTCGGTATCCACCCGGAGGCGGATGGGGCGGTTCGCGCTTGTCTGCATCGACACATTGCCGAGCTGGAACCATTGGCGGCGTATCGGCGACTCATGTAGTCGAGTTGATAGTCAGGATCGGACGTTGCCTGCTGACGGGCGGCACAAAGCTGCGCATCTGATCCGATGGCTGTTACAGCCCGGCAGCCTTCGCGTACCTGGTGCCTACCTCGGCCATTGCACGTTTTCTGCATGTGAAAGACCGTTGTCGTCGAACAGTCGTTCTGGTGAAGGGGGCTGAGGCCGAGATCTATCCAGGCCTTCTGTCGCCGATGCTCAGTCGCGCCCGCAGGCTCGTCCGTTCAGTGGACGAGTACCGTTCCGTCGTCACCGTTTACGGTGACGATTGTGCCGCCGGGGATCCGCGACGTCGCATCGGGTACCGAAACTGCCGAAGGTAGTCCGAGTTCGCGAGAGACAATCGCGGCGTGAGAGATTGCCGCACCAGTCTCGCATACGATGGCACCTGCAGTGAGGAACAGTGGCCCCCATGAGGAGTCGGTTGTCCTCGCGATCAGAACGTCGCCCGATTCGAAGTCGCTCTCATCGTCCAATGAGGTGATGATTCGTGCCCGTCCGGTATGCGTACCCGGTGAGGCCCCGATGCCTGTGAGGACGGTGCCCGCCTCGGCGGCCGTCGTCGTCGAGGCGGCATTCCGTGGGGTGAATTGGTCGAGCATCGGAGGGGTTCCAGAGAAGACGAAGGGCGGCGTGAGCGACTCGATGAGGGTCAGCTTCTCCTTGCGCGCGGCAACCGTGTCCTTCCAAGGTGCTGGGTCGTCAACAAAATCGTCGATCTCATCGTCCATCAGAAGGAGGACATCTTGCCAGCGCTCGAGAGTTCCGGCCTCGGTCAGTCGTCCGCCGAGCTCCCGCATGGTCTTGCGAGCCTCCTCGAGCATGCGTGTGCATTGAACCTTGATTGCCTCGCGAGCCGGCATGTAGAGCGGCACGACGTTGGCTGCCGCCAAGAAGGCGTCGTGGAGTTCGGCCCCGTCGAGGAGTTCCGCGACCACAGTGACCGCCCGCAGTCGGTCGTGTTCAAGGCGCCGGGCACGAATCTCCGGTGACCCGCTGTCGGGAACACCGCGGGCTCGGTCGATCATCTTGAGCGGGATCTCAGGGTTCTGTTCGTACGTCGGCGAGCGTAGCTCCCAGATGCTAGGGCCAAGGTAGCCCCACTGGCGGATGAACGCCCGCCATGCCTCGAGAAACTTCGTCGATTCCTGGCTCTCGGAAGTTTCCAAGCGCGCGACAACATCGTCGATCCCCTTGTCGAACTCTGCGGCTACGGCGGGTGCGTTGGCCAGGCGGGACAGGTTCCAGATGTCGATTGACTGCACGACAGAATCGACGTTGCCGACACCTGCCGTGAGGCTGGAGACCAACTCGGGCCTTCCGGCTGCAGCGGCAGCTTGGGCGATGGTGCCCGTGACGATGTTGGAGCCGTAGGTCTGCACCATGTGTGTGGAAAAGATCTTGCGCATCTGCGGGACGAGGTCGCGGAACCTTGCTAGGAGCTCGGCGTCGGTCAGCGTCGTCAGGTCGGGGCGCTCTGCGATAACCCGGTCTATATGCCGACGGTGCTCGTCGATCTCCGGTAGCGACGTGGCGGTGAACAGTGAGTTCATCCATTCGCCCATTCGTGCCGTGCACTCGGGATTCTCGTCGAGCGGATTGGGCTGATACGGGGGAACATCAGGCTGGTCTCCGAAGAACGACTGGTCGATGGCTTCCCATGTCATTCCAGGCGCTCGGACAGCCAGGACGCGTGACGCCGATACATTGATGTAAACGTAACCGCCGAAGCAGCCGACGACTTCGCCCTCCCCTTCGGGCCGGAAGTCTTCAGCGGTGAAGGCACCGATGCGATACAGGGCGTCGCGGTATCCGTTCTCGTAGACTCCGCGACCGTAGACGCTCCACGTCAGTGGAGTTGCTGCGTCGACGAACACTTCGCCGGTGTTCGCGCGAGTGAAGATTGGGAAGCGTTCGCTCGCATCGTCGTCACAGGGCCAGATCTTTTCCATCAAGAGCCTCCTTAGCGATTTGGTCCAACATTATTCTGTAAGTGACGCTCACCACTTGTCATCCGCGCGGAGTTCCCCCTTTCGAGGTAGAGGCGCGAAGCGTGTTTCGGGACTCGACGGACACTTGTTCGCCGCGCTCCACGGCCAGCACGGCCGCGTCTCGAAACGGGCGGCCTATGCTGTGGTCATTCGAACAGGCCGCGTCAGCGCCGCTATCCCCATCGACGGCGGTCGCATCGTCGTCACCGGAACTGCTCCGGAACCGAGCTGACCGACTCTCACGCTGAGGCCGTCCGGGGGGTTGTCGTCGGTGCCGCCCGCAGGGACTTGAACGACGGTCATGGAGAGTTTTTCTCGCCATAAGTCGCCAATGACGCTGTACTCGAGTAGATCTCGTGTACAGCGTCATGTGCTCATCGGTTAGTGCACGGTCACCTTGCCGCTGCTTCCGTCGACGGTGATCATCGTCCCGTCCGGAATTCGGGTGGTGCAGTCTTGGACGGACACCGCAGCGGGAATTCCCAGTTCACGGGCAACGATCGCTGCATGCGATATTGCTGCACCCGTCTGGCAAACCACGGCGCCTGCAGAGAGAAACAGTGGTCCCCAGGACGAATCTGTAGTCATCGCGATCAAAACATCGCCTGGCTCGACGTCGACATCGTCCATCAGAGACCGGACGACGCGAGCCGGCCCGGTGTGTACGCCCGGTGCCACTCCGAGACCTCCGAGGATCTCGCCACTGTCCACCGGGTTGACGATAGAGTTGTTCCGGTCCGCGAAGTCCTCGATGGAGGGCGGAGGACCATCCAGGATGAACGGCGGCCACTTCTGTTCAAGAGTTTGCAACGTGGTTTTGCGGTCGGCGATTGTGGCCCTGAAAGACTCGGGATCGCTCAGGAACGCGTCGAACTCGTCGTTCATGAGGAGCAGGACGTCCTCCCAGCGGGAGAGGATGCCACGGCCTACCAGCCGGCCGCCGAGTTCGCGCATGGTCATACGCGCCTCCTCGCACAACCGCGTGCACTGCACTTTCGTCGCCTCACGGGCCGGCAGGTAGAGCTTCGCCGCTTGGGCCGCCGCCAGGAACTGGCCTCGCATGTCATCGTCGAGTTTGGCGGCGATGGCGGCGACCGCGGCGTCGCGCTCTGAAACCGCATTCGCTGTGCGGACCGCGGGCGAGCCTTCATCCGGGACCTGGCGCGCGTGGTCGAGCATCCGAAGTGGGATCTCGGGGTTGGATCGGTAGGTCGGTGAACGGCCCTCCCACACGCTTGGTCCGAGAAATCCCCACGAGGCGAGGAACGCGTCCCACTGTGCGAGAAACTCTTTTGCATCGGCAGCATCGTGAGTCCGTATGCGATCGAGGACCCCAGTGATTCCGCCTTCGAACGCTGCCGACAGCCTCGGAGAGTGGCGAATCGAGCGAGACAGCTCCCAGAGGTCGAACGATTGCTGCGCGGAGTCGACCTCGCCGAGTCCCGAAGTCATCTTCGCAACCAATTCACCCTCACCGACCGCTTCGCCTACCTGGGCCAGCAAACCGGTAATGATGTTGCTCGCGTACAGGTGGACGATATGGGTGGCGAAGACCGGTCGCATCTCCGGGACCAGGGAACGGTACCGGTCGACGAGTTCCTGATCGCTCAAATCCGTCAGATCAGGTCGCTCCGCGACGATCGTGTCGACCCGCGCTCGGTGCTTGACCAGTTCCGGAACGTCCGACGCGGCGAACAAGCCCTCCATCCACGCAACCATGCGCTCGGTGCACTGCTGATTCTCGTCAGCCGGATGCGGAGCGTACGGCCTGACGTCCGGGTGCTCGCCGAACAACGACCGGTCGATAGCTTCCGCCGTCATCCCAGGCGTGCGCACTGCTAGCACGCGCGAGATCGAGACGTTGATATACACATAGCCACCGAAGCACCCAACGACCTCGCACTCGCCCTCAGGGCGGAAGTCTTCCTCGGTGAACACCCCGATCTCGTAGAGACCGTCACGGTACGCAGCGTCATACACGCCACGCCCAAACGTACTCCACGTAAGGGGTGTCGCTGCATCGCTGAACACCTCACCGGTGTTGGCGCGCGTGAAGATGGGGAAACGTTCGCTCGACTTGTCGTCGCAAGGCCATGACGTAGTCATATCGCTCCTCGGTCAATCGATGGTGTGAGGAGCGTACGAACGTTCGAGTGCGATCAACTGCCCTCGCCAGAGGAATACCCCATAAGAGGCAACGCGCCGTGAAGTGGTGTCGTCGTGCTGCTCCTTTCGCGACACTAGGTCCATGATCAGTTCACAAGACGCTGAATTTCATCCGCCCACCACCGACGCGCGCATGTGGACGGAGACCAACTACTTCGGATTCGAAATTCCCGAGGTCCCCCTCCACATCGGGTTGTACGCCCTCTTCCGACCAAATCTTGGAGTCGTGAACTCCGCCATCTTCGTCAACTCCCGCCGCGTGACCTCGTCGTGGGAGATCGACTTCTGGGACAGTCGCGCGTACCTACCCATGCCCGAATCCGGAAGCTTGCTGGACTACTCACTCGACAACGGACTGTCGGTCATCTGCCGTGAACCCAACAAAGTCTGGGACCTTAGCTACGACAACGGCGAATCCCTGAAGATCGACGTTCGCTACGAGGCGCTCATGGATGGTTTCGACATCCACGACGCGGCAATGGACCCCCGGGCGAAGAACTCCGCCGGTGATCTCTCGGGAAGCGCGGCGTACGCAGGTCACTTCGACATGACCGGAAAAATCACTGGCGAAGTGACTCTGAACGGTGTCACGCACAAGGTCGATTCGATGTCGACGATGGATCACAGCTGGGGTGTGCGTGAGGAGAAGCAGCTCGGCACCATGACTTGGCTTCAGGCTCATTTCAATCACGATCTGGCGATCCACTCGATGTTCGCATTCGATCCCACCATCGGGCCGGACCAAGAAGTCATCGCCGAGATCACGCATGGCTACGTGATGGACCACGGCAAGGGCATCGGCCTCAAGGAAGGCACCGCCACCATCCGGCGCCGGGGTATGTACGCCGAGACCATCGATCTCCATTTGACCGACGCCGAGGACCGCGTCTGGGAATTGACCGGTGAGGCGCAGACGCAGTTCCCCTGTCAGTTCTGGCCGGGATCGATGGCATTCATGGTGCTGCCCAAATGGACGATGGGTGATTTGACTGCTTACGGCACCAGCACCGACTTCCTCGATCTCTACCACTACACCAAACTGTACAACTGAACTACACAAACGGATGCCCGCCTGGACGACCGGGCGGGCATCCGTTCGCGCGCGTGCGCTGCGGCGCTACATAGTGACAGTCACCGGGATGTTCGTCTTCTCCGCCGTGCGACGGAGATAGTCCGGGTCCCAGGACATGTCCACATAGGCCACAGCCGGTTCCCCGTCGATGGACGCCGACATGGCGGTGTCGCGCAGAGTGAAATTCGCACTTACGTCCCAGACGAAGTGCGGACCACCCCCGTCGAAGGTGACGTGGGCGGATCGTCCGATCAGATCCGTCCAGTCTGTGGACATGTCGCGGTGCAAGAACTCGGAGTCGAGCGTGTAGCGCAGCGATAGATCCTCGAGCGGAACACACTGACCCTCACGGAGAAGGTAACCACGCAGGTAGCGCTGACCGTAGGCGAGCAACTCGACAGCATGCACCGCTGTGGTGCTACCCAATGCATTCACCCATTTCATGTGATGCATTGCGTCCCAATCGCGTTCCCCCCAGGAGTGATCTCTCTGGCACATCGCGTCGAAAGGAAACGAGCGGCCGTCGACGTCCAGCGTGCCAACCGCACGACCCGTTTGCTCCAGCCTGTCGTCAGCGAAGAACGACGGGCATCCCTCCGGGTGACTCCCATAGCGATAGGATGCATGCAAGCCATCGAATTCAAGGGTGATCGCAACGCGTTTTCCTCGGAACGAGACGGTCGAGCCCATACCGTCAGGGTTCAACTCTAGAGTCAGCGGACCGACTCGATAATTTTCGAATTGCGCAGCGTCCGAAACGGGCACTCCGTCGACCTTCTCGAATATTTGCTCGCCTACCGTGGTTCCAAACACGCTGAGCGCGGCTCCGGCGGCGCCTTGCGAGTTGATCCACGTGTAGACGAACGCGGTGATCCCGGCCGAGACGTGCGGGATGACCCAGACGATCGACTCCCGATGTCGTGGACGAGTTGGATCCAAGACATGACGTGTCTCCCGGGCGGTATGCAAGGCCCTAGCCGACACGGACATCGGTCTCCTCCACACGTGACAACAAGTGATCGAGATACGCGCGCGGCCAGGTGTACTCCACGTACGCTCGCACCTGTCGGCCACCCAATGTCCCGGTGAACATCGTGTCGGAAAAATTGAAGCTAGGGGTCACGTCCCAGCGGGCGAGGGTATGTCGTGTATCCAGGTCCAGCGTCGTGCGTCGCCCAATTGCATCAACCAATTCCGCTCGGACCACGTCTTGAACGAATTCGGGGCCGTAATCGGTCGAGACGGACGCATCGACGATGGCGCTTGAACACCGTCGAGGTAGACGTACCCGTTGATGTCCACTTCCCCTCCGCCATTGTCCACATCAGGTTCGTCGAGCAGTCGTCCCCCGAAGCCGCTATCCATTTGTAGTGGTGGATTGCATCCCAATCGCGGGTTCCCCATGATTGATCACGGTGCCCGGGGCCGTCGAATTCGTACGTCTTGCCGCGCCAAACGAGGGTGCCGACGATGCGTCCGGTCTGTTCGTAACGGTTGTCCGCGAGATAGCTTGGTGTGCTGACGGCGTTGGAGCCGTAGTCGAAGGCCGGATGAATGCCTTCGAATGTGAAGTGGACAGCGAGGTCATCTGCTTCGAACCGGACTTCCGCGCTGTGGAGCGCCTCTCCGACCGCGAGGGATGCGCCACCCAAATTCCAATCATCGAAGTCCTGAACGCCGACTTCGAGATCGTCACAATGGTTGAAGTACACCGGCTCAGGACCGTCCGAATGGAGAACGAATGCACGCCCGCCTTTGCCGGAGTCGTTCACCCAGGTGTACCAGTGGCCCATGATGCCGTGTTCCGGAAGAATCAGGCAGTATGCCACGCTCTCTCGCGCGAATTGCCCATTGATCGTGTGACGGAGATGGTCGTGTGCGGCCAAAGTCATGAGTGCTCCATTCCATGTTCGTGGTCGGTTTCGTTCGGCTCGTTACCAGGTTGCGCTGTGTTCGATGGGGATGAATGCCTCTCCCATCACGAACGCGGGTGGCAGAAGGTCCTGCGCCTG
Organism: Rhodococcus sp. 4CII; assembly: GCF_014256275.1. NCBI lineage: Bacteria > Bacillati > Actinomycetota > Actinomycetes > Mycobacteriales > Nocardiaceae > Rhodococcus > Rhodococcus sp. 4CII. The sequence continues at coordinate 7,707,706 of NZ_JACCFE010000002.1, forward strand.
GCCGTTCGTGAGTGGAAAGTAGGCCTGCGCCGTCAAGGGATCGAGTTCGTCGAACTGCTCTTGATCGACAAACGAATTCCACAAGCCGACCGGTCGTGCGAAGGGAGCCATCATCTCGCGGGTATAGACCAAGACGCCGGCCATGATGCGATCGCGGCGGCTCATACTGGCTATCCGCCGGTACAGCTTCCCGACGCCCTGCTGCGAACGTCGCGAAATATCGCGCTGCTGCTCAAGATCGAGGGGGATGAGTTCGCTACTGTCCCAGCGATCCTTGCGGTAGACGGAAAAGTGAGTTAGCGCGTTCCAATAGTCGGCGTGCTCAGCGGTGAACGTTGTACCGATATCGTTGATGTTGAACTCCGGGGCGGAACCGTCGAAGATCATTGCCTGCGTTACGCAGTAAGGGAGACCGCCCGCGGCGTCGTCCATCCACGGGTACAGCGGTTCGAGAAGAAAGTGATCTCGGACCAGCATCACGTCGCCGTTGGGTAGCTCGTACGGTCCGCTCGTGTTGGTCGCCGACCGCGTGTCGAACATGAGCAGGAACCCGAAGACCTCGGTCGACGCGTTGAACTTGCGGCAGAACTGTCGGTGTTCGTCGTCGGCTACAGGTTGGCGCTCGTCGAAGAATCGATCGATCCACTTCTGGTCGAGAACTCGGGGTTTGTAGTTTCGGCCGGAGATGAAGCCACGACCCGGCCCGTACACACCGTGCTGGATACGCCGCTGAAACTGAATTGCGGTGTTGAGCTCATGGAGACGATCGTGTGGTTGCTGAAGACCAAGGGAAGTGAGCAGGCCGCGCCCCATCAGTGTGCAGATGTTGACCCATGCGCGGGTGTTGTTCAGTTTGTCGGCCGGCTGCGACGCATGCGACCGCGCGAGTTCGACCAATCCTTCCGCACCGCCGGCGGCCTCGGTGATCCTGTCGTACAGGTGCGGGAACTTCAACCACTGCTGGACGAAGGCGACCGTCTCGTACTCCTGTTGCGGTATCAAACCGGACTCGCCCTCCGTCGACCTCCGAGCAAGCAGGTCCCACAGGTTCCAGCCTGAATAAGCAAGGTAGTCGTCGATCTCTTCGACGGACAGTCGGTTGGGGCGCACATTGTGGTCGGTGGTGTCGACGATGCTGGTCTTCAGGGTCGCCGCGATACTTCTGTCTCCAGCACTGCCCAGCGGGTGGATGCCCCTGTAACGCTGCAGCATTGCCTCGAAGTCGATATCTGTCACGTCCCGCTCCGTTCTGTTCTGCAAGCAACCGCAACTGACAATGCGCGGTGCGACTGCCTGTTGTCGATGGGCACATGCAACCAGGTGACGAAAGGTCGATGATCAATGCTGGATGTCGGCCGATGGAAGTATCTACATTCGTCCCCGATGGAACGTGGCGTCGAACGCACTAAAGCGCAGATATGCTGTGAGGTAGGACACACTTTTCGGTAGATTTCTCCACAGCTGAATCCGCGGCACGTTGCCTTACGAAGGTCACGGACGGAACAGTTCATCGCAGCTTCGGCCTCCGAAACGAGTCCGTGGCTTCTACACGCTCTACCAACTGTGAGGATGTGATTGGAGACATGGATCCCTTGACCAGTTCACTCTCCTTAGGGACGAGCAACGATCTCGAACCTTCCATCGCGGCGATGCTCGATCGCAAGCGGCATAACGTCGAACGCAACGGGGATTACTCACCGCTGGGGACCGATGCGGTCCGTTGCGGGCTCGAACGCTTCCTCGATCGCGAGGCGATCTCGGCGCGTGTGTGCTGTGTCGAACCGATGGGAGGTGGGGCATCGAACGAGCAGTATTCCGTGGAGCTCGCCCATACCGACGGACGATCCGAACGACTTGTCCTCCGCATCGACGCGATCCAGGGGGTGATGGAATCGGACCGGCAACGAGAATTCGATGTCCTACATTTTCTCGAACCGCGCTTCCCGGTTCCGACACCGCGGTGGGTTGAATCCACCGGAGAAGTACTGGGACGGCCCTTCCTGGCGACGTCTTTCGTGGAGGGGGTAGCAGCGCCGACAAAGGGCTCACAGGAGAGCGTCTCGGGTCTGCAAACAGTGCTCGCCGGCGAACAACGCGAAGCACTTGCTGAACAATTCGTCCACAACTTGGCGGTTCTGCATGACATCCAGTTGTCCTCCGACCAACTCGGTTGTCTCGGAGTTCCCGACGACGATCCGCGTCAGGCGGCCCGCTGGCAGGTCAACTGGTGGTCTCGCGTGTGGCGAGACGACTCCATCTCACCTTTCCCACTCGTTGCCGCGATCGAGGTCTGGCTACGCGACAACCTTCCCCTACAGGAACGTCTGTCCATCGTGCACGGTGACTACCGCACCGGCAACTATCTCTTCGACGAGTCCACCAACAAGGTCACCGCAGTACTGGACTGGGAGTTGGCGCATGTCGGAGATCCGCACGAGGATCTGGCATGGGGGATCCAGCGGCTGTACAGCACGGTCGCCGAGGATGGGCAGCGTCTCGTCACGGGGCTGATGCCACGTGAGCGCCTGCTGACACGCTACGAAGAGCTTTCCGGACATTGCGTCGACCCAGTAACACTGCACTTCTACGAAGTACTCTGCGCATTCAAGAGCCTCGTCGCGACCCTTGCGTCTTCGCTGAAGGCTGCCCGCGACCGGCAAAGTCACCACGACGTCTTGCTCACTTGGCTAGCGACGTGCGGATACCTCTTCGCTGCCGACATCATCGACATGATCGAGAAAGGCCCACGATGAATCCCTCGATACAGCTCAGGATCGATTCGGTGATACGCGCGCTCGAGGACACTGTCGATCCCGCCGTTGCCGGCGACGAACGAGCTGCTGAACAACTGCAGATGGCGATCGCTCATCTGCGGGTAATTCGTGAACAGCTCGACATAGCAACTAGTTTCGACAGGTACGAGCTAAGGTGCTTTGAGGGTCTGGGGGAAGAACTGATGGCGGCGAGTTCTGGGGGACCTTCCGTCGTCGAGGCCACCAGGACGCTCAGAACTATCCTCGCCAGTTCGTACCCACCGCAGGATCCCGCCGCAATACGCGATAGAACGGATCGACTGGGTCGAGCAATCGAGAGACTGATCTTCGCTTCCTACGACGACGGAGACGACGCGTTCCAAGTGGCTGCGAGGACTGCGGTGTTGAATTCCGAGCGCGAACGGGTTAATGCGAACCGCTCATTCTTCGTCGGGATGGCGTGGGAGAGCGATGTACTCTTAACCGATCTCAACCGCCTTCTGGCGGACCCGACCACGGCTCAATAGTCCCCTCGCCCGTGTGTCCCAGAGGGGATGCGCACGATTGCGCAACGCGATGATCGCGAGTGCGGTGTGCACTGACAGCTGTGCGAACGGATCATTGAGCATGTCCAGGCCTGTCAGCCGCCGTACTCGCGCCAATCGCTGTCGGACGGTATTCTCGTGCACCGACATCGCTGCTGCCGTCCGGCGAATACTATGTCCCACCCGCGAGAACTGCGCGAGCGTGTTCATCAGCGTTTCCATATCGCTGTCACCTTGTTCGCTCCACAACGGACCCAGCGTATGCTCGACGTATCGGCGAATCGCGGCGATGTTGCCGTTGGCGACCAGAATTCGCGCCGGACCAAGGTCTCGAACACTGACGACCCGCGTATGGTCCGCGGTGAAGCGTTCCAGGCATGCCACCACCTCTAACGCTTCGTCGTAACCCTCCGTGATGGCGTCGACCTCGACTGCACTCGAGACACCGCACTGAACCCCCGAGTCCGGTAAGGCCGAGTTCAATCCCCTACAAACCTCCTCGATCAGCCGGGAGTCCTCAATTCGTTCCGCCGCACCGAGATCGACGATGAGCACCGGCCCCCGCGGAGTTCGCGCCCCAAAGACCTGGCCGGCGATTAACTTGGAAAGGGAAGAGATCAGCGAGTCGATGTCACCGATGCCACGCGACAGTGCTGAATCGTCGATCGCAACGACAATGCAGGTACTGTCAGGAGCGATACCAATTCGGCGCGCATCCTCGACAGTGCTTTCGCCGTGCTCGCCACGCCGGAGTAACCGTTCCACAAAACCTTGCGTCAAATCGGCGATCGATCGGTGCATCGCGTGGTGCAGGGTACAGTGCCGCGCAAGATAGACCGCTCCGCGATCCACGAGAAATTGATCGAGCTTCCTGAAGCTACGGCCGATCTCTCCCATGACGAGCCAACCGATGGAGTCATCTGCACTCGACCCCTCCAGGCGTCTGACAAGAAATCGTCGAGCGACCCCATTGGGAGCGGGGGCGATCACGAACCTGTTGCCCAGTTGTCCAGCCCGAGCGTCGGCGCAGATCGAGGCAATGTCAGGTTGGTCGAGCTCCCTGTCGCCGGACCGGAGCACCACGGGACCCCGCGTGTCGAATACCCACATGGGCAGATCGCTCGACTCCGCGATGGCTGCGAACATCTCCGGGAACTCACACCCCGATCCCAATCGGTCGGCTAGGCGTAACTCGATCTGGTGCTGCCCGAGCAACAGCTCATATCGGTTTGTAAGTTGCTCGTAACTGTCAGGGCGATGTTTTTCAGCGGTGTCGAGTGTCGGATCCATTGATGCAGCACCTCTCATGAGGCAAGAATCCTAGCGCTCATTCAGTCGCGAGTTCGCCGCACTCGGCCTGAAGCAGCTCGGACCTGAGATCCGCAATGACTTTTTCGTCGAGACGCGCCCGCTCCCTCAGGTAGTTCACAGTGCCACCGTATTCGGTGCCGAGATAAGTCAACAAAGCGGACATGGATTCCGCCGGTGACTCGAACAAGACTCGCGCCACCTCCGGGTCCCGATCGGCCTGGATGAACAGGTGAGCGTAGGTGTTGATGCGATTTGGGCGTAACACGCCGGTCATTGCGAAGTCGGAAACAACCTGATCGTCGGGAACTCCGAGCGCGGAGAGGACTAACGCGATGAGGATTCCGGTCCGGTCCTTCCCGGCGGCGCAGTGCACCAAGACGGGTAATCGATTGCGATCAGCCAGCACTCGGATTGCCTGCCCGAGCTGCTCGCCACGCCTCTCGACAAGTCCGATGTAGAACCGCGTCATGTCTTCGATGCCGAAGGAGTGCATTTCGCCGGACAGAAGCATGCGCACGTAGTTCGTGTCGGCGCCTTCGCCGCCTTCTGCAATGGGAATCTCGACCAGATCGGCGTCGCAGACCGTCGCCCATGCAGTCGGCGCACGAAACATCTCGTTCGAGGCGCGCAGATCGATGACGGTCCGCAGGTTCAGTTGTCTGTACTGTTCGTCGGCGGAGCGGTCGTAAATCGCATAAGACGCGCTGCCGCCGGGCATGACCAGTGCTTCTCCTCGCAGGACCCGGCGGCGACCGACGATTTCTCCGTGTCGGGTTATGTAACCACCGATGTCGCGCAGGTTTGACGTCCCTGGAATCGGGATGCGCCTCTCGGTGTCGATCATTGGGCCGCGGCGACGGCGACATTGTCGCCGGGCGGTTTGTCCGGCTGCACAGCTTGACTCATTGCAATCTCCAGCTCGATGGGCCTACATAGTTCATTCTCGACGTGCCGGCCGACGACTGTACGGCGAGACAACAGGTCGTCGGCCGTCTGTGTTCAGTCCTCGATCTCGAGCGCCCTGACCGGGCATCGCCGGACGGCTTGTTCCACTTCCTTGCGGTGGCCTTCCTCGGGCGTCTCGTCGAGGACTGTCAATTCACCGTCATCGTTAATAGTGAAGACTTCGGGTGCTGCATATTCGCACTGACCGTGGCCCTCACACAGATCCCAGTCCACGTGGATTTTCATCGACTCTCTCCCTTCTCCACTCGCACGTTGAGCCGTTTGAATGCATTGAACTGATTGGTGTGCAACCGATCCGGTTCGCTCAGCGGTCGGATCCGCAATCCTCGATCCAGGACCTGTGAAAGGAAGGCTGTTGCTTCCGCGCGTGCCAGGTGAGAGCCCATGCAAGCATGAATACCCCAGCCGAAGCCGACATGCTCGTTGTCTTCACGATCGATCCTGACCATGTCCGGATCGCTGAACATCGCCGGATCACGGTTTGCCGCTTGAAACCAGCACACGACCTTGTCGCCCGCTCGGATCGTGTTTCCGTCCCATTCGACATCCTTGGTCGCCGTGCGGCGCATCGCACGGATGGGAGTGATGTAGCGGAGCATCTCCTCGATCGCCGGCTTCAAGAGGGTGCGGTCGGCCGCAAGTTTCTCCCATTGATCGGGGAACTCGTCGAAAGCGAGGACGGTACCGGTGAGTAGATTCCGGGTTGTCTCGTTGCCTGCCCCGACGAGCACGAAGTAGTACGCCGCGAGATCGTCCCACGGCAGCGGCTCCCCGTCGAGTTCGGAGTGGACCAACTTCGAGACGATGTCGTTTCGGGGGTCCTTCCGCCGCAACTCGCTCAGCTCACTGAAGTACGCGAACATCTCGGCGCGCGCGCGTTCCTTTTCGTCCGGCCCACGCATGTACTCGGGGTCGTCGGAGACCACGCGGTTCGTCCAGTCGAGCAACAATGCACAATCTTCGAGGGGCACGCCGAGCACCTGCCCCAGTGCTTGGATTGGCAGCAGTGCCGAGGCCGAATGCACGAATTCGACATCGCCGCGGGACTCGATGTCATCGAGGATCGCCGTGACCGAGCGATCGATGACTTCCTGCCAGTCCTTGATGCGGACTGCACGCAGGTGGGGTGCTACCAGCTTCCGAAGTTTGCCGTGCCGGGGCGGATCGGTGTTGTGTACCGTGCTCGTACCACCCTCGACCTTCCGGCTGAGGATCTGTGTTCCTTCACCGTTGATGAATGTTTCGGGGTCGGTGACCACACGGATCACATCGTCGTAGCGAGTCACGGACCAGAACCCCGGTCCGCCCTTCTCGTCGTTCCAGTGCAGTGGTTCATACTCGCGCAGCCGCGCGAGTATGGCGTTCTCGGTGCCGTCGATGAACGGCCTGAGATCCATCAAGTCGATTGACTGTTGTCCGGTTGTCATCGCTGCCTCGCTCGGGTGATCGAAAGGTATGGACGTCCGTCCCCGAACGTGAAAATCGGAGTCAGGATCTGTACCGCTTGCGGCATGCTAAGCATCAGCGTCCGCGAGAAACACGAGGCCGGTCTCGCCCGACGTGTCCAGTCGCACAGTCGTGCCATCCGCAGGAATTGTCTCCCCCCGTGCAGTTTGAATGCCCTCGGTGAATACGGTGGACATCACGCACGGAATGCCGAACTCGCGCGACAGGATCCCGAGGTGGCTTTCCGGTGCGCCCTGGAGAGTGATCAGGCCCGCGACGCCTGCCATCAGGGCTGGCGACATGAAGGTCGTGGTGCCCCCGCGCGATATCACCACGGTCGATTCGACGTCCGGGCCTTCGATGAAGTCGAGAACTTCCTCGGGTGAGTCGAGGAAGCGGATCTGGCCGCTGGCTCCCGACGTGGACGTAAACGCCTTGACCCCGGCGCCGATCTGCTTGCCGGTCACGGTCTCGCTTGTGGTCATTCCCGCTCCTCTTGGACCCGCCGGGTCGAAAATTGTTGGACCATTACCGAGAGCATGATTTAGGAATCCCAACCACGTCAACCTTTCTGGCTCAACTCGCGAGTGTTTTCCCCCGTTCGGGATAAGCGCTGTGTCGTTGCGAGTCTGTGGGGATGGCTGGGAGCGCGGGCGGCGCGTGAAAATGGGTGGCCGCCACCCGGCGACAAGGGTTCGGTGGCCCGAATTGCCTGTCCACCCAATGGGGGAGAGCAGTGGTACGGGCCCGCGCGCATCGACCGCCCCGCGCGGAACAGGTGGGAGGGGTCGCCCTTGGATACCTCGAAAGAGGGAAGTGTGCCTGCAGTCACTCACGGGGCTTCCGACGCAGATCATCACTCGCTAGGTTTGGACCAATGAGTAAACGGTCTGACCGTAATGAACTGGAGGCAATGGTGAGTGGTGTCTACTCCTTCGACCATGACCACAAAGTCCCCGCACGCGAGCTCGGTCACTTGCTCGGCGGTAAGGGGGCCGGACTGGCGGAGATGACGGGAGCGCTGGGCTTCAATGTCCCACCTGGCTTCACCATCACTGTGCCCATGTGCCGCGCATACCTTGCAGACGGCTGGCCGGCTGATTTGGATGGTGAGATCAACACCCACATCGATCGCCTGGGCAAACTCATGGGTCGTCGGCTGGGCGATCCGGCGGATCCGCTGCTCGTCGCCGTGCGCAGCGGCGCCCCGGTCTCGATGCCAGGCATGCTTGACACTGTTCTCAACCTGGGACTCAACGACGACACTGTCGAAGGGCTCGCCCGCACCTCCGGGGACGAGAGGTTCGCCTGGGACAGCTACCGCCGTTTTCTTACGATGTTCGCCAGCACGGTGATGGATGTCCCGGGCGAATCATTGCCTGAGATCGCCGCCGGAGCCACGCCTGAGGCGTTGCGCGAGCATGTCGCGGCGCTCAAAGAGCGGATCGCTGAATATGCCGGCCGGCCGGTGCCTCGCGATCCGGTGCAGCAACTCCGAGAGGCTATCGAGGCCGTCTTCCGCTCGTGGGGCTCCGATCGCGCTCGCGCCTACCGCAAGCACGAATCTATCGACGAGAACATCGGTACCGCCTGCAATGTGCAGGCGATGGTATTCGGCAACCGAGGAAATGACTCCGGTACGGGCGTTGTCTTTACTCGCGATCCGTCGACGGGCGAAGCGACGCCGTTCGGGGACTACCTACCGTGCGCGCAGGGCGAGGACGTCGTGGGCGGTAGTTCGCGGACCGAGCCCATCGCATATCTGGGCGAACATCAGCCCGATGCCTACGCAGAATTGCTGGAAACCCTCCGACGCCTCGAACTGCACTATCGCGATATCTGTGATGTTGAGTTCACGGTAGAGAACGGCAAGCTGTGGTTGTTGCAGACCCGCATCGGCAAGCGCGGCGCTGTCGCAGCAGTGCGTATTGCCGTCGACATGGCCGACGATGTCGAAATCGGTCTGACTCCAGCCGAAGTGTTGGACCGTGTGTCCGAAGCGACCCGCGCACGTGCTCGCGCTGAGGTCGCCGCGAAAGCGCATGATCCCGACCAGAATGCAACCGTCGTAGGCATTGGATTGGGAGCATCGCCCGGCCGGGTGAGCGGGCGAGTCGTGCTCACGGCGGAAGACGCCATGCTTGCCGACGACGACGTCATCCTCGTACGCACGAGCACCAGCCCAGAAGACGTGGCCGGTATGTCCGCCTCGGTAGGAATCCTCACCACTCAGGGGGGACTGGTGAGTCACGCTGCCGTCGTGGCCCGCGGCTGGGGCCTCCCCGCAGTGGTAGGGGCCCACACGCTGAGCATCTCCGGCGACGAGGTCCACTCGGAAGGTGGGCCAAGCGTCAAGGCAGGAGACGTGATCACGATCGACGGCGCTACTGGCTGTGTTTGGCTGGGTGAAATCATCGCGTCTGCCGTCGAAGCAGCAGACGTCATCGGAGAACGGTTGCCGCATCTTCTCCGGATCGACGAGTGGGCACGGCAGGGTGAGGTGTCACGAGCATGACCGAGGCAGCGTGCCCGAAACACGTGGTCGTCGTCGGCGCATCGCTCGCCGGGCTACGTGCGGTACAAACAGCTCGTGAGGTCAACTTTGAGGGCCGGCTGACCCTGATCGGCGACGAGATCCACCTCCCATACGACCGACCGCCACTGTCCAAAGAATATTTGGCGGACGGCCCCCTCACCACAGCACACAAGTTTCCTGAAACTGCCGATCTCACAGAGAGACTGGACGTAGACGTCCGAACCGGCACCCGGGCGGAATCTTTGGACGTCCAAGGGCGTACCGTGACAACGAGTCGGGGAGAGATAGTCGATTTCGACGCGCTGTTGATCGCCACCGGCGTCCGTGCGCGCCGGTTGCCAGGTACGGAGCGTCTCGCCGGAGTCCATGTGCTGCGCGACCTCGATGATGCGGAGTCAATTCGAGAGGCACTCGACGCGCGGGCACGCGTGGTGGTGATCGGCGCCGGTTTCATCGGTGCAGAGGTCGCGTCAGCTGCTGTGAAACGCGGCCTCGACCCGATAATTCTCGAAGCCGCCGCCACTCCACTCGTCCGCGCGGTCGGCGAGGAGGGCGGTAGGGGGCTCGCTCGAATGCATGAACGCAACGGAGTCGACCTCCGATGCGGCGTCGCGGTCTCCGAGGTCCTGGGTGATGACCGCGTCGAAGGCGTCCGACTCGCTGATGGAACCGAGATTGCTGCCGACCTGGTGGTGATCGGTATCGGCGCAGATCCGGCGACCGACTGGCTTGAGACATCGGGGCTGCGCATCGACAACGGTGTCGTTTGCGACGAAACTCTACGTGCCACAGACGGAATCTGGGCCGCCGGTGACGTTGCCCGATGGAGCAATCCACTTTTCGGCACCTCGATGCGCCTGGAGCATTGGACGAACGCAGGCGAGCAGGCGGCACATGCGATGGAGAACCTTCTGTCGCCCGCCGACGCTTCACCGTATCAGCACGTTCCCTACTTCTGGTCGGACTGGTACGGCCAACGAATCCAATTCGCAGGTCTCCCCGTCGGTAAGCCTCACGTGGTCAGCGGTAGCTGGGACAGCGACGACCTCGTGGCTCTCTACCGAAACGGTGATCGTCTCGTCGGCGCACTCGCTGTCAACCGACGAGGGGACATCATGAAGTACCGCGTGCAGATATCGCGCCGTGGAACATGGTCCGCAGCGATGGCATTCGCCGACAAGCGTAACGCCGCCATTGCGGCGAGCGCCTGACTCCACGAGTCGAGGAGAACACGAATATGCAGAACCACGACGATGTCTTCATCGGAGGAAGATGGGTTCCATCCCGCTCCACCGACCGCACCGAGGTGATCAATCCGGCTACCGAGGAAGTCTGGGCAAGCGTCCCTGATGGCAACGAACTCGACATCAATGATGCGGTACTAGCCGCACGCTCAGCCTTTCCGGCATGGGCTGCGACCAGCCCGGGAGAGAGAGCCGCGTTCTTGCGCCGGCTCGCCGACGAGGTCGACGTGCGTGCGGCGGAGCTGTCACGCATCATCACCACCGAGAACGGAACGCCCATCGCGGAAAGCGGTGCGGCTCCGTCGCACAGTGCCGCGCATTTGAGGTTGACTGCGGATCTCGCCGAGGTGCTTGCTGCTCCTGACCGCCGCGCGAATCCGATGGCGCCGGGCCACAGCGTTGTTCGTCGAGTGCCGGTCGGCGTTGCCGGTCTCATCACCCCGTGGAATTTTCCACTCGGGCTCATCATCATCAAGCTTGGTCCCGCCCTGCTCGCCGGCTGCACCGTCGTCATCAAGCCCGCGCCCGAAACCCCCATGGCCACCCGCCTGTTGATGGATGCGGTAGCGGCGGCGGGCATCCCGGACGGTGTGGTGAACCTGGTGACTGGATCGACTGAGGCGGGATCTGCGTTGATCACGCATCGGGACGTCGACAAGATCTCGTTCACCGGCTCCACGACCGTCGGCAGGGCGATTGCGCGAATCTGTGGCGACAGGCTTCGCCCGGTAACCCTCGAGTTGGGCGGCAAGTCGCCGGCGATCGTCCTTGATGACTTCGACCCCGAGATTTTCGCGAAGAATTTGCTCAAGGTCTCGATGCGCAACACTGGACAGACCTGCAAGGCTTGCACCCGGCTTCTCGTACCAGTCGACCGGCAGGACGAGATCGCCTCGCTCGCCGGTGAGATCGTGGGCTCTGCACGGGTGGGCGACCCCTTCGACCCGGAGACATTCTTCGGTCCTGTCGTGTCCGCCCGCCAGCGAGACCGAATCGCAGGGTATTTGTCGGTGGCTCACACCCAGGGGGCCAAGGCGGTGACCGGGGGCGACGTCTCCACACGATTTGAGCGCGGTTACTACATCGAGCCCACCGTGTTCTCGCACGTGACACCAGAGATGACGATTGCCAGGGAAGAGATCTTCGGTCCGGTGTTGTCCGTGATCGGCTATCGCGACATCGATGACGCCGTCGCCATAGCCAACGACTCGGACTACGGTTTGGCCGCTACAGTCTTCAGCGCCGACGAGGACCGCGCGACGAGCGTCGCCGAGCGCCTGCACACCGGCAACATTGGAATCAATCATTACGGATCTAATGCCGCAGCACCTTTCGGCGGGCACAAGGACAGCGGCCTCGGAACCGAGTTCGGCGCCGAAGGACTTGACGCTTACCTGCAGTTCACGTCGATCCATTATCCGTCTTGACCAACCGAAAGAAGACTCTGATGCGAGCAGCAGTAATGTGGGATGCCGGTAAGCCGTTCGACGTCCAAGACATCGACATTGCTTCCCCGGGACCAGGTCATGTCGCAGTCGACCTGCACAGTTGCGGTGTCTGCGCTTCGGACTTGTCGTTGACGATAGCGTTCGGACAGCCCACTCCGGTAGTGCTCGGGCACGAGGGAGCGGGCATCGTTGCAGAAGTGGGTGAGGGCGTCGATTCAATTCAGGTCGGTGACCACGTCGTCCTGGTGTGGGTACCTCCGTGCGGAAGATGCGCACCGTGCCGACGGGGTGATGACTACTTGTGCGCCAACCGCCGATCCTCGGCGGATGCACGCGCAGGAAAGACCGCACGGCCCTCCCCGCTCAGCGTGAACGGCACCTCCATCCACCAAGGTATGGCGACTTCGACCTTTGCCGAGCGCACCGTCGTCCCTGCCAATGCGGTCGTCCGCATCGATGACGATGTCCCGTTCCCCGTCGCCGCGATGATGGGATGCGCAGTGCCGACCGGTGTTGGCGCTGCCCTCCGAAGTGCGAGAGTGCAGCCTGGTGACAATGTGGCTGTGATTGGTTGTGGTGCAGTCGGATTGAACTCTGTTATAGGTGCCGTCGTGGCTGGAGCGGCGCGCGTAATCGCGATCGACCCCATGGAGGACCGTCGCGCACTTGCCCTCACAGTCGGTGCGACGGAATCCCTTGCCCCCGAGCAGTTGGACGAACTACGCGACATGGATGTCATCATCGACGCGGTGGGTGCCCCCGCGACCGTCGAGGCCGCATGGAAAGCCGTCCGTCGTGGCGGCACCGTGACGGTGGTCGGCGCCGGCAGGCCGGACAAGGTTGTGGAGATCAACTCCTACGAACTCTTCCATGACGACAAGAAGATCACCGGAAGTTTCCACGGTGGCATCAGTATGCACCGTGACCTGCCGATCCTGGTCGGGCTGTGGCGCAATGGACGCCTTCCCGTCGAGAAGCTGATCAACAAGACAGCAGACCTGTCCGAAATCAACGAGGTGGTCACTGCTCAGCAGAGCGGCGAAGCCCTTCGCATCGTGCTGACCCCTCAGCTCTGAGGGGTCAAACGCCACACCTTTAAACCGTTCACGGAGGTACAGACCCATGAGTTTCAGCCATAAGGAAGAATTCGACGTGCTCCACGGCGTCCGAATCAAGGGAATGGCCCAACCCGAGGAGATCGCCACGGCGGTCGGACTCGATCCTTCGCTTGTCGAGCGAGTGCTCGACGACGCGGTCGAGAAAGAACATGTGAGGAAGCGATCCGGAGGCCGCGTACAGGGATACATGCTGACGGCAAAGGGCCGTGAGCGGCACGAGGAACTGCGTGCCGACAATGTTCCGGCGCAACTCGATGATCTTGCCGCAGCCTATGGCGAATTTCTCGCCCCGAACCGCGACTTCAAAGCGGTGACGACCAAGTGGCAGACCGAGGCCAACGGCGACCCGTCGGTAGTTCTGCCGGAACTCGTCGCCATCGACGAGTGCGTCGGCAAGGTGTTGTCGCTGGCATCCAACTCTGTTCCCCGGATGCAATCCTACGTACCTCGATTCAGGGCTGCACTCGATGCTTTTCAGCGGGGCGAGACATCTGCATTGGCCCGGCCGATGTCAGGGTCGTACCACGACGTTTGGATGGAACTGCACGAGGATCTCCTGCTCGTCCTCGGCCGTGAGCGGACACACGCAGACGAGTAATTATCCGGCCGTGAGGGCCAACGCTAGTGTAGTACGCCATAAATTCGTGCTTTAAATTGATAGTCTGAAGCATGCCTCGAACCGGACGCCCGAAGGCTGAGTTGATGTTGACCGATGACGAACGCGAACAACTCGTTCGATGGTCGCGGCGAGCGAAAACCCCACAATCGTTGGCACTGAGGTCGCGGATCGTGTTGGCCTGCGCGGAGCCGGGGATGACCAACAAGCAAGTCGCGGCAGACCTGGGGATATCCGCTAACACGGTCAACAAATGGCGCGGGCGCTTCGTCGACCGACGCCTCGACGGCTTGGTCGACGAACCTCGACCGGGTCGTCCGCCCTCGATCTTGCTGGACCGGGTCGAAGACGTGGTCACCGCGACACTGGAAACCGCCCCGGCCGATGCGACGCACTGGTCGCGTACCTCGATGGCCAAGCGCACCGGCCTGTCACCTTCGACGATCGGCCGGATCTGGCGCAAGTTCGAACTCAAACCGCATCTGACCGACGGTTTCAAGCTTTCCACGGATCCGCAGTTCGTGGACAAGGTCGTCGATGTTGTTGGCCTTTACCATAATCCGCCCGAGCATGCCGTTATCCTCTGTGTGGACGAGAAGAGCCAGATGCAGGCATTAAACCGTTCCCAGCCGGTGCTGCCGATGATGCCCGGCATGCCGGAACGGCGCAGTCATGACTACGCCCGCAGCGGCGTCACCAGCCTGGGGGTACCTCCCTGGACGTAGTCCTTGGGGGAGTCGCGGCGTTCAACATCGCCGACGGCACGGTGATCTCCGAGCTTCATCGACGTCACCGGGCCGTGGAGTTCAAGAAGTTCCTCACCGCGATCGACAAGGCCGTCCCCGACGAGTTGGACGTGCATCTCGTCTGCGACAACCTGGCCACCCACAAGACGCCGGCAGTGGGCGACTGGTTGGCCAAGCACCCACGTTTTCACGTCCACTTCACCCCGACCGGGTCCTCGTGGATCAATCAGGTCGAGCGATGGTTCGCATTCCTGACCGATCAGCTGCTCCGCCGTGGTGTACACAAAAGCGTTGCAGCACTGGAGAAAGACGTTCGCAACTGGATCAAGACCTGGAACGACGACCCGAAGCCGTTCGTCTGGCACAAGACCGCCGAGGAGATCCTCGATTCCCTCGCCAAATATATCTCACGAATTTCTGACGCGGGACACTAGTGTGATCAGTGTCATAGCCTGGAGCTCAACGGGAGCCCTCTTCCGGCAATTCTGACGTCGCGTTCTCTACGCCCGGTTGTTCGTCCTGATCTAGTCGGACCGGGATGGGGGATGGACATGTCAGCGGTAACAGCTTCGGTGTTCGAACGACGGTCACACAACTTGCCGGCTTTCCCGGTGAGCATTCGAGAATCATTTCGAATCGAAGGAGAAATCAATGGAACGTCTTGCTGGAAAGGTCGCCTTCGTCAGCGGAGCGGCCCGTGGACAAGGCCGTAGTCATGCGGTCCGGCTCGCCGAGGAGGGAGCCGACATCATCGCTGTCGATTCGTGCGCTGACGTGCATTCCGCCGCTTACCCGATGGCCACCCGGGATGAATTCGATGAGACGGTCGCACTCGTGGAGAAGCTGGACAGGCGAATCGTGTTCCGAATCGCCGACGTTCGCGACAACGAGGCGGTCGCGGCGGCGCTGAGCGACGGTGTCGCAGAACTCGGTCGTCTCGACATAGTGGTCGCGAACGCTGGAATCGTCAGCAACGCCCCCATTGCCGATCTGGGACCTGGCATGTGGGGCGACGTAGTCGACATCAACTTGACCGGCGTGTACAACACTGCCCGCAACGCCGTGCCCTACCTGATTGAGGCTGGGTCGGGTGCAATGGTTTTCACCGGCTCGGCGCTGGGCACGCGTCCTATGCAAAACTCCGCTCACTACGTCGCCGCCAAGGCCGGTGTTGTGGGCCTGATGCGAGCATTGGCGCTCGAATTGGCACCGCACCTGATTCGCGTCAATACTGTCAGCCCGAGCATGGTAAACACGAAGATGATTCACAACGAGGCCATGTACCGTTTGTTCCTGCCTGACATCGAAACTCCCACACCGAAACAAGCGGAAGAGGCCTTCTCGATCAGCCCCATGCCTTTTCCATGGGTGGAAGCGAACGACGTGTCCAATGCGGTGGCGTTCCTAGTCAGTGAGGAGGCACGCTACGTGACAGGCCAGGATCTCAAGATTGATTGTGGCTTCAGCCTCGGCTGATCACAGCACACTACGGTCGACCCAGAGCAAGCGACCGTAGTGTGCTGTGCTGTGGCGGTGCTTGTAGAGCCGCACGATCCTCGACACCATACCGCCACCGAGCCGGCAGTGATAATTTTTGAACCCTTCTAACCATGCCGGTCGCTGTTGACCGTGAATCTATGTGCGTTGATGGCCTGTCGACTGTCAGGCGGCCCTGAACCACCATCGATCGGTGGGGATGTTCGATGTCCCCACCGCATCAGGCACCAGCGGCGGAGCGCCCTCTCGCAGGGCAGGTATGTCCAAGCTGTGATTCACCCACACTCGGGGTGGCGGTGCTCGCGGACGCTGACGCGTTTGGCGAGATCAAGGCGGTCGTTGAACTGCTGATGCAGACACGTCCCGTGTTCCCAGTCCAGTTGGTGCCACTGCCGGGTGTTCGGGTCTGTTGAAGTACGCGCGCCGGACGTCGTGGGAGTCCACGAAGATCGGCCAATCACCCGCGGTAGTGGGCGGCGAATCGGCCGACGTGATTGAAAACGGTGTGCCACCGCGGTCACCGTGCGTTCGACCGCAGCGGCCCCCTGCGGTCCAGGCCCGGGCCGACCATCAGCTCGCGGATGGACCAATCAGTGCCCTCGACGAGCAGTTCGTATCTGCACAGTGGGTTAGGGGGCGGTCGCACTCCATGCTCTGGGTTCCTCGGACCGGTCGACAATGGGGGCTCATGTCGTCCGCTGGCCCAAGGGGCGCTCCAGAGCCTGACGAGGAAGCGCCCGGCTCCGTCCGGGTCGGAGCAGCCCCGGCGGGGACCCGGACGTGCGCTGTACCGAGCAGTGCGGCGACCGCTTCGACGTACTTGCGGTCGGCTCGTGGTAGGCGAACAGCAGGTTTGCGATCCTGTGCCGCGTCTCGGCAATCCCAACGCTCATCCCCGAGACCTCGGCATGGGCGGCCTGCCGATGGCGAGCCAGTGCTCGACCGCAGTCGTTGCCGTGTGGGTGCTTAGCACCGTGTGGACCTGGAAGCGCATAGGGGTGGCGTAGTCGAGAGACTCCGCAGTGGTGGTCGAGCCCGGCGACGATCACTGGAGACTGGATGCGGTAATAGAAGAGGTCCTTGGCTTGTGGACTCCGATCCAGGAGAGCCGAGTCTGGTCCAGGTGTGCCTCGACCTCGCGCGTGGCGTGCGCGCGCGGGTCCGCGGAAGGGCAGGACGAACTGCTCGACGATGGCGGGGACGTGCTGGCCGGCGTCGTCGAGGACCGCGTCGATCGGGCGGGTTTGGCGGTCGGTCCAACCGGGCCTCCTCTCGCCCGGCTATTGGTATCTCTGCATATCAGTTCTCAACGTAGTACTTCGACATTTCGCAGCTGGCACTCGGCCCCACAAGCCAAACCCGACATAGGAACGAATTATCGGCGCATACGGTGTGGCTTTAGTGAAGCAGTACGCACCGTCTTATTATTGGCTACGTTGACCTGCCAGCCCCGGCAATTAGGCGTTCGAGGTAGTCGACGTCTTCACGGAGTCTGGCAATTGCGCGGGCGGGGCCGTCCTCCGCTACTGGCCCGTCGCTTCCGTGGCCGCGCTCCAGGGAGCGTCCGGCCATGTCGCCGAGTTGTTTAGCGACAGTTTCGTCGTTGCGCGCGTTCCCTGGTTGGTGCCACCATGCTATCCAATTGAGCATGCCGATAATGCCCAGGGCTGCCGATCTGGAATCAATGGGTCTTAATTCGCCGGCGCTGATGCCGTCTTCGATAACGCGAATGAATTCCTTTAGTACCTGACGTCGACCCTGCTCGAATGTTCTGGCGAGGTACGGGGGCAGTTCGGCTTCGGATCGAACGATAAGCTGGAATTGATTGGGATTCCGCGCTTGATGAAGGGCGATCGTGGTGGCCATACTGCGAAGCCTTTCCGAGGGGCGGAGATCGAGGCGGTCGTTGATCTTTCGGAGGTGATCGGCCGGAGTTTGCGTGGTTTCGGACACTAGGCGCGCGAGTAGTTCATCCTTGTTGGCAACGTAGTGGTACAGCGCGGGGCGCGTGAGACCTGTGGCGTCGGCTATGTCTTGCAATGTGGTTCTGGCGAATCCGCGTTCGGCGAACAAGCGCGTGGCCTGAGCGAAGATCTGCTTTTCGACAAGTTCGCGGCGTGGGCCAGTGTGGGCCTCGCCACGCGCATCGACGCGGGTCGATTGCGTCGCGACGTAATCGACCCCGCGGCGGGATCTGCGTTCAACCGCTTTGTCCTCGCGCGTCATATGTGAACCCTGTCCTCATGGTCGTTCGTTGTCGGAGTGGCGTAGTCGACCAGCCCGCTGCCGACAAATTGCGCTGTCAGCAGGCCCTCGATGTCCGATAATATCATCCGCGGTGACGAAAGTCTGTCACTTATGTCAATAATTTGCTCGGCTCCGGCGGTAGCGAGTCGACTCGAAGCAGGGAGTGCTGATGACCATCGATTTTAACGGGCAGGTCGCGATCGTGACCGGAGCAGGCGGGGGACTGGGCCGGGCACACGCTCACGCCCTGGCCGCGCGCGGGGCACGCGTCGTCGCCGAATTACCGCGTTAGGAGGGTCGGCTGTGGCCGACCACAGTGATGTGACGGACTATGACCAGATCGTCGCGATGACCGATCGGACGGTTGGAGAGTGGGGAGGGTCGACATCGTGATCAACAACGCTGGGATCCTGCGGGATTCGACATTCCGTAAAGCGAACCTCGATGACTTCCGCCGTGTCCTCGACGTTCACCTGATGGGAGCGGTGCACACCTGCAAAGCCGCGTGGGAGCACCTGATCTCGCAGGGCTACGGCCGAATCCTGATGACCACTTCAGCCTCGGGCATATACGGCAACTTCGGCCAGGCGAACTACGGGGCCGCCAAGTCCGCCCTGGTGGGGCTCATGAACGTCCTCGCGATCGAAGGCAAGCCGAAAGGGATTCGGGTCAATGCCCTCGCACCTCTCGCCGCAACGGGGATGACCGAGGACATCTTCGACGCCGAAACGGCCAGCCTGCTCACGCCGGAGTCCATCACGGCGGGCGCGCTGTTTCTCGTCTCCGACGACGCGCCGACGAAAACGATTCTCGGTGCGGGCGGCGGGACCTTCGCGGTCAGCGCCATGGTCGAAGCGCAGGGAGCGTTTCTGCCCGTCGATGCGAGGGCGCCAGAAGACGTCGCTCGGCAATGGGATTCGATCAGCGACAAGAGTCTCGCCTCGGGTACCGACAGCATGACCGATCAGGTTCGACACATCGTCGAGGCTGCAACTCGCGGCTCGACCCACCTCTGAAGCCCATCGCTCCCGCGGCAAACTCCACTCTTGGAAGCGGAGGTCGCCCGGCGCAATCCCGCCTGGCGACCTCGGCATTGCTGGGGTGTCCGTGGTGTCACGGCGGCATGCGTGTCGAAAGTTTTCCTGTCAGTTGTGTTGACAATTAGTCACCGCTGACGACAAGATGATGTGCATCACACCCCCGACGCCCACTTCTCTCGGACCGTCACATTGAAGCCTCAGGAGCCCTACATGTCGTATGTCATCGGAATTGATGTGGGAGGTACCTTCACGGACGCCGTCCTCGACGACGGTGCCGGAACTCTCGTCGCCGCGAAGGCCCCGTCGACGCCGCCTGACTACTCGGTGGGTGTCCTCGAGACCCTCGAGCAGCTCTCGGCCCAGCTGGAGATCTCCACCGAAGAGATGCTGGCCGACACGCACCACATCGCGCACGGAACGACGTCCTCGCTCAATGCGCTGGTGATGGGCAATGTCCCGGACGTGGGCTTCATCGCCACCAAGGGCCACCGCGACTCGATTTTCATCATGAACGTCGAAGGCCGCTTCCTCGGCCGCGGCTCGTACGAGTTGCAGAACCCGATCATGCAGGACAAGAACCACAAGCTGCTGGCCAAGCACCTGGCCAAAGAGGTGACCGAACGAATCGATCGCGACGGTAACATCGTCGTCGCCCTCGACGAGGACGAGTGCCGCGACCGCATCCGCACACTCATCGGCCACGGCGTGCGTGCGATCGCAGTGTCGCTGCTCTGGTCGTTTCGGAATCCGCAGCACGAACTGCGGATAAAGGACCTGATCCACGAGATCGATCCCGACGTGTTCGTGGCGCTCTCCAGCGAAGTCAGCCCGCGAATCCGTGAATTCGCGAGGCACTCGACTACCATCATGAGCACCCAGGTCGGCCCGGGGCTGCGCAGCTACCTCGACCACCTGCAGGGCGAGCTCGACGCACGCGGGCTGACCGGACCCCTGCTGGTGATGCAGAGCAGCGGCGGCGCCGTTACGGCAGCCGAGGCACCCGACCAGGCCATCTCAACGGTCGGTTCGGTTCTGACCGGCGGTGTCATCGGATCGATGGCGCTGGCCAAGCAGCTCGGGCACTCCAATGTTATCGCCACCGAC
This sequence comes from Rhodococcus sp. 4CII, assembly GCF_014256275.1. Lineage (NCBI taxonomy): Bacteria > Bacillati > Actinomycetota > Actinomycetes > Mycobacteriales > Nocardiaceae > Rhodococcus > Rhodococcus sp. 4CII. The sequence continues at coordinate 7,728,323 of NZ_JACCFE010000002.1, forward strand.
GTCGGCGGTACCACCTTCCTCACCGGCCTGATCGTCGGCGGGGAGCCGGTTCGCGACTCGGTGACGGTCATCAACCACCATCCCATCAACGTTCCGACGCTTAAAGTCGACGCCATCGGTTCCGGCGGCGGTGCCATCGCCTGGGTCGACGAAGGCCGTAACCTGCGGATCGGACCGAAGAGCGCGCAGGCCGTACCCGGCCCTGCCTGCTACGACCAGGGCGGCACCGAGCCGACCAACACCGACGCAAACCTCGTACTCGGCATCCTGCCCGAGACCGGTTTGCTGGGCGGGAAGAAAGCGCTGAACAAGGAGCGCTCGCGTGAGGCGATCCGGACCCGGATCGCCGAACCTCTCGGCCTGTCGATCGAGGACGCCGCAGCAGCGATCTACGCCGCCCAGACCGCGCAGACGGGCGATCTGCTCCGCAAGACCGTCGTCGAGGCCGGCAAGGATCCCCGCGATTTCGTGCTCTACGCCTTCGGCGGATCGGGGCCGGCGTTCTGCGCCGCTTACGCAGCCGCACTCAATGTCAGAGAGGTGGTCATCCCCCTGGGTGCCGTCGCCTCTGCGTTCTCGGCATTCGGGCTGGCCTCTTCCAACGTCGTTCTCACCCGCGAGATGTCCGACCCTGCATTCGCGCCGTTCGACCCCGAGTCGGTGGACAAGGTTTTCAAGGACCTCGAAGAGCAGGTACTCGCGGGAATCGACCGCCAGGACGTGAAGTTCGACCACGTCGACCTCACTCGCGAGATCGACATGCGCTACGCGATGCAGCTGGCCGAGGTCCCCGTCGAGGTCCCGGACCACGACGATTTCCCGAAGGCGCTCGAAGAGGTGGTCACGCTTTTCGAGCGTCGCTACGCCGAATTATACGGCGAGGGAACAGGTTTCCGTGAGGCAGGTATTCAGTCGATCACCTATCGCGTTCGTGGCACCGGCGTTCTCGGCACCGCGCCCCAGCTGCCGCCGCTCGCCGCCGCACCCAGCAGTGATTCTTCCAGTGCGATCAAGGAGGCCCGCCCGGTTTCGCTCGATCTCGAAATCGGATTCGTCGATACTCCCGTCTACGACTATTCGAAGTTGGGTGCCGGTCACGTCATCCACGGGCCCGCGATCATCGAGGTGCCGACCACCACAGTCGTCATTCCGCACAAGCGCACAGGCACGGTCGACAGCCTCGGCAACCTGATAATTACCAACTAGGAGCTCGCCATGCCAATGCCAGTCCTCGGATCCGACAAGTTCATCAGCCGCCCAGTCGACCCGGGCGAACTGAATGATTCCCTCAAATCGCTCATCCCGGTGCACACCGTCACCGATGAGCAGGTCCGCAACATCGACCCCCTGACGTACGAAGTGGTACGACATCGCCTGTGGTCGGTCACCAACGAGATGGGCGAAGCTCTCATGCGTATGAGCGGCTCCCCGATCGTGACCGATGCCAACGACTTCGACTTCGCCCTGAGCGACGAACTCGGACAAGAAGTTCAGGTGGGCCTGTACAACACCATGCTCGTCGGCGCTGTCGACCTGGCCATCTACTGGACTCTGCAGAATCGCGTTGTCAACCCGGGCATCGAAGAGGGCGATATGTTCCTCTGCAACGACCCTTGGGTGGGCGGCGGACTGCACCAGAACGACGCGATGGTCTACCAGCCGATCTTCCACGAAGGCAAGCTCTTCGCCTGGACGAGCGCAGTCGCTCACCAGGCCGACCTGGGCGGTGTCGGTCTCGGGTCGTTCTCTCCGGCAGCAGAAGACGTATTCTCCGAGGCACTGCCGACCCCGCCGGTAAAGGTCGTGCGTGGCAACGTCGTGCAGGAAGACATCGCCGACATGTGGGTACGCCGCTCGCGCGTACCGATGATGGTCGGACTCGATCTGCGCGCGAAGGTCGGCGCCAACACCGTCGGCCGCAACCAGCTGTTGCAGATCATCGACCACTACGGTGCCGACACGGTCAAGGCCGTGATGAAGCGGATGATGAACGACGCCGAGTCCCGTCTGCGGAGCAAGCTGACCAGCGTGCCGGACGGCAAATGGAGCGCAACCGGATACCAGGATCAGTCCCACGAGGGCGACCGCGGCGTACATGGCATCACCGTCACCATGACCAAGGCCGCCGATCACCTGACATTCGATTTCACCGGCACCGACCCGAGCTCGGGGGTGATCAACTGCACCTACGCCGGACTGCGAGGCGGCATCATGCTGGCAGTGCTCCCCCACTTATCGGGTGATATTCCCTGGTCCACCGGCGGAATCATGCGCTGCTTCGACATCATCACCGAAGAGGGAACGATCAACAACGCAACGTTCCCCGCTGCGGTGAGCCGCGCACCGATCGGTCCTGCTTGGCTGACCGGCAACCTTGTCGCAGAGTGCCTGTCGAACATGCTCGAGACAGCGGATGTGACCAACGGGCACGTTCAGGCCACGTGTTGCGGTACGTGGGACACCGCCGTCATCGCCGGCTTGGACGAGCGCAACGGTGCCTCGGTTCCGTTTCTGTCGATCATGATGGAACCGATGGCCGGTGGTTTCGGCGCCCAGCCCCACGCCGACGGAATGGACACCGGCGGACTCCTCGGCATCCCGATGGGCCGGGTGCCCGACGTCGAGATGACCGAACTGATGTACCCGGTGCTCGCCCTCTGGCGGCGTGAAGAGATCGACTCCGGCGGCCCCGGCCGTCACCGCGGCGGCGTCAGCGCCTCGCTTGCACTCGTTCCGCACGGCACCAGTACGCCGATGGGTCTGGTGCTTGCCTCGGCAGGTAAGGCAGTGAGTCAGAACAGCGGTCTCTCCGGCGGCTATCCCGGCAACTCCGGCCGCGAGACGATCATCCGCTACGGTGGTCTGCAGGAGATGCTGGCTAACGGGCAGATCCCCTCGACCATCGACCAGCTCGACGGCACGACCGAGCTCTGCCCCTGCTATGGGCGCACCTACCTCGCGCCCGGGGATGTGTTCGAGATGCATTGGCAGGGCGGCGGCGGATACGGCGATCCACTCTTCCGCGAACCCGATGCCGTCGCCAAGGATGTTCGCGACGGCTACGTCAGCACGGACGCAGCTCGCGAACTCTATGGCGTCGTCCTCGACGACGCGCTCGCGGTGGACACAAACGCGACGAACGCGCGGCGAACGGACATCCTGTCCACGCGTAAGTCCCGCTCGCCACAGGTCTCGTCGTACGGCCCGGCTTCGCCGGATTCGGTGACGCGGACTCGTCGTCTCGACGACAACCTGGCACTGGCCGAGACCGCCGATGGTCCTGGTGTGATCTGCGTCCACTGCTCGGCGGTGCTCGGAGCGGATCACGAGCAGCCGCTGTCGGTGCTCACGTACGACGGCAAGCCCAGTGAAGCCGGACCGCGAATCGTTGAGGACACCTCCCTTTACGTCGACGACGACGTGGTGTTCCGTCAGCTGTCCTGCCCGAGCTGCTCGGCGGCGTTCGCCTCCTCGGTCGTACCGACCCGTCACACGGATGACATTCGCTGGCTGAGCCGCGCACTCGCCGAGTGAGCTGATCGATCGCCCGCGAACGACTGCGAGTGATCGCGGAACCCATGGGTCGCGGTCGGAGGAGTGCCTCCGGCCGCGCCCCCAGGTGGCCGCCACACTGTGCGCAACTCGATACGCAACTGTGCTGACCAGGCTTGACGGGAGTCTGACAATTATGACAATCTTTTGTCATTAATGACAATCACGGAGGTTCACGCCATGTCCATCAACAACCCGGAATCGGGACGATGAGCCCGCGGACCGTGGCCGTCCTCGGTGGAGGCCCCGGCGGTGCCTACGTAGCGCTCCTACTTCAAATGAAGAACCCGGAGATGACCGTCACTCTCTACGAGGAGTGGCCGGCGCAGGCGACCTTCGGCTTCGGAGTCGGGCTGAGCACGAGTACGCAGCAAAGCCTCGGCCACAGTGACCCGAAGACATTCGAGATGATCGCCAACTCGTCCTACCAGGGCCACGGCGCCCATCTGTTCGCCTCCACCGGATCGGTCCGTTTCGGCGGCAACAGCCAGACTGCTATCGCCCGCGCGGATCTGCTTGAGATTCTCTACACCAGAGCGAACGAAGCCGGAGTCGATCTCCGATTCGGCGAACGTGTGTCGATCGACGACCTCGACGCCGAGGTGATCATCGCAGCCGACGGAGTCGGCAGCCGTACCCGAACGGAACGCAGCGAAGAATTCGGTGCGAACGTCGAACTCGGCCGCCAGATGTACCTGTGGTGCGGAACCGACTTCCCGCTCCCCGACGCCTTGTTCGCGCCCGCAGAGACCGAGCACGGACTGTTCACCACGCACGCATACCCTTACCGCGAGGACCGGAGCACGTTCCTCGTCGAAACCGACCCCGCAACGTGGCGCGCCGCCGGCTTCGACGCCACCGCCGAAACGATCGCACGTGGCGAGTCCGACCAGGTGGCCATCGACTACCTCGAAAAGACATTCGAGGAACAGTTGCAGGGGCATCCGTTGTTGGGCAATAACACCCGATGGACGCAGTTCCGCAACGTCAAGTGCAAGACCTGGCACCACGGGCGAATCGCGCTGCTCGGCGACGCCGCGCACACCGCGCACTACTCGGTTGGATCCGGCACGAAGCTGGCCATGGAAGATGCGATCTCCCTCTCCACGGCCCTCACCGAAGAGGCGAGCGTCGAAGATGCGTTCGTGCGGTACGAGACAGAACGCCGACCCTCCGTCGAGCGACTGCAGTACCTCGCCGAACGCAGCCAGTTCTGGTGGGAGTCCTACACCCGCCGACTGGACTTCACACCAGCACAGATGATGCTCTCGTTCCTCACCCGGGCCGGCAACACCTCCCTCGAGGCATTCCAGTCACGCGAACCCGACGTCTTCCGCGACGCGATGTCGGTACACGCCCAACGCGACTTCGACGGAATTGACGCCGGAACGACCATCGCCCAATGGGTCATTGAACAACCGTTCTCCCACGGCACGGTGCGCACCGTCTCCAGGCTGACCGACATGGACAACTCCGACTGGCAGGCCGGCACCGTCGAGGTCGACATCGTAGATCCCTGGGGCGCGGCCGCAGATGCCCTGGTTGAAACCGTGAAGTCCCGCTCGGCCGACGGGGCGCCCCTGATCACCCTTACCGGCCCGCCGACCCGCCCCGCCCTGCTCGAGCGACTCGACATCGCCGAGCGGATCCGCCTCGAGCTGGGCATCCCCGTTCGTGTCGCAGCGCCGCAGGCGCTCACCGACGACCTGGCCGCCGGCCTTGCCTCGTTCCGTACGGACCTGATTTGTTTCGACACGAGAAGGATTTGAAGATGTCAGAGCTGAAACTCCTCGACGAGAAGGTCGTCCAGTTTCCGGAAGCGGACAAAGAGCGTTACCGAAGCGCCGGCCTGTGGGGGACTGCGACGCTCTCGCAAGAGTTCACCGCCACCGCCCAGCGATTCCCCGAGCGCGTCGCCCTCATCGTGGGGGAGGAGTCGTTGACCTACGCCGAGCTGGACGACCGCTCGACCGTTCTCGCCGCCGGCCTGAACCGAGTGGGTCTGCGCCCCGGCGAAACGGTCCTCCTCCAGGTCAACAACACGCTGTCCTCGGTGGTGTCCTGGTACGGCCTGCTCAAGGCAGGATTGATCCCGATCTGCACCCTCGCGTTGCACCGCCGTCACGAGATCTCCGCCATCGCCCGGCAGACGCAGCCTGCGCTGCATCTGGTCGACGCAAAGAACCCCAACTTCGATCTCGTGACCTTCGCACTCGAGATGCGGAAGGAACTGCCATCCGTTCGCCACGTCCTCGCGATCGAAGGTGCGGGTTCGTCCGCGCAGGATATCGATTCGCTCGCCGAGGGTGTCGATCTCGATCAGGCCCGCGCAGTGGTGGCGTCCATTCAAGCCGAGGTCGACCCCGATTCGGTATCGGTACTGCAACTCTCCGGCGGCACCACCGGAGTGCCCAAGGTGATTCCGCGCCTGCACGCCGAGTACTGGTACAACGCCCGCGCCTACGCCGAAAGACTCGGCTGGGACGAAAAGGCCCGGGTGGCCTACATCGGGCCGGTCTCGCACAACGCCGGAATCATCTGCGGAATCCACGGGCCGCACGCAGTGGGCGCGGCAGCGATTCTCGGACCTCCCGCCCTGCCTCCGGTCATTCCGATGATGGCCAAGCATGAAGTGTCCGACATCGTGCTCGGCCCCTTCGCCTACGCCGTCGCCATCGATCCGGAACTGACGGCGGCCAAGCATCTGCGCCGCGTGGTCTTCAGCGGCAAGAAGGTACCTGCGGAGCACTTTGCGGCGCTGACGAACCTGAACATCTGGGCAGGTCAGCTCTTCGGGATGGGTGAAGGCCTGTGCGCGGTGACCAAGCTCGACGACTCGGCGGCAGTTCGGTCGGTGTCCATCGGCTCGCCGATCTCCCCGTACGACGAGGTGCGCATTCTGCAGCCCGGCTACGAGGACGAGGTTCCCGCGGGTGAGGTCGGGGAACTGTGCGCTCGCGGGCCTTACACGATCCGCGGATACTTCGACTCGCCCGAGTACAACGAACGCGCCTTCACCAGTGACGGCTTCTACCGCTCGGGTGATCTGGCGTCGGTTCAAATTATCGACGGTGAACCGAATTTGGTCGTCGAGGGCCGCATCAAGGACCTCATCAACCGCGGCGGCGAGAAGATCAACGCCGAAGAAGTCGAATTTCTGCTCGTCTCGCACCCGTCTATCGACGAGGCGGCGCTCGTGGCTATGCCCGACGACCGACTGGGGGAGCGGGCCTGCGCATTCGTGTACTCGGCCAAGGGTGAGCGGCCGACCATTCACGACATTCGCGAATACCTCGACTCGCTCGGCGTGGCGAAGTACAAGTGGCCCGAACGCATCGAGTGGGTCGACGAAATGCCGCGCGCCAGCCAGGTCGGCAAGCTCGACAAGAAGCGTCTGAGCGCGATCGCGCAGCACTTGACCCCGGAACCCGTCAAGGAATCTGCGACTATGACTAATAATAGACAGTAGTGACAGAATTAGCTATCGTGGAGTCATTCCGCGCAGGAGGTTGCAATGACTGAGCTAGACCACGTCGTCCGCGGCGTCGACCACGCAGCATTTCCCACGTTCGATCCGGCAGCCACGATCGCGTTCTATAGGGACGTGCTCGGGTTCCCGGTCGTGCACGCCACGTGTGCGCTGGGCTGGGGCCCGTCCGCGCATCCGGACTTCGTGCACTTCTTCTTCGACATCGGCAGCGGAGACCGCTTGGCGTTCTTCTACTACTTCGGGCTCGAAAAGCCCGAAGCGGTCGAGCCCGTCGACGCAGCGAAGGCTGATCTGCTGGCTCGCGCCCGGCATCTAGCCATCCACGTTGATACCGAGGACCACCTCCGGGAGTACCGCAGCAGGCTCGACGCGAGCGACTACAAGTGCGAGCTGCAGGTCCGGCACGAGACGGTCGAATCGATCTACGTCACTGACCCCAACGGCTACTTGATCGAGATCACCAGGCCCCTGCGCGCCCTCACCCCCGAAGACGATGTCGACGCTCGCATCAGTGCCGAAGCGCTTCTGCAGGTCTCCCAGGAGGACTCACCGTCACTGCAGAAGTTCTACGCGCGCAAGGCGGTTCTCATTGCCGAGCAGTTTGCGGACGATGCTCCCGAGGTGACGTTCGCATGACCACACTGTTCGTCCTCGACGTAGAGGACTTCACCCCGCTCGCCGAAGTCGCCGCCAAGAATCCCGATGTGACCATCACTCGGCGCGGACCGTACCTGCTGGTCAGCGCCGAAGACAAAATCATCATCGATCGAAACGCCACCGGTTGCCGCAACGCGGTGTGGTTCAGCTCGGTAGCCGCACTGTCCGGCGCCCGCATCACCACCTGGGACAAGACCGAAATGATTATCGAGCCGACCGCGACCGCGACGGACGGTACGTCATGAGTTCCGATACCGCCGTCGACAGGCTCGGCGCCGGCCGGGATGTCGCTACCGTCGAGATGCCCAGCGACGTTGTGACGACCGTGCATGAGCTGGGGGCCTTCGACGGCGCCAAACTGCACGGCGTGCTCCACCGCATCAGCGGCTCCACGGCAGTGGTCACCCTGATGCACCCGCGGCAGTCACTGACCCACCACCCTATGGTCGCGTGGCTGCTGCGGGCTGGGGTGTCGGTGTGGACGCAGGACAGCCGGTCGGTCAACAACGATATCAATCTCGTCCACGAACAGGCCATCCTCGACGTGGCTGCAGGTATGACGTTCCTGCGCGAGGCCGGTTTCGACAAGATCGTCACACTCGGCCACTCGGGTGGAGGCACCCTGTACGCCTTCTACATCGAACAGGCAGCGCTCGAACCGGAATTCCGGATAGACAGCACACCAGCCGGCCGCCGGGTGGCGCTATCCGGGGCGCAGATGCCGGTGCCAGACGGCGCGATCTTCATGGCGCCGCACCCGGGTCAAGGCAAGGTTCTGCTCAGCCTCATCGACCCGTCGGTCGCCGACGAAGACGATCCGATGTCGCGGATCCCCGAGCTGGACATGTTCGACCCCGCCAACGGGTTCGCACCACCGCCGCAGTCGTCGACCTACTCTGCCGAATGGCTCGACCACTACCGGCAAGCGCAGTACACCCGCGTCGAGCGCATCGACGCACGCGCACGAGAGATGGCCAAAGAAGTCCTCGACCACCGGGCCTCGTTCTCGGTCACAGGAGCGGTCGAGGACCGGCGTCGATCGCTCGCCCCACGCATCATCACCACCTACCGCACAAACGCCGACCCACGCTGCATCGACCTTTCGTTGGACCCCAACGATCGGCCCTACGGTTCGTTGTTCGGTGCCCGCCCTGACCTGATCAACTACGGCCTGGTCGGCTTCGGCAGGCTCACCACACCCGACGCCTGGCTCTCGACCTGGTCCGCCATCAGCAGCAACGCCGACTTCGTCCGCTGCGCCGCAGGCGTCCACGTGCCCACCCTGTATGTCGACTTCAGCGGTGACCAGGCGGCGTTCCCATCGGACGTCAGTCGCATGTTCGATGCGCTGGCAGCGAAGGACAAACGGTACGAGTCGGTACCCGGTCAGCATTTCGGTCAGCCTCTGACCAAAGGCGATCCGACCGGATATGAACTCGCGGCGCGCGTCATTGAGCCGTGGTTGAAAGATAAGTTCTGAGATGCGATCCGACAGCGCAGCAAGTACTGCCACCCTCGCCGCGGACGATCTCGAGATCGGCCAGAGATACGATCTCGGGTTGTTTGCGGTGACGGAGTCCGACATCATCGACTTCTCCAACCACTGGGATCCGCAACCTTTCCACTGCGATCCCGAGGTAGCTCGCGAGGGGTACTTCGGTGGAATCATCGCCAGCGGAGTACACACATTCGCCATCTTCCAGCGGTTGGCCGCGAGCGCGATCTACTCCTCGTGGGCCGTCATCGCTGGCCGGCGCATCTCCGACATCGAACTGCCCCGCCCAGTCCGCGGCGGCATGGAACTGCACGGCTCGGTGACAGTGGTCGACATTCGCCACGACAAGCCAGGTCGATCCCTCGTCTGCATCGCAGGGCAGCTCACCGCGGGCGAGGAGACGGTATTCAGTTTGCGGTGCGAGATGTACGTCAGGAACACGGCGTCATGACGACCCGCCGCGCGGAACGCGCGAACCGCGACGGTAGACCTGCCGACTCCAGTACCAATCCGGTCGATAGGATTGGCGATGTGACTGCTGACGAACACACCGGACAATCGCGCCGTTCTGCACGGCGCGATCTGGTGGAGAGCGAGATCCTCGCGCACGCCTCGGCCTTGTTCGCAGAGAAGGGTTACGCCGGAACCACGCCGCAAGAGATCGCCGACTCGGTCGGAATGAGCCGACAATCGCTGTACTACTACATGTCCAGCAAAGAAGACATCCTCGCCAAGCTCGTCGCACATATGACGACGAACTTGGTCGAGCAAATGCGGTTCATCGAAATGGATGAAGACGCGACCGCGACAGATAAACTGTCGAGGGTCGTGACAGTAATCGTTACCGACCGAGCAAAGAAACCACGCGAATTCCGTCTACTCGACCGATCGTCATCGTCGCTGCCCGATGAACTGACAGAAGAATACTTGCACGGCAGGCGCGAAGCGCTGGCCATCGTACGATCGGTCATCGCGCAAGGAATCGCCGAGGGAGAGTTCAAACCCGTCGATGAACGCGTGGCAGCGCTGTCGGTCCTCGGCATGTGTAATTGGGTCGCGTGGTGGTTCGAGCCAGCGGACAACCATCCGATTTCACCTATCGCCGAACAAATTTCGGACAGCGCGGTATCCATGCTGCGCCGTACCGATGGCCCGGCGGCAGGTCCTGAAACACCCTTGGATCTGGTCGCCCGACTCGAGAACGATATCGCACAATTGCGGCGCTCCCTGTCCGACTGAATCCACGTTCCTATCGAATACGAGCGATCGCGCAGTAACAGGGTAACGAGTCAATAAGCTTATCGGCCGCATAAACACAATCTCGACCCATCGGTAGACAGCATTCTGCACGGCTGACCGAATTCAGCTATCTGGGCCCTCCGCGTCAACGAATTACAGGCGCACGCGGTGTGTGCCCCATCGTTTCAACAGCAGCAGCCGCAGCCACACGTGTTCGACGCGCTACGACCTAAGGACCCCTCGTGGATCAGACCCCAGTTACCCCCGCCGAAGTTCCCAGAACCTCGCCACTGCTACTTGCATTGGCCTTCACTGTCCTCTGCCTGGAGGGCTACGACCTTGTCATGTAAGGCACCATCGTGCCCGTCGCTATTGACGTACGAACCATGGGGACTCGACCCCACCGCAGTCGGCTTCCTCGGCTCTGCCGCCGTGTTCGGCATGGGAGCAGGAGCGCTGCTCGCAGCCTCGATGGGGGACCGGTGGGGCCGACGTCGAACCATCATCTGCAGCGTCGTCCTCTTCTCCGTGGCGATGGGCCTGTGCGCGTTCGCCACCTCACCCGAAATATTCGGCATCGGCCGGTTCGTAGTCGGCCTCGGCGCCGGAGCCCTGATGCCCACTGCAATGGCCATCCTGCTGGAGTTCTCCCCGCCCAACAGGCGTGCCAGGTCGGCGGCCATCAGCTTCGTCGGCGTCGGTTTCGGCGGCATGGCCAGCGGATTGCTCCCCCTGGCTGGTCCCGAGCTATGGATTCCGCGGAATGTTCGTCGCCGGATTCCCTCCCGTGCTCGTCGTCGTCCCCATCCTGATCAAGAAACTCCCTGAATCGCCGGCGTTCCTCCGCACCAGAGGACGCCACGACGAAGCGGCGACAATCGAACGGCGTTTCCGCGTCGAACCGGTATCGACCCCCGGCGACGGAGCCAAGGCAACCGAATCCAAAGCGGTCGCCCTGTTCGGCCGGTCCACATGGCGAGCAACCATTCTTTTCTGGACCGCCACCTTCTGCTCTCTGATGGTGTTCTTCGGTGTCTCGTCCTGGCTTCCGGAGTTGTTGCATACCGCCGGCTACCCGTTGACCTCTGCGTTGAGCTTCGTCCTCGTCCTCAACGCCGGTGCCGTGATCGGCTCACTGGGCGCATCGATTCTCGCCGACAGATTCGGGCTCAAGTCCATGAGCATGGTGGCGATGGGGTCCGCGGCGCTCTCGCTCGTGACACTGAGCCTGGCACCGCCGACAATTGTGGTGTACCTGCTCGTCGCCCTGGCCGGGTTCGGAACACAAGGATCGCAGATACTCCTCGCTTACGTCGGTAGCTACTATCCGACTTACTGCCGCGCAACAGGTTTGGGACTTGCGCTGGCAGTCGGCAGGGTCGGCGGTGTGCTCGGCCCACTCTACGACGGCGTGTACATTGCATCCGGTGCACCACTGAACCTGCAGTTCCTCGCCTTCGCACTCCCGGCCATCATCGGTGTCGCAGCCGTGACGCTCGTTCCCCGCGCTGTCTCCTCACGCCAGACGCACCAGAGCCCCGCAGCCGGTGGCCCGGCAGTAGGCGCCCACAACGTCGACACCCGGAACTCAATCGCGTAACGCAACACCTGAATTTGACCCACGCACCGAACGAAAGTCTCTACATGCCAGAGCAGTGATCGTCAGTACCGCCCGCTCACCGATCGGCCGCGCGATGAAGGGTCGCTCGAGGACATCCGTCCGAACGACCTGACCGTGCAGATGCTGGCAGCGGCGTTGGCGAAAGTGCCCGAGATCGTCGAACCCCTCGACATCGACGATCAGCTCTCGGCTGCGGTCAGCCCGACGGTATGCAGGGCGACAACCTCGCCCGCATCGTCGCTGTTCTCCTCGGCTACTCGTCTCCCTGTACCACCATCGCCCGTTACTGTTCCTCGTCGCCGCAGACAACCCGCATGGCTCTGCACGCGATCAAGGCGAGCGAGGGTGACGCCTTAATCTCCGCCGGAGTCGAGAGCGTTTCGAGCTTTGTGCACGGCAACTCCGATTGGCTGCCGCAGAGCCACAATCCGCTCTTCGCCGACGCGAAGGTCCGCACCAAAAAGGCGCAGGAAGAGGGCCGACACGTGGACCGATCCTCGTGAGATCGGCGAGCGTCTCGACGTGTACATCGCGATGGGCCAGACCGCCGAGAACGTGGCGCTTCTGTCCGGCATCGGCCGCGAGGAGCAGGACCACTAGCCGGAGTTTCCCCGCTAGCTCGGGGTTGTGTGGTATTTGCGCTGGCCAGTGGGCATTTTGGGGTGGTGTGGGTGTATTACCTAACTGGCTGCGCTCATCGGGTGGGGGCGTAGCGGTCGAGGGTGAACAGATCGTAGAGGCGGTGCTGGGTGTCGGTCATGTCGGTGAGCATGCGGCGGGCGCGGGGGCGTCCCTTGCCGCCGTGGTGGTAGAGCAGCACGGTTTCCTCGATGTCGGCGAGTTCGGCGAGCAGGGCGCGCACGGACAGGTGCAGGCCGGCGTGTGCGGCCTGGCGGCGCATCAGGTGTGCGACGGCCAGGGCCAGGACGCAGTAGAAGACGTGGACGCGGATCTTCGAGTCGGTCCAGTGATGCATCGGGGAGAACGAGACGACGTGGGTGTCCTTGAGTTGCCGGAAGCCGGACTCGACCTCGGACTGGGACCGGTAGGCGGCCACCACCTCCGCGGTACTCCAGTGGTCTCGGTTGGTGAACAGGATCCGTTTGCCGAAGATCCGCTGTTCCAGTCGCTTCCGGGCCTTGGTGTCGGTTCGCCAGGACAGGCGCAGCATCGCCGGAGTCTCCCCGGTCAGGGTGGTGGTGAGCACCTCACGCACCCAGCGGGGTCGGCAGATCCGGTCGATCTCGGCCTGCACGGCTGCCTTGTCGCGGCGGGTGCGCCCGCCCGCGAGGGTGGCCTGCAGTTCGGCGAGTTGTCGGCGGGTCTTGGCCAGGGTCTGGTCGAATCCACGGGACTGTTTGGCGTGCAGGTTCGGCGAGTGTGTCAACACCGCCCGGCGGGTCACCCCCAGCGCACTGACCTCGGTGTCGACACATCGCAGGCCGGGATACCGGTCCTCGTCGACGCTGGTGTAGCGGGACCTGCCGATCGCCAGCAGGGTGGGATGATCGCTCGGGGGCAGGGAGCCGACGAACCCGATCCCCGACTCCTCGACGTGGGCGTGGTTGGCGGCGGAGTTCTGGCCGGCGTCGTAGACCACGGTCAGCGACTCGATAGAGCTGGTCAGGTCCCGGTAGCGCGCCACCAGGGCGTCGAGGACGTCGGGGAACTGGGTGACGTCGGGTCGGTCCCCGGGGTAGGGGTGCGCCACGATCGGGATGCCGCCGTCGCGGGTGATCACCAACGCCAGCCCGACCAGCCGCAGGTCAACCCGTTTCTGTTTCGCCTTGCCGCGTTGCGCGATCGGCGCCGCCTCGTTGGCCGAGTCGATGAAGGTGGCGAAGTTCGTCATGTCCAATGCCAGCCCGGACAGGTCCAGCCCGAACTCGGTGACCATCCGCCGACCCAGTTCGGTCTCGACCCGGCGGAGCTCGTCCTCGCCGAGTCGGTCCATCGCCTTCCAGAACCGGCGGTGATCGAGCGCGGCGGCCGGAGCCTTGACCCACCGGGACCCCGCGGTGCCCGCCCACCACTGCGCGAACGCGGCCTTCGACCGTGGTGCCACCACCCGGTTGACGGTGGCCAACGTCATGTAGGTGCCCACCGACACCGCCGCATCCGACCGACGCGGCACGACCGCGTCGATGACCTCAGCGACACCGAGGCGTTCGAGGATCGACCACACCGCCGCCACATCCCCGAAGCTCTTGTGCGCACTGCGGACCGGCTGCCCCGACTCGGCCCCCGCCAGCTTCGCCGTCACCTCGTCCGCGCTCCCCAAATACTGCTGCGAGACGATCCGCGGCTTACCGTCCACCCGTGCGGATTCGACCAGGTAGTAGTACGTCTTGCCGCCCTGACGTTTCCCCACGATCGACGACATATTTAGGTAATATATTCCCCGGGACTAAAAGGCAAGCACCACAGGAAAAGACACGCCGACCGAGCAGATAGCGGGGAAACTCAAGCTAGGGCGTCCGCAGCCAGAACCGCGTCGAGGAAGCACTCGAGTCCGGCTTCTTCGAGCGCGAGATCACTCGTGACGCTTCCCGACGGCACCGTGGTGTCCACCGACGACGGTCCGCGCGCCGGCACCACGTACGAGAAGATCAGCCAGCTCGAGCCGGTGTTCCGTCCCAACGGAACCGTCACCGCCGGCAACGCGTGCCCGCTCAACGACGGCGCTGCAGCACTGGTGATCATGAGCGAAACCAAGGCCAAGGCACTCGGTCTCGCCCTGTTGGCGCGGGCCGTCTCCCGGCGTCACCGGAACTTTGCCCGAGATCATCGGCCTGGGACCGATCGAAGCCACCCGCAAGGCGCTGTCCATCGCGGCATGTCGATCTCCGACATCGACCTGTTCGAGATCAACGAGGCGTTCGCCGTGCAGGTTCTCGGTTCGGCTGGGGACCTCGGTATCGACCACGACAAGCTCAATGTCTCCGGTGGCGCCATCGCCGCGGCCACCCGCTCGGTATGACGGGTGCCCAGATTACGACGACGTTGCTGAACAACCTGAAGGCGCACGACAAGTCGTTCGGTGTCGAGACCATATGTGTCGGCGGCGGCATGGGTATGGCCATGGTGCTAGAACGCCTCAGCTGAGCACTCGTCATGGTGTCGAACTTCATACCCGAGTGCTGGCGGGTCGTGACGCGCACGTGGACTCATCTGGTGGCCCGCGGTCGTATCAGGGATCGCACGGGCGGTGCAGTGGTCACGACAGCGACATTCGCCGGCTAACAACCATTACGCTCTAAGTGCAATACCGTTCAGTTAGTGAACGAGGATGGTGCATTTCGGCGGTTGGGTGGGTTGTGGATGGTGTTGGTGGTGTGCGCGTTTGGCTGCCCATTTGAGGATTTTGCGTTTGACGACGCGGGGGTTTGATCGGGGGCGGCGGGCTGGGTTTATGCGGCGCAGGAGTTTGACGATGCCCTGATTCCACAATCGGGTGGCGGCGTGGTGGTTATGAGGGGGAAAAAGAGCTGTGGGACAGGGATCTTCGGGTGATCCGCAGGCGGTGACGAAGGAGATCCGGTCTTCGGTCGTGACTGCCGGCGGTCGCGGCGTCGCGCATCAGGGTGCGGATGGCGTAGTGGCAGCACAGGTGCCCCCAGATTTCCTGCTGGACCAGCGGTGGGGATTTCGACCGTAGGACTGCTCGTGGTCCGCGTTGGTGGGTTTTGAGTTCGTCGAAGGTGTTCTCGATCTCCCAGCGTTGGGCGTAGGCGAGGGCGAGTTCTTCCGCGGATGCGTCGGCGGGGTCGAGGATGGTGGTCAGCAGCCGGTACTGCTCGGGGTTGTCCCGCCCGTCGTCGAGGGTGTAGTCGATCACGCGCACCGTCAGTGGTGTTCGCTGCCGCCGATTCTTCCCGGAGGTGGGGACGATGTGCGCCAGCCAGGATCCGTCGTCGAGGGTTTCGAGGTGCCGGGGTGAGAGGGCCGATGTGACTCTCCACAGCAGGTCGGCGCCGGTGGCGGCGGCCCGGGTCCACATGTCGAATCCGTACAGGCCGCGGTCGGCGAGCAGCAGCATTTCCGGTTCTAGTGTGTCGAACAGGTCGTGCGCGAGCTCCCGCTCGGAGGTGCGGCAAGGCCCGATCGCGGCGTCGAAGACCGCGTGGGTGCCGCATTCGGCGAGGGCCACCAATCGTGCCTGCGGGAACGCGGCCTTCTCGCCGTGACTCGATCCGGGCCGCCCGAAATGCTCGGCGTTGACCGGGGTGTCGGGCAGGTCGAGGCAGGTCCCGTCGAGGGCCACCAGCCGGCGCCCGGCGAGCCAGGATCCGGGTGTATCCGCGTCGGCGAGCGGTCGTGCGACACGGCGGAACAGCTCCCGCACCGGTTCGTGCCCCAGCCGTGAACGGGCCTGGAAGATGGCCGATTTCGTCGGCGGCGACCAGGACTGCGACCATCCCGACGACCATGACAAACCGTCGGTGAGCTGCTCGAAGACCTCCTCGTAGGAGCCTTCCGAATTCAATGCCATCCCGATCGCGAAATACGCCGTCACCCGAGCGGTCAACGACCTACTGCGCTGCTCGGTCCGACCGCATTCCGCGATCACCTCATCAACCAGGGACGCGGGGAACACCCTGGTCAACAACCCCACCGACACCACATCCGACAACCGCCGATCCGAGACCGGCTTCACCCATCCACTCCGAGGCACGCCTCATCATAAACTATGCAACCGCTAACTGAACGGTATTGTTGCGCCACGGCGCGGAAAGGAGTCGTCATGTAGGAGGCGGCTGGCTTGGAAGTGCTTGCTGCACAGGAGATGAAGGTTTGTGGCCCTTCGGCGTCGTCCTGCGGGGGAAGGCGTCAAACCACCTCGAGCTGCGTTAGTTGAAGACTGTCGTGGTGAGCGTCGAGGAAAAGGCGGCGAGAGAGTCGTCAGGTGGGGACCGGGAAGACGAACGCGAGTGAACCACTGCTGAAGCGTCGAGATTTAGGAAATGACATCGAAACCGGGGTCTCAATGCAATCTCGGGATGAGTCTGGCGGGTGCCCGTTTATTGGCCAGGCGGTGTCCGGCGTGCAGGTGGCGTGAGTCCGGTCTGCGGCTGCTGTGCGGAACGTGGGAAGGCGCGTGTCGACACTGTCGGCCATCCCGGTGGGGTGGTGGGCGAGAGGGAGCACACCGAACGGCTGAAACCGGAGGTGCTGAGTACCGTCGCGGCGCGCGCCGGCGGACCGGCTCGTAGTAGCGGTGAAACCCCTGTAATGGGGGTGGAGCGAAGGGGCCGGCTCATCTGGATGTGGTTGTTCGAGCAACCGGGCGAGGCCCGGGAGGAGACGAGTGAACATGTCAGGTCCGAGCGGGAAACCGTTCGATATCTCCAAGCGTCTGGTGTGGAAAGCGTGGAAGCAGGTCAAGGCGAACAAGGGTGCTGCCGGGGTGGATGGAGTGTCGATCGAGGAGTTCGAGGCCGATTTGGAGAACAATCTCTTCAAGATCTGGAATCGGATGTCGTCGGGGACGTTTTTCCCACCTCCGGTGCGGGCGGTGGAAATACCGAAAGCCGCTGGTGGGACGCGAATTTTAGGTGTGCCTACTATCGGTGATCGGGTGGCGCAGACGGTGGCGGCGTTGACGCTCGAGCCCCGCACGGAGTCGATCTTTCACGATGACTCCTACGGGTATCGGCCGGGGCGTGGCGCGCTGGATGCGGTGGCCAGGTGCCGGGAAAGGTGCTGGTCGAAGTCCTGGGTCATCGATCTTGATGTCCGTAAGTTCTTCGACAGTGTCGCCTGGGACCTGATGGTCAAGGCGGTGGAAGCCAACGTCACCCACGAGCAGCGCTGGATTGTGCTGTATGTGCGGCGGTGGCTGGCTGCCCCGATCCGAACGCCTGAGGGCAGGGTCGTCGAGCGTGATCGCGGGACCCCGCAGGGGTCGGCAATCTCGCCAGTTTTGGCGAACCTGTTCATGCACTATGCGTTCGACTCCTGGTTGGAACGAGAGTTCCCGACCGTTGAGTTCGAACGCTACGCGGACTTATGTCGGAATAACTGGTATCTTCACGCCGTCCCGGAATTGCTGGCGTTGGCGGCATCCCGGCTCGAGAATGCGTTCGGGGTGCCGGTATGAGCCCGCTGGCCCCGATCCTGCAGGGATTCTTCACCGACAAACTGCTCCGGCAGCGCCAGGCCGGCCCGAACACGATTGCCGCCTACCGCGACACATGCCGCCTGCTGCTGACGTTCGCGTACGAGAAGACGGGGCATCCCCCGAGCGGCCTCGATATCGCCGAGGTGAACGCGGAATTGGTCACGGCCTTTCTGACCCATATCGAGTCCGGGCGCACCAACACGGTCTCAACCCGCAACGCGCGCTTGGCCGCGATCCGTTCCCTGTTCCGATACGCCGCGTTGCACGCACCCGAGCACGCCGAGCAAATCAGCAAGGTGCTGGCCATCCCACCCAAACGTTGCGATCGCCCCGTGGTCTGCTTCCTGACCGCCGACGAGATCGACGCCCTGCTGGCCGCGCCTGACCGCAACACCGGGCTCGGGCGCCGCGACCACGCGCTGCTGCTGCTCGCCTGCCAAACCGGGCTCCGCCTGAGTGAGCTGACGGGCCTCACAATCGGCGATGTCGAACTCGGAACCGGGGCGCACGTCCGCTGCCACGGCAAGGGCCGCAAGGACCGAGCCACACCCCTGACCAAACAAACCGTTGCCACACTGCGGGTTTGGCTCACCGAGTGCGGCGGTGGGCCGGGTGACCCATTGTTCGCGACCCGAGTCGGCGGGCGGCTCTCATCGGACGCAGTCCAGAAGCTGGTCACCAAACACGCCTCCCGAGCCGTGAAGAACTGTCCAACCCTCACCGGCAAGAACATCACACCGCATACGCTGCGGCACTCGGCGGCAATGGCTTTGCTGCACGCAGGGGTGGACACCTCGGTGATCGCGCTCTGGCTCGGCCACGAAGACCCTGGATCCACCCAGGCCTACCTTACACGCCGACATGACCATCAAGGAGCAAGCCCTCGCACGCGTCCAGCCCCACAACACAAGTCCCGGTCGATACCGAGCACCTGACGCTACTCGCATTCCTCGACGGACTTTGACCCCGAAACCGACCACCGGATTATGCCGACCACACCGCCGACTCAGCCCCGCTGACCAGCACCGTCACGCCACGGTCGGCATAATCCGGTGGTCGGCATAAGCTAATGACGGGGTGGTGCATTGCGTGACCGAGCGGCAGGCGCGAAAAGTGCTGGCCGCGTTGGAAACGCGGATGGAGCAGGTCGGGCTGCAACTGCATCCGACCAAAACGAAGATAGTGTACTGCAAGGACCGTAAGAGGCGCCTCGATTATGAGAACACCTCGTTCACGTTCCTCGGGTACACGTTCCGAGCCAGGAAGGCCCCGACGCGGGACCAGGCGAGCATGTTCTCGGCGTTCCTGCCCGCGGCCAGCATCGATGCCCGCAAGAATATGGGCGCGGTGGTTAGGTCCTGGCGGCTGCATCTACGCACCACGACCGACTTGGAAGAGTTGGCGCGGTGGATCAACCCGGTCGTTCGCGGCTGGATGAACTACTACGGCCGGTTCTACCGGACCGAGATCCACGCCATCCTGCGACGCATCAACACCTATCTGGTGCGATGGGCGCGACGGAGATTCAAACGGCTCAGATCGTTCAAGAAAGCCCAGCGATGGTGGAAGGGCCTGCTGCAACGCCAGCCGGGCCTGTTCGCCCACTGGAAGTGGATGACCGAGTTCTGACGGACTGGATGAGAAGAGCGGAGTGACGGGAGACTGTCACGCTCCGTTCTGTGGGAGCCCCGGGGCGAGATTCCCCGGGGCCACCCGGCGCTCTAAGTGGTCGGATCCGTTAGTTCGTCGGGGGTCATGCCGCTTGTAGGATTCGGTCGTGGTGGTCGAGTCGTTCGAGGTGTCGGTGTAGGTCGGTGGCGGTGTAACGCCACCTGAACGGCGAAGCGGTGGCGTCGTAGCGGTCCTCGAAGGCGAGCAGACGTTGCTCGACGGCATCGAGGTCTGCTCGCATCGGCCGAACACCTTCGCTTGATGCACATCGTAGGCCGCCAGATACGCGAGGGGCCCCACCGCGGCGGTAATCGTGATTGACGCGCATCGGCCGTCCTGCGCCCGCCGGCTGCGTTCGATGGCAGCGCCGGCGGGCCTGGATGGACGGTTTCTCATCCGCAGAGATCACGTACTCATCCGCCTCCACGCGACTCCATCGAACCTTCGGGCGTAGAGATCGAGGACGACGGCGGCCTTCGCTTCGAACTGCGGGTCCCGGACAAAGATCCACGACTGGTACTGCCAGGGCTTGAGGGCGTCCTGCGCGAGCCAGCGGCGGACCGTCGTAACCGACGCGCTGATGCCGTCGATCACCAACTGCCGAGCCAACTCCGGGGCGCTCCACCGAGACAGAGGCAGCTCGTACTCGGCGGGAAGCTGACACGCCCACGCCTTGACCTGCGCGACCTCGGTGGGCGTGATACCGGCGGACGCCCCGACCGGGAGGCATCCACCAATCCCTTGATGCCCTTGGCGCAGAACCGAGCGCGCCACTTGCGGGCGGCATCGACGCAGATGCCGAGCTCGTCGGCGATAGCCGCGTTAGACGCGCCGTCGGAAGCCATCAACACGATCAACGCCCGCAGCGCCGCCTTCTGCGGGGTGTTGCCGGCCCGCACCCGCCGCTCGAGCTCGCTGCGTTCCCGCTCGTCCAACACGATCCGGTACGGGCTGACCATCACCACGACGGCACCACTAGTTCACAGTCGTCACACATGCCTCCACACTCACGCGCGAGGTCCGCGTGCCAGATGACCGACACGGGTGTCGTCGGGCACGATGAAACCCGTGCCCACACCACCGGAATCGACGAAGAACTCCCTGCGTCTTCGCTTGTTCGATCACGCCCGCGCCCGCTGGCCGCAGCTGCGAGACGTCGACGCCCGGTTCCGTGGCTCGTTCGCCTACGTCGACGCCACCCTCCCCGACGGGACCATCATCCCGTTGATGCGGCTGCGTTACGGCGGATCGGCCCGCTCGTGGGGATTCGCGATCCACCTCGCCCTCAGCGGCAAATACCAGGATTCGATCCTGCCCAACGGCGACTTCGCCGGCACACCGGAAGATGCTCTCGACACCGCATGCGGGCTCTACCTCGCCGACCCCACAGGCTTCCAACAACCCCCGACGAATTAACGGATCAGACCACTAAGAACACGAATCAGATTGTGCAGCATGTGGTCCAGCCGCGGGCATGCGAAGGCATCTGTGGTTTCGGCCGCGGTGATCAGCTCCGCGCGGAGCAGCGATTTCTGCAATCTCGGCGTTGGTGATGTTCTCGGTAGCCTCTGCACCACAGAGCCCTTCGATGGCGATACATATCTCGGTGGTCTCCGCCTCGGCCGGAGAGGCGGCTCTCACCTGTGCGCCGCGGTTCTGGATTGCCGACGGACAGGTCAGAATTGGGCGGACACGGTTTCTCGGGATCGGTGGACACGAGGATTCCGGGTCGGTGGTCACGACGCGCTGATTGACACGCTGGCGTAAATACCGGGCGGGGTTCCTTCGTCCGAGTTGGCCTGGTTTGCCGCGCAAACCAACCGACCGAAGGAACCCCATGACCAAGTGTGCCAGGGAAGTGATGGAAATCTTGGAAGCCTATGACCTGACCCGGTGTGCGCATTCGGCGGCGCAGCTGGTCGGGTGTGACGAGAAGACGGTGGCCCGGTATGTCGAGCTCCGCGACGCCGGCCGTGACCCGGCCGGCCGCGCGCGTCGTGCGCGGTCGATCGACCCGTTCCTCGGGAAGGTCGAGGAGCTGGTGGATGCCTCACAGGGCCGGATCAGGGCGGATGTGGTGCACGAACGGCTCACCGCGATGGGCTTCGACGGCACCGACCGCACCGACCGCACCACCCGTCGCGCGGTCGCCGAGCTCAAGGCGACCTACCGGGCCGGGCACCGCCGAAAGTATCGGCCCTGGATCCGGAGCCGGGAATGTGGTTGCAGTTCGATTGGGGTGAGGGCCCGACGGGTCGGTGGCCGGCGGACTCAACTGTTCTGCGCATGGTTGTCGTGGTCGAGGTTCGAAGGTGGTGGTGCCGGCGTGGGACCAGCAGCTCCCGACGTTGATCGCCTGCCTGGACACCATGCTGCGCCGGATCGGTGGGGCACCGACGTATCTGCTGACCGACAATCCCCGAACCGTCACGATGGACCGGATCGCCGGAGTTCCCGTTCGCCACCCCGACATCGTCTCCCTAGGAAGGCATTACGGCTGCGTCGTGCACACGTGTGATCCGTTCGACCCGGAATCGAAGGGCGGCGCCGAGCACACGGTCAAGATCGCGAAGGCCGATCTGGTGCCGACCGA
Organism: Rhodococcus sp. 4CII; assembly: GCF_014256275.1. Classification (NCBI taxonomy): domain Bacteria; kingdom Bacillati; phylum Actinomycetota; class Actinomycetes; order Mycobacteriales; family Nocardiaceae; genus Rhodococcus; species Rhodococcus sp. 4CII. Next base: position 7,750,762 of record NZ_JACCFE010000002.1, read on the forward strand.
TGCGAACCTGCTGGGCGACTACCCGAGTTTCGCCGAGCTCGCCGACGCGTGCGATCGGTGGTGCGAGAAGGTCAACGCCCGCCCGCACCGCGCGGTCGGAGCGGCCCCGGCCACACGGTTGGCCACCGAACTCGGCCACCTGCACGTGTTGCCGGATGATCCGCATCTGCTTGCCCTCGGCGGCGAGCGTCTCGTCGGCTTCGATCAGACCATCATCTGAGGCAACGTGCGGTACTCGACGCCGGACGGGCACCAAGGGGCGAAGGTGTGGTGCCGGGTCATCGGCGATGAATTGGTGATCGTCGCCCGCACCGGAGGCGGTGTCGTGGAGATCGCCCGCCACCGGGCGATCCGATCACCACCGACCGCGATGGCCTGCCCGGTCACATGCAACTGATGCCTTCGACGCCAGGTACACCACTAGCGGGGAGACATCGTCCGGTGTGCCGAGTCCAACACGGCGTGCATTCTTCGGAATCGACTCGCCCGCTACTGCCTTCTCTACGAGTTCGCCGAGACCGGGGATGGTGGCGACCATGCGAGTCAGGGCGGTGGGAATAGTGGGATGGCGGCGCCGACACACGGAGCGATTCGTGAGATCGACCATCGATCACATCGAGATGCCTACATTGTATCGTTCACAGGTACACTATAGATCTTCACTGTGCCTTTAGTCCAACACGGGGCATTCTTCGGAATCGGGTTTTCTGTGACGTATCGTTGCGGACCCGGGATGGTCGACCATGGCGGTGGGAATGATCGCGTTGACGGTCACGTCGAGCTTCCTGCATTCGGCAGCCGAAGTACGCATCATCGCCACGATGGCCCCCTTGGACGCCGAGTACGCGGTTTGGCCGAAGCTGGCCCGCTGGCCGGCAGACGAACCGACGAGGATCAACCTCGCCCACCCTCGCCCTGCTGCCGGAACTGATCAACGGCAGCCCGCCCACAGTAAACGTGCCGCGAAGGTGGCTACCCACGACAAGTTCGAAACCCTCGTCAGTGGTGTTGCGCAGCGTCTTGTCTCGGATCGCCCCGGCGTTGGTGACCACGACGTCGAGTCGCTCGAATTCGGATACTGCCCGCTGAGCCAACGCGTCCGCCACATCGGATGTGCCTACCGGGCAACCTCGGCGACGGCGCGCCCGCCCCTCGACACAATGCTCTCGACGGTGTCCTTGGCGACGTCCCCATCGAGGTCGTTGACGACGACCGCAGCACCGGCCGGGGCGAGCCCGTGGACATACGCCCGGCCGAGTCGGCCTCCGGATCCGGTGACAATCAGCTTGTCGGTGTTGTACGAGCCAGTCATGGAGAACACGAACGCGCTTTCGCTGCGGTCGGGCCGATAGGCCAGGACTCCGGCCATGGACATTCGCTTCCGAGAGAATCGGTGATGTAGAACGGGTGTCACGCCTTTGGCGCCCAGGTTGTGCGGACCACCGGGAGCAGCGACACACCACTTTCGTCCTGGAAGCAGATCCACGCACCTCGGCGCCGCGCTATTTTTTTATCCGCGGCCACTCGTTCTCGCGCCAAGCGACGATAGCGTCCTCGTCGCGTTCGACCGCCCGCCGTGCGGGCCGCTGCCGACTCCAGCCCAGTCGGGTCCGCAGGATCGTCCACGTCTGAGTGGGTCCGTAGGTCACGCCGGTGAGCCGCTCGATCACGATCGCAACCCGACCCAGGGTCCACACCCCGGTCGTGAAGCCATTCGCTTGGGGTCCTTTGAGCAGCTCCTCTCGGATCACCTCGATCTGGCCGTCATCGAAGCGGGGTCGGAGTTCAGCGCGACCGGCACCTTCCAACGCCTCGTTGCCCCCTTCGGTCCACTGTCGATACCAGCGTGACGCAGTCTGCGGGGACACCTCCAACTCGGCCGCGACATCGACCTGCCGCCGTCCCGCAGCGAACATCTCCGCCGCCCGCGTCCGCCGGTCACGCAACGCCTCGAGATCCCGACGACCGCCGCGCCGCTTGACTTTCCGGGCCTCCGAGCCCTCGCCCGAACCGGATTCCTTACCTGCCATTCATCAATGATCCAGCAGCGCATTGTGAATCCCGTGCAACAACAGACCCTATTGCCCGAAACGTCTTTAGGTTGCTGGCAACAGGGCTTTGTGAGAATCTTGGTCACGACGTTGTGTAACTGACATGGTCGACGAGAACAGTTCCGCGTTTCCGTGTCGGCTTCCAGATCCATGTCGGTGGTGCGTCTGGTGACCAAACTCCGTGTCAGTAGGGATTCCTAATCAGATACATTTCCGCAGTTTCTTGTGCGTGCATTCGCGCAGCTTCGGGGTGCGACGCACCCGCGTTGCCGGCGGGGTTGGCGCCAACGCGGGCAGGAAGCTCGACGAGGCACTCTGGCGCGAGCTGATCTCGAGATGGCTTCCCGAGATCAGGGACCGGGCAGCGTGGGCGGTGACGCGGCCGGCGATCGCCGCGCCACCACGATTGGATCGACGCACAGTCGAAGCGTCGGTGGGGAGTCCCCGGAGGATTCAGGGCAGCGCGGCTCGCAAAACACCGCTGGGGAGACGTTTACACCCGGGCGGCTTTCGTTGTGAATCCTGTGTAATCCCGGCGGGCAACGTCGTCGCAAATCTTCCGGTATTCCCCAACTCCGCCGACGTAGGCCATCAATATGCGGGGCTTCCCGGGGACGTTGGCTCCGACATACCAAGAGTCGGCAACCGGGTAAAGGGTTGAGTTACCAACCATCTCGACGTGTTGGATCCAGTCGGACTCGGCGGATTCGGTTGCGTCGATGGCGTCGGCGCCCTTTTCGCGGATCCATTGTACGCACTCGGTTATCCAGTCGACGTGTTGCTCGATGGATACGACCATGTTCGACAGCACCGATGGGCTTGACGGGCCCGTCACTGTAAACAGATTGGGGAACCCGGCGACGGCCAGGCCGAGGTAGGATCGTGGACCTTCGGACCATTTGTCGGCCAGCGACATCCCGCCCTCACCGCGAATATTGATTCTGGCCAACGCGCCCGTCATTGCATCGAACCCTGTGGCGAAGACGATCGCATCGAACGCGTACTCCTGGCGCGAGGTGCGGATGCCCGTCTCTGTTATCTCGATCAGCGGTGTACTTCGCAGGTCGATTATGTCGACGTTGTCCTTGTTGAAGGTCTGGTAGTAGCCCGAGTCCAGGCACGGTCGTTTGCTGCCGAACGGGTAGTTGTGTGAGGACAGCAGCGCAGCGACCTCCGGTTCGTCGACGATGTCTCGGATCTTCGAGCGGACGAACTCAGCTGCCGTGTCGTTAGCCGCCTTGTCCACCAAGAGATCCGTGTAGGCACCGAGCAGCCCCGTGAGACGGCCGCTGTCCCAAGCAGCCTGGTACGTGGACAATCGATCGGCCTCGCAAACTTCGAGCGCGGACTGCGTGGGGGGCGCGACCGGGACGCCGAAGGACGATTCCTTCTGCCGGCGCCGGTAGTCGGGGTACTCAGCCTTGCGCGCGTTGATCTCGACGTCCGTGAGCGGTCGGTTGCCGGCAGGCATGCTGAAGGTGGGAGTCCGCTGGAACACAGTTGTGTGGGCTGCCTGCTCGGCGAGGATCGGGATCGACTGGATACCCGAGGAGCCCGTACCGATCACCGCGATCCGTTTCCCGGCGAAGTCCATCCCTTCGTGAGGCCAGTCCCCGGTGTGGTAGATCGGCCCGGTGAAGCGATCGGCACCGGGGATTTCCGGTGCCTTGGAGACCGACAGGCACCCGGTCGCCATCACTACCCAGCGCGCCTCGACCGTCTCACCGTTGCTCGCGCTGATCGTCCAGCGGCAGCGATCGGAATCGTAGATGGCGCTCTCGACCCTGGTGCCGAACGTGATGTGCCGTTCGAGGTCGAGCCGCTCGGCGACGTGTTCAAGGTAGCGGAGAATCTCCGGCTGGGTCGCGTACTTCTCAGACCAGGTCCAGTCTTGATCGAGGTCGGCCGAGAACCCGTAGGAATAGTCCATGCTTTCGACATCGCACCGTGCACCGGGATAGCGGTTCCACCACCATGTTCCCCCAACCCCTGAGGCGGCTTCGAATCCCCTGACCGAAAGTCCACATTCACGGAACCGGTAAATTTGGTAGAGCCCCGCGAATCCGGCTCCGACAACGACTGCGTCGACCGACTGATGTGTGCTCATTCGTGTTGCTCTCTCCTGCAGTGTTCTTACATATCGAGGAAGCGGACAAGCCGGGCCTAACCGCCGGCAATGACACGCTCAATGTTTTCGACCACATAGTCGAGACCGTCCTGATGGCCGGGAAGGACGTTGACCATGGTGAAGAAACCGTGCATCTGACCCCTGAACCGGCGCGACTCGACTGTTACACCTGCGGCGCGGAGTTTCTGCGCGTAGGCCTCTCCCTCGTCCAATAGCGGGTCGTGCTCGGCGGTGACGACGACAGCGGGAGGCAAACCGGACAGATCCGCGGCACGTATCGGCGAGGCATCGGGGTTGGTGCGGTCGTTCGGATCCGCGTAGTGCGCCCAAAACCAGATCATCGAGGCGCGACTCACCATCAGTTGATTCGCGGGGTCGGCGTAGGACGAATTGTCCAGATCGCAATCCGTAACTGGGTACACGAGAACCTGCATCGCAATCTGGGGCCCTCCTTCGATTTTCGCGCGTTGCGCGGTGACCGCCGCAAGGTTGCCGCCCGCCGAGTCTCCGGCCACGATCAGCGGCCCCTCGCCGAGCCGCTGATCGGCGACCCAGCGCAACGCAGTCCAGGCGTCCTCCGCGGCGGTGGGGTAGCGGTACTCGGGCGCGAGTCGGTAGTCGACCATTGCGACCGTGCAACCGGTCCGGGTCGCCAGATGACGGCAGAGGGTGTCGAACTCATCGAGAGTCCCCATCACCCACCCCCCGCCGTGGTAGTAGACGATGGCGCCGCGGGGAGCCTCGACTGCGAGAACGCGAACGCCGATATTCCCCCCGTCCGGGGTGGCAACTTGATAGTCGGTGCTACTGGCGACGGCAGGGCCGGGGCCGTACATGTCCCGTAACACCTTCCCGAGCGCGCGGGCCTCCTGCGGGGTCATATCTTCTATTGGCTTGGTGCCTGATTCAGCCATCGTGGCGAGAAACTGCGTTGTTGCCTCATCCAGTGCCATCTGCACTCCTTCGCGCTTGTCGATGATCTGCGGCGAAATGTTGACTTGCAGCTGTTCTAGTGCATCACGCAAAACGGCTGCACGGAACTCATTCGGCGATCGACCCGGCGACCGAATACGCCTGAGGTTGTCGACCATCAGCGGGTCGACCGCAATCGTGCTGATCTTGTTCGCGGAGGCGCAAGCCGCGACGAGATTCTTCGATAGCTGTTCGAATTAATTCCCGTGCCCGGGGAGTTACCCGGCAGCGCCCGTCGGTGCGTCCGAACTTGGCTGCAGAAGCGCTGTGCTCAGCTCAACATGACGGACTTGATACGGAGGAACTCCGCGATTCCTTCGGGCCCGTTCTCGCGGCCGAAGCCGGAGTTTCGACGGCCGCCGAAGGGGGCGAACAACGACGGACGTGCTGTGTTGACAGCGACGGCGCCGGACTCGAGCCTGCTTGCCACCGCGAGTGCCGTCTCGTCATCGTCCGCGTAGACCGATCCGGCCAACCCGTACTCGGTGCCGTTCGCGATAGCAAGCGCGTCATCGAGGTCTCGGTAGGTCATGACGCTGAGCACGGGACCGAAGATCTCCTCCCGAGCAATCGTCATCTCCGGTGTCACGTCGGCGAAGACCGTGGGCGCCAGGTAGAAACCGGGTGATCGCGGACGCTCCAGCCCACCGAGGACCAACGTTGCTCCCTCATCTATCCCCTTTTGGATGTAGCCGCGAACGCGTTCGAACTGGTGGGCCGATGCCAGTGGGCCGATCACGGTGCCGGCTTCGGTGGGGTCGCCGATCTGCAGGCCCGCAAGCTGCTCGACCAGCGCATCGACGATTTCGTCCCGACGGTGCTCGGGCACCAGAACACGGGTGAGGGCAGCGCAGATCTGGCCCTGGTAGGCGATGAAACCCGGAATCAGCGAGGGCAGAACGCGTTCCAACGGGACGTCGCCGATCAGGATCGCCGGAGACTTGCCGCCCAACTCCAGGGTCAGGTCGGTCAAGTTGGATGCACACGCCGCCATCACGCTTCGACCAGCCGGAATTGAGCCGGTCAGACTCACATGATCTACCCGTGGATCAGCAACGAGGTACTCGCTGATCGGAGTCGGTGCCGCCAGGACACTGAGCACTCCCTCCGGGAACCCAGCCTCGTCCGCGCACTCCGCGAGGATCCGACTGGTGAGCTGTGACTGCACCGCCGACTTGACCACAACGGTGCAGCCTGCCAGCAGGGCAGGAACCACCTTCATCGCAAAATAGAGGGCGGGGCCGTTCCAGGTGGTGACGACCACCGCCACCCCAGCCGGCTCGCGGCGGATCAGGACCTCGCCGTCCGGCAGTGCCCGGCGCTCCTGTAACGGTATTGCGCGAGCGTGCGCGACCTGGTCCTGCCACATGGCGACAACCGCACCGCTGAGCAGGTCAGCGTGCTCGAGTGTCGGGCCAGACTCGATGACCCATGCGCTGTCGAAATCGCTCCTACGCCTCTCGAACGCTGCGCAAAACGCCGCCACCTTGTCGGCACGCTCGTCGATGCTGAGCCGCGACCAGCGTCCGTCGTCGAACGCCTCACGGGCCAAAGTCAATGCGGTGTCGGCGTCGGCCTGGGTCGGGAGCACCGCACGGGCAACTACTTCCTCGTTGGCCGGGGAGATGATATCGAAGCCTTCGCCGGTCGTCGGCCGCCAATGTCCGCCGACGAAGACCTCCGCGACGTCGGTAACGGATGTGGTCATGCTTCCTCCTGAGTGATGATGGGTGGGCAACGGTCTCCAGACGTCCCAGAGGAGTCGCTGCCGAGCTTTCCGATCAACGGAACGACACCATCCCGCGGATGATCGTTCCGGCGTGCATGTCCTCATAGCCTTGAGCGACCTCGTCGAGCGTGTACTCCTTGGTAACCATCTCGTCGAGCTTGAGGCGGCCCGCCTTGTAAAGACTTGCCAGCCTGGGAATTGCTTCGCGAGGACTCGACATCCCGAAGAGCGCTCCGACGATGCGTTTTTGGGACATCGTGAGGTCGATCAGGTTGATGGGGACGTCGGAGACCTTCACCGGGCCGGCGCCGGTGACGACGACTGTGCCCGCCTTGCGGATCGCGTTCATCGCCTGGCCGACGTGCTCGCCGGTGGTGACGCCGACCGATACCACGACCGAGTCGGCGCCCTGGCCGTTGGTCATGGACCTCGCCAAATCTGTCGCTTCCTCGATCGTCTCGACCGCGTGAGTGGCCCCCAGCTCCAGCGCAGCTGTGCGCTTGAACGCGACCGGGTCCACGGCGATGATGTCGCGGGCTCCCACATGCGCCGCGCCCTGCAGTGCACTGGCGCCGATGCCTCCGATTCCCATCACGACGACTGTGTGGTTAGGGCGGGCTCCGGCGGCGTGGACCGAGGATCCCCAGCCTGTGGCCACACCACACCCCACGAGCGACAACATGGCGAGCGGAATCTCCTTGTCCACCTTGACCGCCGAATCGACGCTGACAGTGGTGTACTGGCTGAAACTTCCGACACCACAGACCTGTCCGACCGGTGCGCCGTTAAGAGCCATACGGAAGCTCGTCGGATCGTCGAATCGCGCCCCGATCAACATGTTGGCGGCGATATCGCAGAGATTCTGCTTGCCCTCGGCGCACCAACGGCACTTGCCGCAGGAGGGAACGAAGGAAAACACGACATGATCACCGACTTGCCAACCCGGGGTATGCGGGCCGACGTCGACCACGACGCCTGAACCCTCGTGCCCGCCGCACAGCGGGTAGTTGCCTGCGAGGATGTCGCCGGTCGAGTAGTGGTCGTCGGAGTGGCACAGACCAGACGCGACCAGTTCGACCGTGATCTCGTTCTGACGGGGCGCATCGAGGTCTACCTCTGTGGTTTCGTACTTACCGGGCGCCGTGGTGAGGATGGCGGCTCGCGTTCTCATAGGTTCTCTTCCTTCGAAGTTCTGGCAGGTAGCGCGCTCACCGGGCTCGGACCTGTCAGTCGGGGAGCCGATCGGTCCGCGGGGGAGGATTGGGCGCGACAGCATGGAGGGTGAACATGCGAACGACCGCATGCCTTGGCACCGTGGCGCATTGCGACGCGAATGGGAAAGTCGAAACTTCCAGTAATTCACGCGGGTCTGCGGTGAGGTCGACTGTAGAGCATTGTGAACTAGCGCACAATAGCCCTGCCCTCCGCGGACGCATTGCGCAACAATCCGGCCCTTCCGGCTCGAAAGCCGGCTGGATGTGACGTAACTCCTCGGGGTCGATTGCGAATACATATATTGCTCAATTGGCCGTCGGCAACTGTGGTCGCCGATGTGATCGACAGGTCGGTTCTCGTCTGATGGGGACGAAAGCACTCCATGGTGGAGTGTCTGGGCAGCCTGCCTCGGAGAATATCGCTCCGGTCCAGTAGGTCGAGGCGAGCTAGTAGTACCGGCGCCGCTGCCGCGCCACTGCTCGATCCCCGACCGCGACGACGAACGCTCGACGGCCCTGCGGCGCTTGCGCTTGCGCTTATCGAGTTGACCGAACGTAAACGCTGCCCTTGCGGTGGCAACTCCGTTCCAAGCCACGGCGCCATCCGTTCGCATACGCGTACTTCGGTAGCGCAGCATAAGGATTGGTGTGGATGTGGAATCAGCACCGCTGCCCTTGGGTGCCGGGACCCTCCGGCGGTGTTCATCGATCCTCATCGCCGGCTCTCGGGCCGGTATCGGCGCTGGTCTTGATCAGAATGCCCATCCGTTGCCGATCATCGTCCGGCAAATGAGCGCTCTCCCCAGTGCGCACGGTGGTGACCATTTGCTCGGCCAACTGGGTGCCGTCGACGACGAACCCTCTGACCCCCCACGAGTCATAAACGATCCGAGGAATCTCATGAGGCGCCCGAGCGCGCTCGCGGCGCGAGAAGCTGGGCACGCCAGTAAACCCGGGTCCCGCGGAACGGCGGCCCGTCTGCCCGGCCAATGCTGCAGGTGAAGTAGCTGCTCGAACTGGAAGCCTTCAAACGGTCCGGCGGTGTCCGTCGATGTTCGGGACGGACCCTGCTGACCGGCTAGGACTGTGTGGATCACGCTGCCAACCTCAAGGCCGAGCAGGTGATCGGGCGGGGTGCAACCGGAGTCGCAAGGAGGGGCTGTCCACGCATTTTTGCATAAGTTGCGGGTCATTGGCGCGACTATTGCCGTGGAGGAGATAGTCGACTAGTGTGATAGGCAACATACTTCAAAGTTGATGACCCTTGAAGGCGTCAACAGATGCTCGCGCGGCCCAGGCTTGCAGCGCGATCGAGACCATGGAGGAGTCGCGGTGGTCACTCGTTGGGACGGCATCGAAGAATTCCTCGCTGTTGTCGACCAGGGGAGCTTTACCCGAGCTGCCCGACATCTCGAAGTCTCGGTCGCGATCGTGAGCCGGCGGATCGCTCAGCTCGAGCAGAGGCTCGGTTTCAAGCTGCTCAATCGCACCACGCGTAGCGTCGGGCTGACGAGGGCGGGAGAGGAATATCTCAATGGATGCCGGCAGGCCGTCGCGAGTCTTCAGCTGGCGCATGCTGCGGGTCAGGGAGAAAAAGCAGTCCCGCAAGGACACATCAAGGTTGCGGCCATAAAGGGCTTCGCGTCGGATGTCGCGGCGTACCTCATTCCGCAGTACCTAGCGCAGCATCCAGAGGTCAGCGTCGATCTGTCAGTTTTCGTGCGCGACATTGACATTCGATCGCAAGGTGTCGACCTCGCGTTGCTCAGCGGAGGGGGTCCGGAGAAGTCGCTGCACTCGGAATTGCTGCACACCCGATCCTTCTGCATGGCAGCCACACCCAATTACCTCGCCCGGCACGGCACCCCGCGTACGCCCGAGGACCTCAAACAGCACGACTGCGTGATGGCCGACGCACCGTTCTGGATGATCCGGGACGGCGACGAGGAGCGGCCGATTCTCGTCTCGGGTCGCTCTCGAGTGCACGGCCACATACCCGGCCTGCTGCACGCGGCATTGAATGACCTCGGAATCGTGTATTTCACCGAGCACTACATCCGCCCGCACATCGAGGCCGGTCGCCTGATACCGGTCCTGCAGAAGTACTGGATAACCGAGATGGGCACCTGGCTCGTTCACGACTACGAGGGCTGGCCGCCGCTGCACATCGGTGCGTTGATCGACCATCTCCGCGAGGGCATGGCTGCGCCCGGGTTTGATAGCCACATCCGTGCGCTGATCTGTCCGCAGAGCCTCGAGGAGAAGTTCTCCGAGGTGCTCTAGATACACAGCGCTCGCCCCGTTCTGAGGATCAATCTGATCAATGATCTCTCCTGTCGGAAGGGTGGGCTCGGGGTGCCGTGCGGCGAACGCATGTCACAACGACGGCACCTTCTCCCGGTCCGGACCTGCCCGGATCGCCGCCCATCCGCGGAACGGGATGGTCGTCAGCCCGGATCCAAAACGCTTATGAGAAAGAGGATTTCATGAAACCTCCCCTACGCGTCGACGTCGAGGCCGTAGTCGATGGTGCACCGTTCTCTCGCTTGCAGAAACGTACGCTCGCAATCTGCATCGCGATCGCAATCCTGGACGGCTTCGACGTTCAGTCGATCGGCTTCGCCGCACCGGCCATCGCCAAGGATTGGGGGCTCCCGGTCTCGGCGTTCGGCCTGGTTTTCTCCGCGGGACTCGTCGGCATGATGTTGGGAGGAATGGCTTTCGGTCCGATCGCCGATCGGATCGGGCGTCGCAAGGTCATTCTGCTGTGTACTGTGGGGGTCGCGGTCTTCACCTTACTTCAGACCATCGCCCCCAATGTCGAGACCCTCCTAGCGCTCCGCTTTGTGTGTGGCATCGGCCTCGGCGGACTCACACCGAACCTGATCGCACTGGCGTCCGAGTACGCCCCAGCTCGTCGTCGCTCCACCGTCGTCACCGTTGTGGTGTCGTCGATGTCCCTCGGTGGCATGGTGGGCGGCTTTCTGGCGGCCTACCTGATACCCCATTACGGTTGGCGCACTGTATTTGCCGCCGGTGGAGTCCTGACCTTGATCATCTTGTTAATTGCCTGGCGAGCGCTTCCGGAGTCGATCCGCTTCCTCGCGGTGACCGGACAGAATGAGCGAGCAGCCAAGATTCTCGGGAGGCTTGCCCCGGCGGTTCAGGCAGACGCGACGAAGAGCGCGTTCGTCCTGCCGGAAAAGGCTATTCGTCGCTCCCCGGTGCGGACGTTGTTCACCGAACATCGGTCGGTGGTGACGATTCTGCTCTGGATTGTCTTCGGCATGAACCTGTTCGTCGCATACTTCCTGCTGAACTGGATGCCGTCGCTCTTCACCGCGGCCGGCCTCAGCGCGTCCCTTGCCCTAGTGGCGACATCGCTGTACAACTTTGGTGGGGTTGTGGGTGGCGTTACTATAGGTCTGATTGCGGACTACCGACGATCTGCCACCGGCATCCTTGCCGCCAGCTACCTCATCGCTGCGGTGTCCATCGCCGCCACCGCGACGGCGATCGGCAACACCGCCCTCATGCTGATTGCGCTGTTCGTTGTCGGCTTCGGCATATCCGGTGGACAGACCGGGATCAGCGCGGTCGGCGCCGACGTCTACCCGACGGTTGCCCGTTCCACCGGCCTCGGCTGGGCCTACGGCGTCGGCCGAGTCGGATCGATCATCGGCCCGCTCGTTGGCGGGTTCCTCATCGCCGCCGGTTTGGCCTCCACCACGATCTTCAGCCTGACGATCATTCCGACAATCCTCGCTGCTGTCGGCATCGTCTTACTCGCCGTGCGTCGCAGGAACATGCGTATCACAGGGCAGAGTATTGAGCCACCCTCGGTCGATCGGCAACTCCAGTCATGATCGCGATATCCGATGCGATCCACGCGGCCACCGCCTTGTGGCTGTTCACCCTAGCTGGAAGGAACGCGGTCGACGTCTCGGGTCTCGGAGGGATGTTTCCTGGCCCCTATCGAGCAGCTGCTCGACACATCGCCAGAACAGGGACTCAGAAAGAGCGAAACATCCTGGTGTCAGGCCCCGTCGATCGACGGAGATCGCACAACTTTGCCACTGGCGTCGCGACGGCCCTGGCTCATCACTGATTTCGAAACCAAAGGTAAAAGAGAATGTCAACCCCTTTCAGCATATCCGAAGCAGAATTGGACGAACTTCGGGCCCGCTACCGTCACGAGCGCGACGTCCGCATGACGAAACGGCGGGCGAAGGCACGCAAAAGTACGGCAACGTTGGCCGATGTCGGCCTCAGCGAGGCTGATCCACACATGCCTCCGATCCACCGTGAACCGCTGACCGACGAGGTGGACGTGCTCGTGATCGGCGGTGGGCTTTCCGGAATCCTGAGCGGCGCGCACCTCCGTATGCGCGGCGTGCAGTCGATCCGAGTTCTCGACAAGGCTGGCGACTTCGGCGGTGTCTGGTACTGGAACCGCTATCCCGGCGCCCAGTGCGATGTCGAGTCATACATTTACCTGCCGCTACTGGAGGAAACGGGCTACATCCCGACCGAAAAGTACACCCGTCAACCGGAAATTCTGGACTACTGCCGGAAGGCCGCACGCCACTTCGACCTATACCGCGACACGTGCTTCCAGACACAGGTGACGGGGTTGGAGTGGGATGAAAGGAGGCGACGCTGGACGGTACACACCGATCGTGGTGACGCGATGCGCGCGCGATTCGTGCTGATGGCGAACGGTCCGATGGACAAGCCGCGGCCGCCGGCGATCCCTGGGATCGAGACCTTTCGTGGCCATGCCTTTCACAGTAGCCGGTGGGACTACGAGTACACGAAGGGTAGCGCCGAGGGTGACTTGAGCGGGTTGGCGGACAAGTCGGTCGGAATCATCGGCACAGGCGCTACTGCGGTGCAGATCGTGCCTCATCTCGGTCGGTCGGCGAAGCAGGTGTACGTGTTCCAGCGGACACCGTCCACCGTGGCCCCTCGCAACAACCGGCCAACGGACCCGTCGTGGGTGGCGTCGTTGGAACCCGGCTGGCAGCAGCGTCGTATCCACAACTTCACCGCGCTCATCTCGGGTGTTGCAGGGCTGGAAGATCTCGTCGACGACGGTTGGACGTACGCCTTCAAAAAGCTGATGTGCAATCCGGACTTTGTCGGCCTTTCTCCCGCGGAGCGGGCGGCGCGCACCGAGGTCGCGGACCTGGAACTGGGCGAGGAAGTTCGCGCCCGGATCGACTCGATCGTGAGTGATCCGGCCACGGCCGAAAGCCTGAAGGGCTATTACTACTACTTTTGCAAGCGGCCCGGCTTTCATGACGAGTACCTCCAGACGTTTGAACGCCCGAACGTCTCGCTGGTGGATACGAAAGGCGCTGAAATCGAGCGAATCACGCCGGACGGACTTGTCGTCAATGGCGCCGAATACCCGCTTGACTGCCTGATCTTCGCCACCGGCTTCGATATCAACTCGGCCCGCACTCGCCGTGCTGGATTCGACGTCGTCGGCCGAGATGGGGTCAGTTTGACCGTGAAGTGGGCGGACGGCATGTCGTCGCTGCACGGCATGATGACCAGTGGTTTCCCGAACCTGGCGTTCAGTCCCGGGGTCAATTCCCAGTTCGCCCCGTTGACGATCAACTTCCCCACCGCACTGGGCGAATTCGCCCGGCATGTCGCCTTTGTCATTGCGCACTGCATCGACAACGAAGTAGAGGTATTCGACGTCGAGTCCGACGCGGAGGCAGGCTGGGTGCAGACGATAAAGACGCGCTCGGCACGTAACGACCCGTACTCCCGGCAACGCCTCGAGCTCCTACAGGCATGTATTCCGGGCTTCTTCAACAACGAGGGTCGACCGGAGGACCTGCCGGAGACCGACGCGAACTTCGGCGGATCGGCGCTCGAGTTCTACGACATGTTGGAGAACTGGCGGGCCGAGGGCAGGTTCGCGGGTCTGTCACTCGAGCCCCGGAGGGCGGAACGTTGATGGCTGCCGATCCACTTACCGCATTGCTGCGGCCGTCCGCGGTCGCCGTCGTAGGTGCTTCCTCCGATCCCGCAAGCTATGCGTCGCGGCCCCTCCGATATCTGCTCGACGCCGGGTTCACGGGTCGGCTCGCGGCGGTCAACCCACGCAGGACCGAGACGATGGGAGTGCCGACTTACCCGACGATCACCGACATTCCGTTCGTGCCGGACGTGGCGCTAATCCTTGTCAATGCGGCCCTGGTGCCGGCCACTTTATTGGAGTGCGCCAAGGCCGGGGTGCCGTTTGCGATCAGCGTCGCGAGCGGGTTCGGAGAGGCTGGCAATTCGGTGCTCGACGACGAGGTCCGCAGGATCTGCACGGGGTCGGGGCTACGACTGCTGGGGCCGAACTGCATCGGTGCGCTGAACAATATCGACAATGTTCCGCTGACCTTTTCGACGGTGATCGGACAGATGCCGCTGTCGCCGGGGCCGTTGGCGGTGGTGGCGCAGAGCGGGGCCCTGACCAACGTCGTGCTGCAGACCTGCGCGTGCCGCGGGCTCGGCATCGGCTACGCGGTCACCTCAGGTAACGAACTCGACCTGGAGTGGGGCGAACTCGCACTCGCTGTGCTCGAGCAATCAGAGACCCGGGTGCTACTCGGCTACGTCGAGGCCTTCAAGAACCCCGAGACCGCACGCGAAGTCGGGCGCCGTGCACGTGAACTCGACAAAACCGTGATCGTCACGAAGTCTGGACGATCGGCTGCCGGGGCAGCAGCCTCCCGTTCCCACACGGGGAAGATCGCCGGCGACGGCCAGATGTGGGAGGCGGTGGCGAATGAATTTGGTTTGCTACCAGCAGCATCGCTCGACGAGCTTGTTGACATCGCGGAGGTTCGGCTCGCCGAACTTGCCGCCGTCGCCGGGAGGGACGGACGATGAGAACTGTGGTCATGACCGCCAGCGGCGGGATGGGTGCACTGGTCGCCGACATGGCGGCCGGCACATCCCTGGAACTCGTGCCGGTCACCGTGAAATTGTCGGGGCTTCCGGAGCTCTCGGGCAATCCTGTCGATATCGGACCCATCGCCCAGCAGCCCGACACGACCAAGTTGGCCTACCTGACGTCGGTCGTTGAATCGGCGGCACGGCCAGACGTGTTGCTGCTGATACTGACCCCACTGGCCAACGATTTCCCGGACATCGGCGAAGAGATTCTGCGTGTGCTACCGACGTGGACCGCGCAGGGCGTCACCGTCGTCATCGCCTACATGGCGTCGGAAATCCGTCTGCCCGACGAGCTCGAGACCCGCCTTCGCCGGGCGGGCGCGGCAGTCATCGCGCAGCCACCACGAGCCGTCGCTGCACTGGCAGCCCTCGCCGCACGGCGTGCGTCGTCGACGCTGAGCACCGGCAAGCCGATCGCAGCACGCCAGCCGGAGCAGAAGCTCCCTGAAGATGCGTTCGATTTGCTCGCTCTGCACGGCATGGTCCTCCCACAACAGGCCGCTGCGCACTCGGCGGAGGCGGCAGTCGCGATCGGTGACCGGATCGGATACCCGGTCGTCGCGAAAATTGAGTCCGACGCGGTTGCGCACCGTACCCAGCTCGGCGGCGTGATCGTCGGAATCCGCAACGCCGTCGAACTGCAGGCCGCTTACGCCACCCTCGACACAAGGTTTTCCGAGCACATCCGGGGCGGTACCGGGTACGTACTCGTCCAGCAACAGAACGTGGGCGAGGAGTTCCTCATCGGTATCGTCACCGATCCGGAGTTCGGGCCGGTGCTGACGATCGGGTCGGGTGGGGTCACGGCGGAGCTGGACAAGGACATGGTTTTCCTCCCCCTTCCGTGCGCGCCGGGGGAGATCGAGGCAGCGGTCCGCACATTGCGGCGGTATCCACTTTTCACCGGATACCGCAACCTGCCGCCGTTGAACCTCCGCGCGCTGCTGTCGGCCGTCGACGCACTGGTCGCTGCATACGACGCCGAGCCGGGGATCACCGAGATCGAGGTGAACCCTCTCATGATCGACGGCGCTCGGGCCTGTGCCGTGGATGTCCTGATCGGATGAGTAGGACGCGGTGAGCAGCAACATCAATTATTTCATCTGGAAGGACTGACGTGGACGCCGTAACAGAAAAGCAGCTGGATAAGCACTGGAACACATTTCTGGGCAAGGTACCGCCGATCATCGACTCCGTGAAGCAGCTCAGCCCAAGCTACTTCCAGCACTACACGCAGGCACGCGACGATGTGCTGCAGGACAATCCCGACGGCCTCAGCCTCGCCATGAAAGAACTGATCTTCGTCATCATCGACATCTGGCGGGAGAACCCCAGCGGCGGCAAGAACCACATCGAGGCCGCGCTGCGTGCGGGCGTAACGCTCCAACAGATCCGCGAAGCCATGGTGATGATCCTGCTGTGCAACGGCATGGTCACCTACGGCCGGATCGGGGACGAACTGTTCCAACATGCACTGAAAATCCAAGGCGAATCCGAATAGCGCAATTGAACGCGCGACGAAAGGCAACAACACATGGAGTACACAGCACTGGCCGTCGAGGTCCGTGAAGGAATCGCCTGGGTGACCATGAATCGCCCCGAAAAACGAAACGCGATTTCCGCGCAGATGATGCGCGAGATGCGGCACTTCCTGGAGGAGACCAAGTACGACGCCGATGTCCACGCGGTCGTGATCAGCGGCGCAGGCCCACACTTCTGCTCCGGACACGATCTATTGGCGCACAAGGAACTCGGCAGCGGACCCCGGCCCTGGAGTGAGGACCAGTCGCGCGCCTACCTGGACTTCATCTTCGATCACTGGTATTGGCCGCTCAAGGACTACCCCAAGCCGCTGATCGCGGCGGTACACGGCACAGCAGCGGCCGGTGGTGCCGAGCTCGCCCTGCTGTGCGACATCACGCTGGCCACGCCGGATGCAGTTTTCGACTACAGCGTGCTGCGCGCAACCGGCGTATTCATGTCGCAGATGCTGGTGTATACGGCCGGCTGGAAGGCCGCCCACGAGATCTACCTGACAGGCGGGACAGTCCACGCCGCCGAAGCGCTCCGGCTGCGAATGATCAACCGTATCGTCTCACAGGAGAACCTGCTCAACGAGGCAGAGCGGCTGGGTACGATCATATCGCGGATGCCGATGGAGTCGCTGAAGCTCGGCAAAATCGCGACCAGGCACGCCTACGATCTCGCCGGTTTGCGCGAGGCTTGGTTCTACGGCAAGGAGGCGGATATCCTCGCCCATCTCGTCGCAGGTGACGAAGTCGAATCCAACATCCGACACGAGCAGGGTGTCACCGCCGCGATCCAGTGGCGGAAGGAACGATTCGTCGGTCTGGACGTGCCGTTCGAGTGACGACGCGGAGCCTGTTCCCTTCTTCCCGGGTGCGGGTTGCCCGCGGGCGGTAACTGGGTCGTGGCAGCGCTGCGCTGCTGAATGGCCAGAGAGGAACCGACACACCATGTCCGGCTGACCGCAACACAGCGAGCTCGAGACGATCGACAACGGCAGTCGTTCGGCGGGAGGGGCGGCGCCGACGACGATCTCGGGACCACTTTTGTCGCCCGATGCCGTCACCTCCGCAGTCCGCGAGATCCGGACTGGTGAGCGAGCAATTTCGCCCTGCCCTCTCGATATCGGCACTGCCGTTTCCCCGGTTCAGCCTGGCCGTCACACAATCTTCCCGCACATCGCGAACCCATTACTGCTCGACGACGGCCGATACATCTGCTTCGTCACCTCGGATGGGACGACTACCGTGGGATGGCCATCGAGTGGCACGGCCGAGTGGGTGGTCGCCGGGGCGCCCTGGTCGTCGCCGGCGACGCCCTTTGCGGTTACGTGGCCTGCGGTGCCCGCCGGGGAGGTTGCACGGAGGCAGCGATGTGACCACTTCATCGGACTGCTCGGAGTCGACGACGTCGTCGTCGAGGAGGTCCTGGTTATTCCCCCGAGCAGCCGTTCATGATCGCCAATTACGTTGCGGCCACGGAAGTCGAGTGTTCGAGGTGTGCCCAGCTGTCACTGCGCGCGGGTTCATTCCGTATGGACGAAAAGGAGAAGCACATGCCGAACGGACAGAGCGCCAACGGCTCGGTTTCATTCGAGCCGTTGACCCCGACGGCGTATCTGGACCGGGCGGCCGCCGCACATGGCGACCGGGTCGGTGTGGTGGACGGTCACTCCCGATGGACCTACACGGAGCTGAGGGAACGATGCATGCGGCTGGCCGGGGCATTGGCCCCGTTGGCGCACCGCAGGCCGGTCGCGGTGCTCGCTCCGAACACACATGTACTTCTGGAGGCGAATTTCGGAGTGCCATGGGCAGGAGTACCGCTCGTCTCGATCAACACTCGGCTCTCCGCGGGAGAGGTCGCTTACATTCTGCAGCACTCGAACGCTGGAGTGCTCGTGCACGACCCGATGTTCGACGACCTCGTCGGCGCCGTGTTTGCCGAGCTGTCGGAACCGCCCGTGCGGATCCGAGCCGGGCAGGAGTATGAAGACCTGCTCGCCGGGGCACAATCAGAGCACCGTACCCCGTCGGATGAACGCTCACTGCTGTCGATCAACTACACGTCCGGCACCACAGGACGGCCCAAGGGCGTGATGTACCACCACAGGGGCGCATCGCTGCAGTCGTTGGCAATGGTGGGCCATACCGGGTTGTCACCCTCCTCGATGTACCTGTGGACGCTGCCGATGTTCCACTGCAACGGCTGGTGCTTCCCATGGGCGGTGACCGCGGCGGCCGCAACGCATATCTGCCTGCCCAAGGTTGACCCGACCGAAATATGGCGTCTAGTCCGCGAGGAGGGCGTGACACACCTGAGCGGAGCACCGACGGTCCTGGCGATGATCGCGCACGCGAAGGACGCAACGCCACTACCGAAGGGACGCCCTGTACGGATCACGACAGGAGGAGCGCCGCCGTCACCGGCCATCTTGCGGCGAATGGCGAAACTCGGATTCGAGGTGACCCATCTGTACGGGCTCACCGAGACCTATGGACCGGCCATGTTGTGCGACTGGCGCCCAGAGTGGGACGATCTCGACCTGGACGCCCAATCCCGGCTCAAGGCCCGCCAGGGCGTCGGGAACATGATCTCCTGTACCGTGCGGGTAATCGCCGAGGACGGCTCCGACGTACCAGCCGACGGCACCACGACGGGGCAAATCGCCCTGCGCGGCAACAACCTCATGCTGGGCTACTTGCACGATCCGGAGGCCACGCTGAACGCGGTGCCGGATGGGTGGTTTCGGACCGGTGACCTCGGCGTCGTGCATCGCGATGGGTACATCGAGCTACGAGACCGGGCCAAGGACGTGATCATCTCAGGCGGAGAGAACATCGCGTCAGTCGAGGTCGAGCAGGCAATTCTAGACCACCCGGCGGTGCTGGAGGCTGCGGTGATCGCAATGCCGGACGAGCGATGGGGCGAGGTCCCGGCCGCGTACATCACGCTACAAGAGGGCGCCTCGACGACCGCGGAAGAGATCGTCGAGCACGTGCGAAGTCGACTCGCCCGGTTCAAGGCACCCAAGATGGTGAGTTTCGGCGAGCTTCCCAAAACCTCCACCGGTAAGATCCAGAAACACCTACTTCGCGAGAAGGCATGGGCTGGCATCGCACGCCAAATCCAATGACGCGGGGTGAATCACTGGGTTGTGAACCGATAGCACGCACCCGTGGCAAGCGAACCGACCTGTTCGAGGATGCTTTCGGGCCATCCGACCACGCGGTTCGGCGTCGGATCCGCGACGGGGCACAGCTACCGTGGCGGTCCCGCATTGTGAGTAACGAGGAAGGAGTCAGAAAATGACGATGTACCCGAAGTATAGGGAGCTCGAAAGGATCGAGAACGGTCGACGTTCGGCGTGGGGGGTATTCGGCTCCGAGGACGACCTCGGCACCGCCAACTTCCTCTCTCCTGTCGCGGTCAGGGCCGCGACCCGCGAGATTCAGACCGGCGAACGGGTCAACTTGTCACTGCCCCTCGACCTTCCAACCCCGCCGTACTTCGGACGGAACCCGATGCAGCACCGAATCTTTCGTCATAGCGAGCTGGTGCTCGACGATGTCATGGACAATTTTTTCCCACAGGCCTCGAGCCAATGGGATGGCTTGCGGCACCGAAAGGACCCCGATGTCGGCTTCTACAACGGTGTCTCCGAGGAGGAGGCCGGTGCCGGCGGCTCCCGGTTGGGCGTGGAAGCGTGGGCCCAACAGGGGATCGTCGGACGCGGAGTTCTCCTCGATATCCCACGATTTGGCGGCATCGAAGACTACGATCCTTTTGTACCGCACCGTATCGATGTCAAGATGATCAAGAAAGTCCTGGACGCCGAGCGAGTTGTCCTGTCCGACGGCGACATCCTTCTGGTGCGCACGGGATACATGGGGGCGTACCTAGCCGCACCTGTGACAGACCGGGGCGCACTTCGGGACAAAGTCACCAGTGCCGGCCTAGCCGCCGCCGAGGAGATGGCCGAGTTCCTCTGGGACAACAGGATCACAGCTGCGGCCGGAGATAACCCCGGCCTCGAAGCATTGCCGCGCAATCTCGAGGTACCCGACCTCCACAGTCGGCTCATCCCGATGCTCGGCTTCCTCATCGGTGAGTTCTGGGCACTTGACGCGCTCGCCGAGGCGTCGGCACGCGATGGGCGCTACACGTGCTTCCTGGCCTCGGTGCCACTGAACCTGCCCGGTGGCGTAGGCACACCTGCCAATGCCATCGCGCTGCGGTGAGGCCCCCTGTCGTGTGGGTGTCTGACGCCTCGAGTAAGACGAAAGGTAAACCATCCGATTGTGGCGACCCCTACAGAACGCAATGATCACCGCCACCGTGGCCCACGGCGGGGTGAGGTTGGACAGCTCGGTTTCCTAGAGTCCCGATACCTGCTGCGGCGGCATACCTTCCCTGGGAGACAGGGCAGAAGACTAACAGCGAGAGGATTAACGATATGGAATCACAGCTGCAGCGGATCATCGACGAGGCCGCAATCCGCGAGGTCCACCTCCGGTATTGCCGCGGAATCGATCGCATGGACTGGGAACTTGTGCGGTCTTGCTACCACCCGGGTGCCGTCGACGACCACGGGCCCTTTCGGGGGACCATCGACGAGTTCATCGCTTGGGCCGCCAAATTACTGCCTACTTTCGTCTCGACAACACACTTCATCGGTAACCAACTCGTCGAAGTCAACGGCGACTCAGCTTGGATGGAGTCCTACTCCCGGGCTTACCACCGAAAGGCACCTGCCGGCGCGCTGCCTGCAACGGACTGGGTCCTCAACTTGCGCTATATCGATCGACTCGAACGCAGAGACGGTCATTGGCGCATCGTTGAGCGCGTGGCGACATGTGATACCGAACGAACCGACCCGGTAGGCGGTGAGCACGCAATCCTCGGCCCTGGGTTCCACAGAGGGACACGTGACAAGACAGACCCTTCCTATTCCCGGGGGCTCGTTCACGACAATGCGTAAACCTTTCAGGACTACTTAAAACCAACCCCTGCAGCAGAAGAAGAAGCTATGACGGGCTGCTGTAGGTTTCATTGGCTCGTTGGTTTGGGCCGCCAGCATGTTCGCTGGAGTCATGATCATCTAGTACTCGATAGGGTGGGTTTGCGCAGGGCGTGTTCTCGTCGAACGCGTCGAACGTGTCGAACGATCCCGTGGGTGTATCACGACCAAACCGTTGCTGCCGATCGCCGGCCGCGGGATATGACGGGTCGGACCGCAACTTCCGCCGCCTCGTTGCCTTAAGAGTGTGTCTCATGTGGGGAGTTTCTTGAAGCAGGTGAGTGCGGCGGCGAGGTGGAGGAAGCCGGCGAAGTGTTCGCCGTAGCGTTCGTAGCGGATGGTCGTGCGCCGGTAGCCGGTGAGCCAGGCGATGGTGCGTTCGATCTTCCACCGGTACCGGCCGAGGCGATCGTTTCGCTCGATGCCGCGGCGGGCGATCCTCGGGACGATGCCTCGTTCGCGCAGCCACCGTCGGTGAATGTCGTAGTCGTAGCCCTTGTCGCCGCGAAGCTTTCCCGGTTTGCGCCGGCGTGGTCCGCGCCTGGACTTCGTTGCCGGAATCCGTGCCACCAATGGTTGCAGCATCGTGCTGTCGTGGGTGTTCGCCCCGGTCACACCCACGACCAGTGGGATTCCATTCGTTTCGGACAGGACGTGGATCTTCGATCCCTTCTTGCCGTGGTCGACCGGGCTGGGGCCGGTCAGCGATCCCCCCTTTTTGCCCGGACGCTTGCCGCATCCAGGATCGCTGCCGTCCAGTCGAGTTCGCCCGCGCTCCCGAGCCGGTCGAGCACCTCGCGATGGAGTTTCTCGAACACCCCATCCCGTACCCAGGCGCTGAATCGTCGATGCGCGGTCGGCACCGTCACCCCGAAGGAGGGCGGCAGATGCCGCCACGGACATCCGCTGGTGAGCACGTACACGATCGCGGTGAACACCGCCCGGTCATCGGCCGGCGCACTGCCGCCTCCCTGCGGCCGGGCGACAAAACGCGGAATCAACGGTTCGACCATCTCCCACAACGCATCCGGAACCAGCCTCAGTGACAACTCATCTACCACGCGTCACATTATGTCCCACACATCACTTCATCCACATGAGACACGCTCTAAACAAAAGATCAGTGGGCAAGAGGAATCGGCGAGGAAGACGTCCGGCGGTGTGGGCACCGGGGTGACTATCTGGTGATCGAACGGGCCACCGTTGGAGATGGGCATCCGTTCTGCGCAGTGCTGGCATTCTCGCACTCGCGGTTTGTTGCTTTTGCGACCAACGGAATCACTGTCCTGGAGGGCATGTTTAGTTGACCGGGTCACGGTCCACGGCTGTCGACCGACCTCGCCTACTCCCACTACGAGGAGCTCGCGAATCTCGGCGTCGAAGCTCCCCGGGGAAACACCCGGGCGCTGACATAGACTTAGTGGTGGCGAGGCCGCCTCGATGCGATCAACAAATGGAGGTGAGCTCAAGGGCTTCACCCACCGGTTTATCGTCGACGGTCTCTGCGCCGACGACGCTGGAAGACAATCTGGGCCCAAACGTCCGCACCGCGTTAAATCATTCACATGCTGAGGAACATTCGGTCTGTTGTGCTCCTCGTCGAGCACTTCGAGGGCATGACGAGACGCGGGTGAAAGAAAACGGGGTCGTGGTGTACTCGAAGTGCTCGGCCGATCCATCCCTTACGTACCGAATCCGGCTGCTCCAGAATGAGGTCAGGTTTGTCACCGAGGGTGTCCAGCGCCGGTCGAGGCGCGAGGTAGGGTGGCGGGTGTAACGGTCAGCGTGATCGGAATGCTCGATCGACAGGTCCGTTTCTGCTGCGATGGTTTCGATGGGGACCCCGCCAGACCGGTTGAAGAGTGTCCATCTCGGCACGAGGAGGCCGTTCGTGGATCGGTCCGAATGATGTGTCTGGTCGCAATTGTTCCGGTCGCCCCAAGTTGCGAGCCGCGTCCCAGGTAACCTGTGTGAAATCGTGAACCGCGGTGGGCTGATCCCTCAGCGAAATGCGTTTGGAGAACACCGGCAACCATTGACTGTACTGTCGTGCTTGGTCGAGGACGGAGCCCTCGACATCGAGTCACAGCTCGACTGATTCAGTGTGGCCGTTTGTGGCGCGCGGACCGTGTAGTGGAGTATTTGCATTCGCTCGTCCAACCGTTGCCTCAGTTCCTTAGTACTGCAACGGCACTTGCTTGACAGGTGGGCGATACTGGTTGCGTGGTCCTCGATATGGTTGCTGCCGAGTTGGAAGCGTTGCACGAGCGGATCTCCGGTCGGTTCACCCGGTCGGAGCCGCGGTCCCGGGTCCGTGAGTATGTGGCGGGTTTGGTTGCGGGTCTGGAACGCAAGAATGGGTGGACTCTCGCCGAGCGGGCCGGTGAGGTGAGCCCGGACGGGATGCAACGGTTGCTGCGGCGGGCGGACTGGGACGTCGACGGGGTCCGTGACGATGTGCGTGATTACGTGGTCGAACGCCTCGGCGATACGGACGGGGTGTTGGTCGTCGACGACACCGGATTCTTGAAGAAGGGCACCCGCTCGGCAGGGGTGCAGCGCCAGTACTCGGGCACCGCCGGTCGGGTGGAGAATTGTCAGATCGGAGTGTTCCTCGCCTACTCGAGTGCGGCCGGGCACGCACTCATCGATCGGGAGCTGTACCTGCCCGAATCGTGGACCACCGACCGGGACCGGTGCCGCGCCGCCGGCATCGGCGACGAGGTCGAGTTCGCGACCAAGCCGGTTCTGGCGCAGCACATGATCGAACGCGCCCTCGACGCGAAGGTGCCCTTCTCCTGGCTCACCGCGGACGAGGCCTACGGGCAGGTGAAGTACCTGCGCGTGTGGCTCGAAGAGCGCGATGTGTCGTACGTGCTGGCCACCCGCCGCAACGACGACGTCTTCACTCCCGACGGGCGCGCCGGCCGTGCCGACGAGATGATCGCCGCGGTCCCACCGAAGCAGTGGCGCCGGATCTCCGTCGGCGACGGCGCCCACGGGCCACGGGAGTATTCGTGGGTGCGGGTGCCGATCCGGATAGCGTGGGCTCCCGGGCGCGGGCACTGGCTCCTCGCCCGCCGATCCCTCTCCGATCCGACCGAGATCGCGTACTACATCTGCGCCGGACCCCGCCGGTCCACGCTCACCGAGCTCGCCACCGTCGCCGGATCGCGGTGGCGGGTCGAGGAATGCTTCCAGCAGGCCAAGAACGAGGCCGGCCTCGACCAGTATCAGGTACGCACCTACCGGGCCTGGTACGCGCACATCACCTTGTCGATGCTGGCCCTCGCCTGGCTCGCCGGGACGAAAACCCAAGCGATAAAGGGGGAATCGGGATTGAAGATCAGGGCATGATCGCGTACACGGTACCCGAGATCCGGCGACTGCTCGTGCATCTGATCCTGCGACACGCCCACCCCGACGAGCACATCTGGTCCTGGTCACACTGGCGACGACGCCGGCAACACCAGGCCCGCACCTCCCACTACCGACGCCGTGGCCACGTTCCGTAAGTGCCGTTGCAGTATTAGAGCGTGTCTCATGTGGATGAAGTGATGTGGGACATAATGTGACGCGTGGTAGATGAGTTGTCACTGAGGTTGGTTCCGGATGCGTTGTGGGAGATAGTCGAACCGTTGATTCCCCGTTTTGTCATCCGGCCGCAGGGAGGTGGCAGTGCGCCGGCCGATGGCCGGGCGGTGTCACCGCGATCGTGTACGTGCTCACCAGCGGATGTGCGTGGCGGCACCTGCCGCCCTCCTTCGGGGTGACTGTGCCGACCGCGCATCGACGGTTCAGTGCCTGGGTGCGGGATGGGGTGTTCGAGAAACTCCATCGTGAGGTGCTCGACCGGCTCGGGAACGCGGGCGAACTCGACTGGACGGCAGCGATCCTGGATGCGGCAAGCGTCCGGGCAAAAAGACATCCCAGGAGCTTGGGTGTCAAGCGGCAGCCCTCTCGACGTGATGTGCCCAGGCCGTCGTTTCGTCGTAGCAGGTGTGGGTCTTGAGGCATCCGTGGAGGATGCCGACGAGCCGGTTGGCGAGCTGCCGCAGGGCGGAACCGGGGTCGAGACCGCGGGCGCGTTGTTTGTCGTAGTAGGCGCGGGCACCGGGTGACGCCTGCAGGGCCGAGAACGCCTGCGAGTTCAGCGCATCGACGAGCCGATCGTTGTGGACGAACCGGGCCGCGATGACCTTCTTTTTGCCGGAGGCGCGGGTGATCGGACTGTTGGCGGCGTAGTTCTTGCGAGCCTTCGCGGTGGCATACCGTTCCGGGTCGTCGCCGAACTCACCGAATACCCGGGGGCCGAGCAGCGGTCCCATCCCGGGCTGGGACAGGATGATCTCAGCATCCGGGTGTCGGCCAAAATGGGCATCGACCTGCCGTTACAACATCTTGATCTCGTGATTGAGAGTGCTCAACACGGCGACGGCGGAGCGGGTGGTGGCCGCGTAGGCGGTGGTGATCACGGCCGCCCGGCCCAGGTGTTCGCCGCGCAGGGCTGCCTGGATCCGATCGGTCTTGGTCTCGATGTCGCGGCGGCGGGCTTTTCGCAGCGCCGCCGTGATCTGTCCCCGTGTCAGTCGTGTCGCCGCGGCCGGGTCCGGTGCCTTCCCGAGCAGCTCGAGGGCATCGACGGCGTCGAGGTCGTCGAATGCCTCCAATGCGGCAGGGAAGTACTCGCGCAGTGCGTGTCGCAGTCGCTGGGAAGGGCTACGACTACGACATTCACCGACGGTGGCTGCGCGAACGAGGCATCGTCCCGCGGATCGCCCGCCGCGGCATCGAGCGAAACGATCGCCTCGGCCGGTACCGGTGGAAGATCGAACGCACTATCGCCTGGCTCACCGGCTACCGGCGCTTGACCATCCGCTACGAACGCTACGGCGAACATTTCGCCGGCTTCCTCCACCGCGCCGCCACTCACCTGCTTCAAGAAGCTACCCACATGAGACACCCTCTTAGACGGGCTGCGGCGGCGCACGAGATGACGATGGCCGAGCTCATTGTTCGTATACAAATCCGGACCGGCATGCTGCGAAGCTGCGGTCTCCGATTTTCATTATTCTACTTGGTCGCTAACCCAGATACCGGAGACCTCGCTCATTGAGCGGCAGCGACTCACCTCAATGTGATCGAACCCCACAACTTAAGCAGTTTTGGAAGATGGTCTACTAGCTGTCGGTGTCCGGGATGGTGTGAATCCGAGGGACATGAAATCCTTCCAGCGCGAGCAGTCTGTCCAACCTCATGAAGACGTCGTCGAGATTCTCGCTCGAGTCGACTCCTGCCGCTTCGGCCGTGAAGTAATTGGTCCACTTCCCCATGCCACCGCTGAGCACCAAACCAGTAATGCTGCAGTCGTGATGGGAAAGGTAAAGCGCCAACGGTGAGACTGATTCGGTTCGCAGCAGTGCACGATCGACCGTCGGGTTAGCCTCCATCCACGTCTGCGACATCGGCGTTGCGGCAAGCGGACAGAGCGCGTTGACCCGAATGTCCACGTCCATGTTGTCCTCAGCTGCCCCCTTCGTCATACCGACTATCGCGGCCTTCGCAACGACGTACGGGAAGGCCCCAGCCGCGCCGAAGACTCCGGCAGCCGAGGATGTATTGACGATTCGTCCATACCGACGTCGCCTCATGTGGGGGAGGGCCTCGTTCATGGTCCAGAAACTGCCCATGAGGTGAATGTTCAGAAGTTTCTGCAGGTCGTGCGTCGTTGTGTCTTGAGCTGTTCCAAAACCCGCGATACCTGCGTTGTTGATCAGCACGTCGACTTGCCCATATCGATCGACGGTGCGCGAAATAAGACCACGCGCGTACGCCTCGTTTGCGATGTCTCCCTCGTCAACAAAGGCAAGATAGCCCTCGTCGCTGAGGGTCTCGGCCGCAGTGCGAGCGCCTGTCCCATCCCCTGTCGGTTCGGGCCGGTCGCCGAGGTCGTTCAGTATTACAGTCGCACCGAGACGCGCAAGTGCAAGCGCATGACTTCGTCCCAGGCCGCTGCCGGCGCCGGTCACGATGGCGACCTTCCCCTCGAATGTGTGGGCCTGGGACATGCAAACTCCTTAGATCGTTCAGCCGTATCAGCCGTATCAGGCTGTATCAGGGGGACTCTCGTCACGAGGTGGTCAACCTCTCTAGAGTGTCAAATGGGAAGACCGTTGGTTTTAGCGGGCCCCGATCCAAGTAACGGGGCCTCCACTGGCTTCTCGCTTGTACCCCATGGATGCTGAGCCGACGACGAGCAGATCGAGGGTTGCAATCTTCGGGATGATCTCTTTCACTTCAGGGCTCTCGATGTCGTTGTAGATCCAGTAACGAAAATCTTCCTTGGTGCCGTCGAGAGCATCGCGCAGACCTGCCGCTGACGCCTTCAGGTGGTCGATGAATGCGGCTTCGTCCTCGTAGTACTGATCAACTTGGCATCGCTTTCCGTCGCTGCTGATGTACGCGACGTAAGAATGCGTCCGAGTCTCGGCTTCCGCCATTTTGGCCATCTGAGCGCGCAAGGCGTCTTTGAATTCCTCGAGTTTTCCCTCAGGGATGGTGACCTCGGAATTGATATGGAACATGCGGAAATCCCTTCATGAATTGTTGATTGGACCGCCATCGGCATCGGCGATGTCAGGAAGCTCACACTAACGAGACGGGTACCGTTCGTCAAGTATGGTGCAGCTGAACCTCGGCACGGATCTACCCTCCGCTCAACCAAATTCAGCAGTCACTCATCGACCTTAGCGCCGCAGGAACCCGAGCACCCGCCCCACCGCGAGGGCAGCGGGCCGGGGACCCTTCCTCGCTGAGCGATCATTTGGCAATGCCAGTTCGGAGGTCTGCACTAGTAGCGTGTCGCTGCTTAGTTCTGGCCTTTTTCGTTAAGGTAAGGGGCGGCAGAGTTCCCCGTCCCCTCTGCCGGTCAGGACTGTTGTCATGCCTTCGCAGAAGAAGCGTCCGGTGACGTTGAGCTCGGCTGATCGTGAGTTCTTGGAACGATTGACCACCACCGGGGTACATCCGGCCTCGATGATCCGACGGGCCCGGGTGTTGCTGGCGCTGGACACCTCGATCGGGGTGGTGGATGAGAAGAAGGTGATCGCAGCACGGTTGGGAGTCTCGGGTGAGACAGTGCGACTGGTCGCCAAGCGGTTCGCCGAAACCGGTCAGGACGTGGAAGCCACGATCGGACGCAAACAGCGTGACCTCCCACCGGTGCCGTCGCAGATCACCGGCGAGATCGAGGCCAGATTGATTGCGTTGGCGTGCACACAGCCCCCAGAAGGTCATGCCCGGTGGTCGCTGCGACTGCTGGAGAAGCACGTCGCCCTGGTCGACGACATCCCCGACCTGGACCACTCGACCATCGGCCGGATCTTAAAAAAACGAAACTTCGTCCTCACCTGAAGAAGTGCTGGACCATCCCACCAAAAGCGAACGCGGAGTTCGCAGCCCGGATGGAAGATGTCCTGTCGGTCTACGCCCGCCCCCACGACCCCGCTCACCCGGTGGTGTGCATGGACGAAAAGCCCTACCAACTCCTCGCGCACGTGCGCGACCCGATCCCTGCAGGCCCGGGACACGATCTGAAGGAGGACTCCGAGTACGTGCGGCACGGAACCTGCTCGATCTTCTGCTGGGTCGAGCCCCTGGCCGGCTGGCGGCGTGTCAATGCCCAGCCCCGGCGCACCAAGGTCGACTGGGCCCGACAGGTCAAAAAGCTACTGTGCGTAGACTACCCGGACGCAGAGACGGTGGTGCTGGTGATGGACAATCTCAACACACACGGCATCGGATCGCTCTACGAGGCCTTCGAGCCGGCCGAGGCGTTCGCGCTCGCGCAGCGGCTCGAGATCCACCACACCCCCAAACACGGCTCGTGGCTCAACATCGCCGAGTCGAGCTCTCGGCGCTGACCCGGCAGTGCCTCGACCGGCGCATCGAGGACCTCGAGATGCTCAACTCCGAACTCGCTGCCTGGCAACGACAGACCAATGCAGACCAACGCCAGGTCCAGTGGCATTTCACCACCGACGACGCCCGTATCAAGCTCCGCCACCTATATCCCAAGACTTAGCGGCGACGGTCTACTAGCTAGTACTGGTAGACCATGCCCAGGCTTTCGCGCTGGTCTGGCAGCTCGGACAGTGTTGTTGGAAACTGTTAGTTGCGGCGTTTCGTGACGAAGGTCGTCACCTGGCGCCCGCGCAGTCTCAGGTTGCCCTTCTCGGGCATCCATGGATGTCTTCAAAGGTTCGCACGTCCCGACCGACTGCAACGAACCCCTTCGAAGCGACGCGTCGATGCGAAAGCTGTTGGAGCTGGAGTGATTCAGCTGCGCAGCAGGAACGTGACCAGCTCCTGGGCGAACTCTTCGTCAGACTTCAGCGGCTTATCGCCGCGATAGAGAGCGGAGGCAATCGCTCGATTGGTCACGGCGCCAGACAGGCAGTCCATGAATAGCGAGGGCGTCACATCGACGGGGAGTTCACCGGTCTCGATCCCGAGTTTCACGAGCTGCCGCGAGGACGCAATTGCGTCGCGCGTTCCGCAATCAGCGATCGCACGTAACTCTTCGGGCAGATCTTGCTCGGTGCGCAATCGAAGATGAGCGGCCCCTGCGGGGCTCACGGACCTGCGGATCATTTGCAGTGTGAGGTCGTAGAGGGCTGCGCGCACACGCCCGATCTCGGGCAGGTCGAATCGAAGCTCGTTCGCCCGAAAGGCGTCCACCAGGACGTCCTGTTTGCTACTCCAGCGCCGATAAATCGATGACTTCCCCGCCTGCGCGCGGCGGGCTACGCCCTCGATGGAGAACGAGCGCCATCCCTCTGCCGCGAATTCTTCGAGCGCTGCATCCATGATGCGGCGATCCACGTCGGGATCACGTGGACGCCCTTGCGGGGTCGGAATAGGGGAGAGCGTCATGCCTGAATCGTAACTTGCCGATCTTCGCGACACCCAGGTGGAGAACACAACCTCCCTTCGAAAATCCATTGCGGAACGGATGGCGTATCGGTATGGTCGGGGCCAGCGCGTCGACCGTGACGCGCGGAAGGGCAGGTCCCACATGGCATTCATTTCCGGAACGCGCGTGCTCGACTTGACCGACGAGCGCGGGCTGATGACGGGGCGTATCCTCGCCGACCTCGGTGCGGACGTCGTGCACGTCGAGGCGCCTAACGGGTCTCCCGCACGATCGGCTCAGCCAACCGCCGCTGGTCGCGAGGCGTCATTCCTCTGGGAGGCATACGCGGCGAACAAACGTAGCGTCGCGCTCGATCTCGCCGTGCCCGGCGATGCCGCACGCATGCGGGCGCTGATCGAAGCTGCCGACATCCTCATCGAGAGCAGCGGGCCCGTCGCGATGCGTCGCGAGGGGCTCGACTGGAGCGATGTGCGGCAAATCAATCCCCGTCTTATTTATGTTTCGATGACCGGCTTCGGCCGGACCGGACCGAAGGCCGGGTATGCCGAGTCTGATCTCATCCTGTGGGCGGCGGGAGGACCGCTGGAGCCGCACCGCGACGGCTCGCGTCCACCTGTCCGTCCCTCGATCCCGCAGGCGCACCGATTGGCCGCCGCGGACGCCGCCGCCGGCGCCCTGCTGGCATTGATTGCCCGTCGAACTACTGGCCGCGGTCAGCTTGTCGACGTCGCCGTGCAAGCCGCGCTGGGGTCGGCGACGCTCGCGACGGTGCTCGCCGCGGCCGTGGGGGACGTGCCGCGCGCCATAGGCGCTGGCCAGGAACTGACACATCGGGTCGATCGATCTGGGAGCGGCTCGGGAACGCCCGCCGCTTCCAAGAAGTGGGAATGCGTCGACGGAATGATCGAGTTCCACGTCGGTATCGGACCGGCGGCCGGGGCCTTCACTGGGAATTTCTTCCAATGGATGCTCGCCGAGGGCGAACCGGTCCAGAAGTACACCGAACTCGACTGGCGCACAGTCGACAAGCTCATCGAGTCGGGCGAATTTCCAGACGCAGAAATCGACCGCGTGCGGGCAACCGTACGTGACTTCCTGGCGACGAAGACGAAAGACCAGGTCCTGCGAGCGGCAGTGCAGTACAAGCTCCTCTGCGTCCCGATCTTCACTACAGCCGACCTAGCCGCCACCGAACAGCTGGAGGCGCGTCATACCTTCGTCCCAGTAGGAGACGGTGAACGAACACTTCGTCTCGTAGGTATGCCGGCCGCGGTGAACGTCGACGCTTTCACGCTTACGCGTCGCGCGCCGAAAATCGGTGAGCACACCGACAGTGCCATTCGTGATTGGTCGACCGCACCGTCCGGTGCTCAGGAAGAAGCGGTGCTCGCATGACCCGCCCCCTGCGAGGACTGAAAGTCCTCGACCTCACCTGGGTTGTCGCCGGTCCCGTCATGACACGGGCGCTGGCCGACTTCGGCGCCACCGTAGTGCGTCTGGAATCATCGAGAAGGGTCGAGACCGCCCGCTACATGCAGCCGTTCCATGGAGGAGAGGTCTCCACTGAAGGGTCGGCGCTTTACGGCACGTGGAATGCCGGCAAGCTCGGCGTCACGGTCAATCTCCGGGATGAGGAAGGACAGCAGATCGTCCGCGACCTCACCGCCTGGGCGGATGTGGTGCTTGAAGCGTTTTCACCGGGAACGCTGTCGAAGTGGGGTCTTGATTACACCTCCCTCAGCGCCGACCATCCCGACCTCATCATGGTCAGCAGCTCTATCAGCGGTCAGACCGGGCCTTTATCACGGCTCGCTGGCTTCGGTAACGTCGGCGCGGCCCTCTCGGGATTTCAGGAGGTCAGCGGTTGGCCCGAAGACGTCCCGATTGGACCTTTCGGCCCCTACACCGACTTCGTCGGGCCCCGGATGGGGCTCGCCGTGCTCCTAGCTGCGCTGGAACACCGAGCCGAGACCGGCGAGGGCTGCTACATCGACCTCTCGCAGGTCGAGTCCGGGGTGTACTTCCAGGCGCCCGAGCTCGTTGAGTACGAGCTCACTGGGGCGGTGGCGCAACGAATGGGTAACCGAGACCGGGCATTCGCGCCGCACGGCGTCTTTCGCACCGCAGACGAGACGATCGACGGGGAGGACAAGGCTCGCTTCGTGGCGATCGCAGTGACCACCGATGAGCAGTGGACGCAGCTGGCCGCCTGGCTGGGCGACGATACCTTGACCGCCGACGCGTCGCTCGTCACGGCCTCCGGACGTCTCGCCGCACAGGATTTACTCGAAGCCGCAATAGAGCGCGTGAGCTGTAACCGGGTCGCCCAAGAAATCGAGATCGAGCTGCAAGCACGAGGGGTGCCTGCCCACGTCGTCGCCGCCTCCCGGGACTTCATCGACGACCCGCAAATCGCGGCCCGAGGTCATTTGATCGCGCTCGACCATCCACTGTTCGGCACGACTGTCGTCGAAGGTCCGCGCTATCTGCTTTCGGACACACCGGCGAAGGTTGAGAACGCCGCGCCGACGTTTGGACGCGATAACGAGCTGGTGCTGCGCGACATCCTCGGATACGACGAAGACCGCGTGCGCGACCTGATCGAGAGCGGAGTGATGAAGTGATCGACGATTCTTGGAGGGCAAAGTGGCAGGCCGCGCAAGATGCCGTCGGCCAGGACCTTTCCGATGGTGCCACGCGATGGGGAGCCGATCGAATCGAAGCAGCAGTAGTCCGCCGTTACGTCGAGCCACTCGAGATCGGCACCCTGATCCACACGGAGAAGGAGGCTGCGGTCGCCGCCGGCTACCCGGGTTTGGTCGCGCCGGCAACGGGCGCCCTGGCGTTCTCATTGCCTGCCATGTGGTCGCCGGGCGAGGAGACTCTTTGGAAAAGTAGCGAACGGAACGCCCAGCCCGCGCGCACACCGATCAACAACGAAGACCCGGGGCCGATTCCGCGTACCGAGGGGTTCTTCGCGACCGACATCGAGGCCGACTTCCTGCGGCCGGTCGAGATCGGCGAAAGGGTCGGTACGAAGGGACGGCACCTGCTGTCGTGCGTGTTGAAGGAAACGTCGGTCGGTCGGGGCGCGTTCATGACCGTCGAATCGCAGATCGTGTCCGACCGAGGCGACACAGTTGCTCGTCTGCGAACCACGCTCTTCGCGTTCGATCCAATTCCGGAGGAGCGCATGTCCGAACACGTTGAGGCGGGAGCGAACGGGTGACACTCGCCAATCAGAACCGATCTCTGTCCGATGTGCGCGTCGGGGAGAACCTGCCGCCGGTGATCTTTCCGCTCAGCGTATACCGCCTCGTGATGTGGGCTGGCGCCGGGCGCGACTTCAACTCCATCCACCACAACACCGAATGGGCGCAGCAGACCGGCGCGCCCGAGATGTACGCGAACACCCTCATGCTCATGGGTGGATGGGAACGTCTCGTCCGTGAGTGGGCCGGACCGGGTGCCACGATCACCAGCATCCGTGGCTTTCGGATGCGGCGGTTCAACGTCGTCGGCGAGACGATCAGGATCACCGGCACGGTGTCAACCGTCGACGATGACATCGTCACGGTGGCAGCGGCCACCTCGGACAGCACCGGAGTCACGGTCGGACCCGGCTCCGTGCTGGTGCGCCTGCCCGGAGCCGTTTCATGAGCGTCGTGGAGCCCGCGATCGCTGGTCTTGGAATCACTGAACTCGGTAAGGTCTACGGCAAGAGCGCTTTGCAGTTCGCCGCGGACGCCGTCCGCCTGGCAGCCGCGGACGCCGGTCTCGACTTGCAGGACGTGGATGGGCTGATCATGTCGGGCGGTCTCACCGACCAGGTCAGCCTCAACTTGCAGGGCGAGCTCGGCCTGCAGAACCTCAAGTTACTGACCGCTATGCAGGCATACGGGTCGACCGCGGCCCAGATGGTGCAGTACGCCTCGATGGCGGTGCAGTCGGGTACCGCCGACACCATTGCCATCGTCTGGGCCGACAATCCGCTCAAGGAGCGGCAAGGTTCGTCCGCGTCGTACGCGGCGGCTAGTTCCGCCGCGTCCGGCTGGCGGGCGATCACCGCTTCGAACGGGATCTCCTCCGCGAACACGATGTATGCGCTAGCGGCGAGGCGCCACATGCAGGCATACGGCACGACCAACGACCAGCTCGGCCACATCGCAGTCGCCCAACGCGAATGGGCACAACGAAATCCTCTCGCGCAGTTCCACGACACTCCCCTCACGCTCGAGGAGTACCACGCCTCGAGGTGGATCGCCGAGCCATTCCACTTGTTCGACTGCTGTCTGGTATCCAATGGCGCCATCGCCCTTATCGTCACGAGTCTGGATCGCGCGCGGGCCCTGCGTCAGCCGCCGGTGCGGGTCCTCGGGTGGGCGCAGGCGCACCCGGGAAACACCGGCGTGCGCAACGACGACTTCGGGCTTGTGTCGGGCGCTGCGCGCTCCGGCCCGGCCGCTCTGCGGATGGCAGACACGACGCTAGACGAGATCGACGTCGTACAGGTGTACGACTGCTACACCTATACGGCCCTCATCACCCTCGAGGACTACGGGTTCTGTGCCAAGGGAGAAGGGGGCCCGATGGTTGCCCAACCCGGCATGCTGGGGCCGAACGGCCGGCTTAAAGTGAACACCGGCGGCGGAGAGCTGTCGGCGTACTACCTCTGGGGCATGACGCCGCTGTCCGAAGGGGTCATCCAAGCCCGGGGCCACGGCGGCGCCCGCCAGGTCGAAAAGCATCACCGCGTCCTCGTCTCCGGAAACGGCGGCGTCTTGGATTATCACGCGACACTCGTGCTGGGCACGGACTGATCGGAGAACACATGCCCGCTTTCCCCATCCATCGTGACGCTGCGACTGCTGCCTTTCTCGACGGCGCCGCAGCCGGGCGCTTCCTCATCGTGCGAGATCAGTCGACCGGCGCCCATCATGCGCCCCAATTCGACGTTTCTATCGATCCCGAACGGTACGCACTCGTCCCCGCTGCGGGAACAGGCGAAATCGTGTCATGGTCGGTCGTACACCGCCGGTCACCGGATGGTCCTGCGCGCACCGTGGTCGGAATCGTCCAATTGGACGAAGGCCCGTGGTGGTGGACCGAGATCAGCGGCGTCGATCCCAGTTCCGATCTGATCGGGACTCGGGTACGGGTCGCCTTTGCCCGCCCTGACGGCGAGACCGATGCGGAGGCCGAGACGATCCCGTACTTCACCGTCAAGACCTAAATCTAAGGAATAGGGACGGACCTGACGAACGCTGCCCCAGTTCTTATTTCATTGGCTCATTCTCTGCGTACGTGCCTCGTCGACCGACGACGGGGCCGTATGGTCCATTCGCTCAGAGAAGACCCTGCGAACGAGCATTGGTGATGGGGCGGTGTGTCGTAAGTATGGATCCATTCGTCGTCGACTGCCGCTTGAGCTGCTTGGATCGTGGCGAACGCGCCGACCTCGTCGAGATGTTCGTATCGCAGCGTCCGATGGAAACGCTAGATCTCGCCGCTTAGGCTCGTTTACATTTCGGTTCTTGCGAATTGACGAGCCCGTTGCACGCAAGTACTTGGATCGTCGAGGCTGACGCGGCACGATCACAGATTTCCTGGTGCAGGTCGTAGCCCGATGTGCCGCGCTCCCCACTGTCGGTAGCGACTGCCTATCTCGCTGATCAGGGCCTCGATGTCGGGCGAGATAGGTATCGGGCTCGAATGGGATCGGCTCGAGATCTCGGACAGTCCTCCGAAGGCGTGCGATTCCGTACCGTTTGCGCCATGTGGTGACCGTTTGCGGGGGGACCCCGAACCGTTCGGTTACCTCGACGATGGGCGCGTCATCACGCACCTCGGTGACGGCTCGCAGTCAATCTCTACGGACACACGGGCAGCAACGGCGGAGTCGGAATCGAGCGGCGATGTTGAAGGAGCGCTTCACAATTTTTTGGTCGTCACTCTGTCCGGCATGTCCTGATGACGGGGTCTACCATGTCTCGAACCTATGCAGGTCGATTGCTCGAAGGATGTGATCAAGGACCACCAGTGCTGGGCGGTGAAGTTCAGGTACCCGGCAGGTTGCGAGTTGCGGATGGCGTAGCGAGGTAACGAATCGAGGTTCACGAGGCTGCCAGAAACCCATACCTCGGCGCGGGTGAGGACCGCGGGCGTTCCTGCTCGGAGGCGAGCACGGTAAGACGTTCGCTGTCGCTGCGCCGGTAGCGCGAGGTGACGGTGGAGGAACTTCGTTTCTCAGCATCGCCGGGGACGGCGACGATCGCGGTGGCCAATGTGCGAGAAATCGCTTGGAGGCGGGCCACGCTGATGCCCATCACGAGTGCGTCGTCGGCTCCGTACCGTGGTCGGGATTCCGGTGGGCGGCGGAAATAGCATGTTCGGAACAGAAGGATCTAGGGGACCCGGTGAGTGGCTGGCTCAAGGAATTGCGCGGTCTACCTGGGCCAGTGCGTCTGCGCGTGAACGACCGTAGGACGACTCTTCTTGCGCGCCCGCTGCCATGGTTATCCATCGCGCATTGGCTTGTACGAGGGCGATGTTCGTCAGGATTCGTCGGATCGATTCTGTGGCGTGTCGGGGGGTTAACAGACTGACACCTGCAATGACAGCTTGAATGATGAGCATGGGCATGTGGATGGCGACTCCTAGGTTGCGGCGCGATGCCGAGTCGGGACGCTGGATACCGTGAGTAACTTGTGCGAAGAGAATCCGATCAGCTAGAAACCGTCAGAAGACTCCCTGCACAACGACTAGCTATCGTATGTTCGGCGTTATCGCGCCAGAACTTCGTGGATCGGCGCTATCAGACAGAGGGAAAAGGGACGGCCGGGCAGGCGCACGCTTGTTTGTGAGCGCGTGGCTGCCCGGCCGTCATTTTTCGTGGTGAGCGTTTTTCAGCGGGGGATGACCGGGAGTACGAGGTGCGAGGGGTGGAGTGCGTTGTGGTGAATGGTTTGTTGTGCGACGCGGAATTTGCTGGCGTCGTCCACTTCGGTGTCGGTGTTGGGGTTGCGGTCCCAGCGGGGGAAGTTGCTGGAGGTGACGTGCACTCGGAGCCGGTGGCCGGCCTTGATGACGATGCTGGTCGACCATAGATCGATCTCGGTCTTGTCGATGCTCTCGGGCTCGGTGTTCACGCGGGTGATTCCGTCGACGATGTTGTAGGAGACGCCGTTTTCGTCAACGTCACAGAGTCTGACTACCCAGTCGGTCGTCGGTCCGTCGGTGGCGGCGAAGAGTTCGGCCGTTATCTTGCCGGTGATTTCGAGGTCTTCTGTCAGCACGGGCGTCGAGAACATCAACACATCGGCACGATCTTCGACGGTGGCCTGGTCTTTCGGTCCGGCCGGGAACTGGGTAGACATGACGAGGTTGCCGCCGCACGTCGGCACCGGATCGGCGGGGTCATAGGTGAAGTCGCTGTGTGATTGCTCGGCGGTGGGCTGGTCGAAGGACGCACTGCCGTCTCCGTGAAGGTACAGCGGCGTGGCGACCGCACGCTGGAGCGGCCATTCTTCCTCGTCGCGCCATTGGTTGATTCCCATGACGAACAGTTGCACTGGTGCACTCGAATCGGTGGTGTCCGACCCGTCACGAAGGTAGTTCTCGAACCAATCGAGCTGATAGTCGGTCATGGTCTTGGCTCCGGGGGCGACCTCCGAGAGTAGCCCGAAGTTGACGTCGCCGATCTGGCCGAAGTTGAAGCCTTTCACATGCGGCCATGGGCCCGCCACGAGACGGGTCGGCACCCCGCGTTCGCGCATCGCGATGTAGTTGTCGAGTGTTCCCTGCTGAAAGACGTCGTACCAACCAGCGATGTTCAGGCTAGGCACAGTTACCTGGTCGTGGTGGCCGGCAACCCGGCATTCCTCGGTGGTGTCGGGGTTCTGCAGACCGCGTTGAACACCGATGTCGGGCAGGCCGGCCCGGCTCAGGGCGGGCAGCGGCACCGCCGGGAGCTCCCAGTAGCTCTTCGTGGCCAGCGAGTCGTAATCTGCAATCGTGGTTGCCATCGCACCCAGCAACTCGTCGGGATCTTCGACGACCTTAGGCAACTGCGCCAAGGACTGGGCGAGCGTCCACCACGCGTTGAGACCGAGTTCGACTGCGCCGCCGCGGAACATGAGACCATCGGCCGGGTCACTCCAGGTGACCTGCGGGGCTATCGCCGCCAGACCTGGCGGTGCAGCGAGAGCTGCGGCCCATTGAGTCTGACCGGTATAGCTTCCGCCGAACATGCCGACCTTGCCGTTGCTGCCGGGAAGGTGGCTCGCCCAGACGACGGTGTCGTACCCGTCCTGCTGCTCGTAGGCCCAGGGCAGCCACTCTCCGTCGGAATCGAATCTGCCACGGGTGTCCTGCTGCACGACGATGTAGCCACGCTTCACCGCGATCAGGGTGTCGAACAAGAGGACATTCAACGATGCCGTCTTGTCGTACGGGGTGCGCTGGATCAGCACCGGATAGGCCCCCGCCGCCGCCGGCCGATAGACATCGGCCCTCAGAATCGTGCCGTCGCGCATCGGCACCTCCACGTTGAGATCGATGCTTATCTGACTCATTTCAGACTTCCTGCCTTCGTTCGAACACCAACTCGGTGCACACCCGGCGGTTGAGGGGGGCCCGCCGACGTATTCGTAAGCACCGGGTGTAGATCCTGTGATTGCGGACACCTTCTAGGGTACAAGAATGGGTACGAGTAGGCAAGTGAACGTACCCGCCAGATGGGTCGTCGCTCGAACCCACGTGATGTCGTCCCCAACAACGAGCGTTCAGGATAGTCGCTGTCCTGCAATTCATCTCGTAGATCACGAAGCTGGTTTGAGAATGAGGTTGTTGCGAGCCTGATTGATCCAGA
This sequence comes from Rhodococcus sp. 4CII, assembly GCF_014256275.1. Classification (NCBI taxonomy): domain Bacteria; kingdom Bacillati; phylum Actinomycetota; class Actinomycetes; order Mycobacteriales; family Nocardiaceae; genus Rhodococcus; species Rhodococcus sp. 4CII. The sequence continues at coordinate 7,790,173 of NZ_JACCFE010000002.1, forward strand.
GCAGTGGAATACCCCTTTAGGGCGCGCCTGCTGCCGCGGATCGCCTCGCGCGGACGTGACGTGAGCGACGGACGTGATCTGCCGGAATTGTGTCTGCGGGCGCATGTTGGAGGATTCAGTTTTTGGGGCTACCGGATGGAGGATCCGATGCCGAGGCCGCCGTCGACGTCGAGGACGATGCCGCTGACGTAGCCGGCGGCGGGGGAGCAGAGGTAGGCGGCGGCTTCGGCGATGTCGGTGGGGTCACCGGTCCGTTTTTGGGGGACTTTGGAGACGAGTTTGTCGCGGGCGGGTCCGTTCATGGAGGCGAGCATGGGGGTTTCGATGAGTCCGGGGGCGATGGCGTTGGCGGTGATGCCGTCGCGGGCGGATTCGAGGGCGATGGTGCGGGTGAGCCCAACGATGCCGGCCTTGGCTGCGACGTAATTGGCTTGACCGAAGTTCCCGCGCCAGCTCATGGAGCTGAACGACACGATTCGGCCGTAGGCGCGGGCGCGCATGTGCGGTAGGACGGCTTGGGTGCACAGGAACGATCCGGTCAGGGACACCTCGAGCACAGCGTGCCAGTCGTCGATGCTCATCTTTTCGATGCGGTTGTCGCGGATGATGCCGGCGTTGTTGACCAGGACATCGATGCGGCCGTGGGTGTCGGCGATCGTGTCGATCCAGTCCTGGACCTGGGGGGCGGAGGCGACGTCGACGGGGTGGCTGGTGGCCGGGTGTCCGTAGCGGTCGGTCAGCTCGGCGGCAAGTGCTTGTCCTGCGGCTTCGTTGATTTCGGCGATGGCGACGGTGGCGCCTTCGGCGGCGAAGCGGTGGGCCATGGCGGCGCCGAGGCCTTGGCCGGCGCCGGTGACGAGGACGATCTGGTCGGTGTAGCGGTTCATCGTGTTCCTGTCGGGGCGGGGTGGGAGTTGGTGGTGGTGGTCCTGCCGTGGAGGAAGTCGTTCAGGGCGGCGGGGACGTCGCTGGTCTGCCAGTGGGCATCGAAGGCGTCGAGTTCGTGAGCGAGGCCACGTTTTTCGTCGAGGCCGGTGAGGTCGGCGAGCAGCGTTTTGTAGGCGTGTTGGGCGGGGCCGGCGTGCTCGGCGAGTTCGGTGGCGGCGGCCAGGGCGGTGGTGTGCAGGTGTTCGTGGTCGACGACCGCGTGTAGCCATCCGGTGTGCGAAAGTTCGGTCGCCGGAAGCAAGGCGCCGGTCAGGGCGAGCCAGCGGGCCATGGAGTCGCCGACCTTGCGGGGCAGGCGCACGCTGGCGCCGCCGGCGGGGAGGAGGTTGTTCCGGACGTGGCCGTCCCCGATGCGTGCGGTGGGGGTGGCGATGACGACGTCGCAGGCGAGGGCGAGTTCGAGTCCGCCGGCGACGGCGTGCCCGTGGATCGCTGCGACAACAGGCAACCGGCTGGCCTCGAGTCGGGTGGCGAGGGCCGAAACCTTGCGCAGGAAGCCGAGTGGGGTCTGGCCGCGGGCGTGCAGGTGCAGGAAGTACTGGAGGTCGGCGCCGGCGCAGAAGCTCTTGCCGGCGCCACGCAGGACGACGGCTCGGGTGTCACGGTCGGTCTCGGCGTCGGATAGCGCGCCGCCCAGTGCCTCGACCAGGGTGTCGTTCAGGGCGTTTCGCCGGTGGGGGCGGTTGAGGGTGAGGATGCGGGTGGGGCCGTGCTGTGTCACGACCAGTGGTGAGCGGTTGTCGGTCATGAGTGTGCGTCCTGTCGGGCCAGTTCGGCGCGGCGCTGCTGGCGGAGCTGGGCGCGCTGGATCTTTCCGCTCGGGGTCTTGGGGAGGGTGTCGACGAAATGCACCCGGCGCGGGTAGGCGTGGGCGGCGTACTTGGTCTTGACCCACTGCTGCAGCTCGGCGACCAGATCCTCTTCGGCGACGGTGGTATCGGGTTTCCGGATGACGAAGGCCTCGATCACTTCGCCGCGCACCTCGTCGGGCGCGGCGACCACGGCGCACTCGCGCACGGCAGGGTGTTGTGCGAGAACGGATTCGACGTCGAAGGGGCCGATTCGGTAACCGGCCATGATGATGACGTCGTCGTCGCGGGAGGAGAAATGCAGGATTCCGTCGGCGTCGATGCTGGCGGTGTCGCCGGTGAGGAAGTAGTTCTTGTCGGTGGTGAATCGGCCGGCGTCGCCGCGTCCGGCCGCGTATTCGGTGAAGGTCATCAGCGGGCTGTCGGCGACCACCACCGCGAGCCGCCCGACCGTGCCGGCGGGTGCGGGCTCGTCGCGGTCGTTGCCGAGGACGGTCAGCTTCCACCCGGGCAGCGCGACCCCCATGGCTCCCGCGACCACCGGGACCGCGAGGTCAGGGTGATGCGGAAATCCGGCAGGCATCCCGAGTTCGGTCTGTCCGTAGTGGTCGTGGACGAGCAGGCCGAGTTCCTTCTCGGCCCACAGGTTCACCTCGGGGGTGAGCGGTTCACCCGCGCTCGAGAGGCTGCGCAACGCGAGTGTGTCGGCCCGGTAGTGGTGTTCGGCGCGCATGCCCCGGTACACGGTCGGCGCTGCCGCGTAGTCGGTGACCTGCAACTGGGAGAGCACATCCCAGGTGGAGGCGGCGGAGAAGCCGCCGCGGGTCAGGATGGTCGGAACTCCGGCGGCCAACGGCGCGATGACCGCGGTGTAGAGCCCGTACGCCCATCCCGGGTCTGCCGCACACCAGAACACGCCGTCCTCGCCCACGGCGAGTGCGTATTCGAGGTAGCTTTGCCAACCGGCGATGTAGCGGACGGGATGGACGACGCCCTTGGGCGTGCCGGTGGTACCCGAGGTGAACATGTGCACCAGCGGTCCGTCTCCACCGACCGAAACGGACGCCCGGGCCTCGGTGCTTGCCGAGGCCATGGCCGCGGTCAGACCATTCTCGGCGCCGCCGGCCACCAGCACGTCCCAATCACCACTGGTAGCGACCTTGGACCGATACTGTGCGTCGACGACAACCAGCTTGGTCTCCGAGTTCGTCAGGCGGGAGGTCACGGCGTCCTCGGCGAACGCCGTGAACAGTGGGACGTAGACGGCGCCGACCCGCCAGATGCCGAGCAGGACGGACACCAGGTCGGTGCCCTTGCCCATCAGAGTGGCAACGCGATCGCCTCGGCCGATCCCTCGATCGGTGAGCACCTGCGCGAATCGGCGTGATGAGTCGGCGAGGTCACCATAGGTCAGTCGTGTGGTGGACAGATCCTCGTTCACGACCGTCAGTGCCAGGGATTCGGGTGGGTGCCGATCGCACAGTAGCCACGCCACGTTCGTGCCGTCACCGGCGTAGGACGACAGGATCTTGCGTACTCGCGCGTCGATATCGACAGACACGACAACTCCTAGCGGGTAATCTATTGGGTAATTGGGTACCTATCAATGTACCCAACGCGTGTCTGGAAGGGAAGCCCTGGGGATTCGAGAGGCCCGCGATTGTGAAACACTCGACCACATGGCACGTGCAGGAGCGACGCCGAACCGCGCGACGATGAACACCCCGCGGCGTCGACGCGTCGACACCGCCCGCCGCGACGAACTGCTCGCGCGGATCGAGGAAATTTTCCTGACGGAGGGGTTCACGTCGGTCACCGTCGACGACCTGACCCAGCGTTTGCGGTGCTCCAAGGCCACCCTCTACAGCGTGGCGTCGACAAAAGAGCAACTCGTCATCGCCGCCACCAAACACTTCTTCGGCGCCGCCGCGGACGAGATCGAAGCCGCCGTTGCCGACGAGTCCGATCCGCGTAAGCGGATCACGACGTATCTCGGTGGTGTCGCATCGGCGATGCGCCGCAACTCGCGGGCGTTCTACGACGACATGGTGTCGTACGCACCGACAGCGGAGATTTACGGCCGCAATACCGCGCAGGCCGCGCAGCGGGTGCACGAATTGATCGACGAGGGCGTCGAGTCCGGGCACTTCCGGGCCACCGACGCCGCATTCGCCGCCCAGTTGGTGGCATTGGCGATCGACGCCGTCCAGTCCGGCGTGCTCCTCGAGCGCACCGGACTGTCCGCCGCCGATGCCTTCGGAGAACTCGGCGACCTCCTGCTCCACGGCTTGCTGCGCACCGACTAACCACGCGAAAGACCGCCCACCACACCGCAGTCGCCGCCGATCACAACGGACATCATTTGTCGACAATCCGTCGGTACGACGAGAAGGGACCACTTGAACCTAATGCGAGTGCCGAGTGCATGGTGATCCTTCGCGAACGCAATGATTCGACTCAGGATTCGAAGGCATTGATAAGTTTGCGGCGCAGAATCTTCCGATCGATGTCTTCGGAAGGTTGATGACGAATCGGACCATCCGTGGCCGCTTGTATGCGGCGAGATGCTGTGCCGAGAAATCGATGGATTCGTCCTCTGTCAACTCCGAGCCGGTTGCACGGACGACGTAGGTGCACGTGAGTTCATCCTTGACGGAGTGGGGGACGGCACCCACGCTCACCATGGTGATATCCGGGTGCGCGCTCAGGACCCGCTCGATCTCTGTCGGATAGATGGGCCGCCGCCGAAGAGCATTTCGTAGAACCGTATTCCACTTCGTCGATGGTCAACATGACGTTGATCGGGTTGATGACTGGGCCGGCTTCCAGGCGCCTTGATAGGTGACGAGCCACTCCCAGTGGTTCTGTGTGTACAGCGACTCGGTTTACCCCGGCTCGCACTCGTCCGGGTCCCGCCATGTGTTTCCACCGTGCGGGGTCGCCTGTCAGTCCCGTTTTTCCTGCGGTGTGTCGTGGTGCTCGTGTGCGGTGAGGAGGAGGTGGTCGAACCGTGGCCGGAAACGACTCGGGCAGGGTCGCCTCGGCGGTGAGGGTGTCGACGAAGTCGCTCGGCGAGGGTGTGGAGTTTGGTGTTGGTCTGCTGTGAGCGCCAGGTGAGGATTCCGAAGGCGCGTTCGGTGGAGACGCCGTAGACGAGCATGACGGCACCCTTGGCCTGCTCGTCACCGCCCGGGATGTTCGAGTTCGGCGACGGCCTCGGTGTGTGCCGCGTTGAAGACGCGGAGGTCTGTTTCCGACGTTTCGGTGACGTCGATGTAGTACCCGGAGGTGCCGATGACCTGATCGTCCTCGTCGAGCATTCGATGCCGACCACGATCTCGTGGTGGATGCGATGGTCGGTCTCCATGATACGGTGTCTGCTGCTGAACGGCTCGTCGGCGTGGATCACCTCGTCGAAGAGGCGGCGACCTGTGCGTGGTCGTCTGGGTGCTTGTGGGAGAGCAGAAGTTCGGTGGTGGGAGTGATCTCGCCCGGCTGGTAAGTTGGCCCGGTGCATCACCGCCGTTCGGCGGGAGGGTGAAGAGCGGAAAGCCGGTCGCGTACAGGAAACTAATTTCTGACGGCGCGACCGCGGTGGTCCGTTTGCGCCTCCAGGGGTATGCACCGAACCCGAACCGTGTGCTGAAACGTGGTGCATGATTCGCGGACGATCAAGTCAATGTGTCACCGGGCTCAAAATATCGAATGGGGTACTGCGTCGACGACCCGATCTGTCTGAGGTGAGGTCACGTCGTCACTGCGGCGAGCAGTTTGTCGGTGACCGGTGTGGGCGTTACTGCTACGGCCAGTTTTTGGACGCGACTTGTGGTGTCGAGGATGTAGCGCCGTTTGGGGCGCGGCGACGTCAGGGCATGGTGGACGGCTTTGGTGACGCGCTTCGGTGGAGCAGCGATCTTTTGCATTCGCCCCAGGAGCTTGCGGCTACCGGAGAGGTGCGCTGCATAAAGTGCCTTATTCTCTTGGCTCAGTTTCGCGGTCATGGCGTCGTAGTCGTCGAGCATTCCCTCCCACATGTCGGTACGGATGGGTCCGGGTTCGATCAGTGAGACGGGGATCTTCCACGGACGCAGTTCGATTCTCAGTGCGTCACCGAGGGATTCGATCGCGTATTTCGATGCGCTGTACGCGCCGGTGCCGGGGGTGGTGATCAGCCCGCTGACCGAGGACATGAACACGATGCGGCCGTGTGCTGCTCGGATCGCGGGCAGGACGGCTTGGGTGACGGCGATCTGCGAGACTACGTTGACGTCGAGCTGACGCGAGAGGTCCTCGATCGCGAGGCCTTCGACCGGTCCGCTGACGATGATGCCGGCATTGTTGACCACGGCGTCCAGCCGTGCTGGAAGGTGTCGTGATAGTGCCGCGATCGCCGGTCGATCGGTGATGTCGAGTGGGACCGCGTGGACGTGGTGCAGCTGGTCGAGGCGGGCAAGGGCCGACTCCGAGCGGGCGGTTGCGTAGACGGTCCACCCGGCTTCGCTCATGCGGTGGGTGATGGCCAGACCGATGCCTCGGCCGGCTCCTGTGACGAGTACTGAGGGCATGTGTTCTTCTCCGATCCAAGAGGGCGTGTGTACCGAGAGGTGTTCAGTGACCGAGGAACTCGACGGCGACCGGAGCGAACCTGTCGTGGTATTGGAAGATTCCGCCGTGGCCGGAGTCGGGGTAGATGATCAGTTCGGAGCCGGGGATGCGGCGTCGTAGATCTTCGGACAGTGGGGTGGGGACCATGCGGTCGTGGTCGCCGTTGGCGATGAGGGTGTCGGCGGTGATGCGTGATAGATCCGACGGGGTGGTCTTTGTCGGCGCTGACGCGTAGGCGGCGGCGTGGTTGTTCGAGGTACTCATGGGGTGGTCTCCGGGCTGCGAGGTCAGGCGGTGGGCAGGGTGATGACGGCTTTGCCGCGGAGGCCACCCGAGGCGAGGGCCGTGAGTGCTTCCGGTGTTTGATGGAAGGGGTACGTTCGTCCGACCATCGGACGGATCGCGCCGTGGTCGACGAGTTCCGCAATGCGGCGTAGTTGCGCACCGCTGGCACGCATGAAAAGGAATTCGTAGCTCACGCCCGCTTTCGCGGCTTGTCTGCGTATTTTGCGGCTCAGGGCGGTGATCGCGAGACGAACGATCGGATTGACGCCGGCGGTCCGGGCGAACGTAGGGTCGGGTGGGCCGGCGATACCGATTGCCTTGCCGCCCGGCCGGAGCACGCGCAGTGATCTTTCGAGGTTGTCCCCACCCAGGCTGTCGACGACCACGTCGTACCCGTCGAGAACGTCTGCAAAATCTTCGGTGCGGTAGTCGACGACGACGTCGGCGCCGAGCTCTCGGACGAAGTCGGTGTTTCGTCCGCTGGCAGTGGTGGCGACGCTCGCCCCGAGATGCTTGGCGAGCTGGATCGCGATCGACCCGACTCCGCCCGCACCGGCGTGGATCAGAACTTTCTGCCCGGGTTGCACATTCGCTCTGTCGACGAGAGCTTGCCAGGCGGTGAGCGCGACGAGGGGGAGTGAGGCGGCGTCGACCACGCTGATCGACGTCGGTCGTAGCGCCAGGTCGTCCTCGTGGACGGCGATGCGTTCGGCGAAGGTGCCGATTCGGCCGTCGCGGGGGCGCGCGTAGACCTCGTCGCCGACGGAGAACTGTCGAACGCGGGCGCCGACTCCGATGACGGTACCGGCCAGATCGTGTCCGAGAGTCAACGGCGTCGGATAGTGGAGCAGTTGTTTGAACTCGCCGATGCGGATCTTCTCGTCGAGCTGGTTGAGGCCGGCTGCCTGAATTTCGACGAGTACGTCATGGTCGCCCACGATCGGTTCCGGCACGGTCGTTTCCTGCAGCGGCCGCTTGTACGCAGCGAAGGCGAAGGCTTTCACGACTGATCGCCAGTGTTGGTCGCGGAGGACGCGGCGGCGGTGTGCGGCTCATCGCCGAGGAATGCGAGCACTTCCGGGACGAATTCGCGGTGGTATTGGAATATGCCGCCGTGTCCCGAGCTCGGGTAGATCGTCAACTGCGAATTGGGAAGACGCCGCGCGAGGTCGGCGGAGTGCTCACTGGCGACCATGAGGTCGTGGTCGCCGTTCGCGACGAACACCGGCGCGGTGATCTGTGACAGGTCGTCGGGTGCTGCCTGCCCGCCGCCCATGATTGCTTTCAACTGTGCGAGGCGGGCCTGCATCGAAATGCGTGTGTCCCGGTCGACGACACGTTCGGCGAGCCGGGCGAAATAGGCGTCGGCGGCGCGTTTGCCTTCGGTCGTGCGTGGGAAGAACAGGAAGTGTCGGGCATCTTTGCGGGCAAGGGCGGCTTTGAGGTAGGCAAGGCCGACGATCCTGCCCATGTGGTCGATACCGCCGCCGCCGCGTGGGCCGGTTCCTGCCAACACCATTCGCCGAACCAGTGTCGGATTCTGCAGGGCGACCATCTGGGCTACCCCACCGCCCAGAGAAAACCCGAGAAGGTCGACGCTGTCGTGACCGAGCGCTCGAATGAACGTAACCGCATCACGTCCCATCTGCTCGAGATCGGCGGGGACCTTCGAGTCGGTCGCGCCGACGCCGCGGTTGTCGAACGTGATGACGTGGTGATGCGCGGCGATGCCGTCGATGATGCGGGGGTCCCAGTCGTCCAGGACGGCGGCGAAGTGGTGCAGGAACACCACCGGCACGCCTCCCGTGGGGCCGAGCTCGCGGTACGCGAAGTTCACGCCGCCTGCGAGGACGGATTTTGTCGGGACCGTGGTCCAGGTGCGGGTGTCGGCTGGTGCACCGTGGTTGGTTGCCATGTCTGTCCTCTATCCGAAGCAAGTGAGCCTGGCCTGTGAGAGCTCGATTGAAGTACGCTCATACTATTATGGGCGTAAGGTTATCGGATAGACTTCGGTAGGGCAAGGACGCGGCAGTGCGGAGGATCATCGACATGGCGAGATACGGCAGCGAGCACAAGGCGCAGACGCGCGCTCGAGTGGTGGAGGCGGCGGGTCGACGTCTGAAGCAGGATGGGATCGACGGGGCAGGGGTCAGTGCGTTGATGTCCGACGCCGGGCTGACCAACGGCGCCTTCTACGCGCACTTCGCGTCGAAGGACGAACTCGTCGCGGTGGTCTTGGCCGATCAGCTGACGAAGCAGCTGGATACTCTGCGGGCGCTACCCGACGACGGCCACTCGTTGCAGTCCTACATCGAGGGCTATCTGTCGGCGAGTCATCGTGACCAGCGTGAGAACGGATGTCCGTCCGCTGCCCTGCTCAGCGAGATCAGTCGGTCGAAACCGATTGTGCAGAAATCGTTCACGGACGGACTCGCGGCCATGATCGCCATCGTCTCAAGTCGTACTTACATCGACGATACGGCCGCGGCGCGCACGGTTGCGATAGGCCTGATGTCGAGCCTGATCGGGACCCTGCAGTTGTCGCGGGCGGTGTCGGACCCGAGGCTGTCCAACGAAATTCTCGCGGCCGGGCTCACGACCGCGTTTCGCCTACTCGATAAATGAAGCAACCGACTGGGAAAGAGACGTCAATGACAACGACCACGCGCGACCGCACCCGAACCCGCATGCAGTGGACCCTCGGGCTCATGGCGTTGGTCCCGACCATCAGCGGGGTGCAGCAGGTTCTGTTGGGTGCGGATGCAGTACCCGGGCACATACCCGAGGTTTCTGCGGTAATCGACGGAGAGCTCCGATACGCCAACGTGTTCAAGGCTGCTGTCGGTCCGATCATCCTCTCTCGATTGGGTGCGGTGGAGGATTCGCCTGCGGTCACCGCTGCTTTGGCGGCAGTGTTCGCGGGGGGATTGGCGCGGCTGTGGTCGTGGAAGCAGGCCGGACGTCCGCATCCCGTCGGGATGGTTGCCATTGGGCTCGAGGTCGGCGTCGTGCCGGCAATTCTGGCTTGGCGACGGCGTTTCGCAATTCAGGGCGCCGGTTCTCGATAATGAGCTGGTTTGGTGGTGGCGGGGAGTAAGTGCGTCTCGGGATTCCGTCTCAATTGGGACGGTGTTGGCCCCGTAGTGCTGCCTGTGTAGTCGCACCGACACATACTTGTCGTCGTCCCACTCGCGGCGCGCGCAGTTGGACGACACCTCGCCGCGGAGCATGAACGAGGCCGCCGGGTTAACGTCTTCCGCCTGTTACCGCATGCCTTCGCGGACCGGCACCCATGCTGGAGCGGGCGAGCAGGTCGGGAACCACCTCCCGCGGAAGACCGACACCACGGAGATCCCACCCACGGCGCGATGTCGTTGAGTGAGGGCGTATTGCGCCTGCACCGCCGCCCTCGCCCCGGCGCGCTTCCACCGAATGCGCAGGGTCGGCGGGGGTGGACGAACACATCTCGGACCGCGGACTGCATGTGCATCGCAGCGGGCGACATGCCGCGTCGGTGTGTGCAGCCCACCCCGACATCGCCTGAGACGCGACGGTGCCGGGGGTCTCGGTGACGCCGGCATGCGCCCGCCCATGTCGAGTGTCGAACCTGTGATAGTGGGGCGACCTGCTCTGTGCAACGGAGCTGGCGATCGCTACGCGTCCGTGCACGCTGTCCCCCGGTGTCGGCGACAGCGTGCACGGGATGCACGACACCTGCCTGTATGAACGGTGTCGTGGGGAGGGGTGGGTTCAGTGGACTCGGCGGAGCAGTGCGGCGAGGGCTTGGCCGCCGCCGATGCACATGGTGACGATGCCGAGTTCGAGGTCGCGTCGGACGAGATCCTTCGCGACTCGGAGGGTGAGGATGGCTCCGGTGGCGCCGACGGGGTGGCCGAGTGCGATGGCGCCGCCGTAGGGGTTGGTCTTGTCCGGGTCGAGTTTGGCGTCCCTAATGACGGCGACGGCCTGGGCGGCGAAGGCTTCGTTGAGTTCGATGGTGTCGATGTCGCTGGGGGTGGTTCCGGTCTGTTCGAACAGTTTCTTCAGGGCGAGGACCGGGGCGTAGCCCATCACGTCGGGTTCGAGAGCGGAGGTGGTGACGGCCTCGAGGGTGACCAGCCCGGTCAGGCCGCGCTCGTGTGCGGTCGATTCGCGGGCCAGGACGAGGGCGGCGCCGCCGTCGTTGATGCCGGAGGAATTTCCTGCGGTGACGGTGCCCCCCTTTTCGAAGGCGGCGCGCAGGGTGCCGAGGGTGTCGAGGGTGGTCTCGGGTTTGGGGTGCTCGTCGGTGGTGATGGTGGCCGGTCGGCGGCCGCCGACCTCGACGGGGGTGATTTCCTCGGCGAAGGCGGCTTTCGCGGCGTCGGTGGCGGCGCGGTGTTGCGATTGCAGGGCGAACTCGTCCTGTTCTTGGCGGCTGACGTTGTATTTGCGGGCGACGTTCTCGGCGGTGACGCCCATGTGGATTCCGTGGAAGGGGTCGGTGAGCATTCCGACGGTGCCGTCGACGAGTGCGCGGTCTCCGAGTTTGTAGCCGGCTCGGGCATTGAAGTCGTAGAACGGCATCCGGGACATGCTGTCGTCGCCGCCGGCCAGCGCGATGTCCAGTCCGCCCCAGCGGATCTGCATGGCTGCGGACCATACGGCTTGCAGGCCGGAGCCGCAGAGGCGGTTGACGGTGTACGCGGGGGTGGATTTCGGGAGTCCGGCGGCGAGGGCGACCCGTCGGGCGTTGTAGGCGTCGGGGCCGACCTGGCCGATGCAGCCCATCACGACCTCGCCGATGGCGTCGGGAGTGACACCGGCGCGGTCGAGGGCCGCCGTCGCGGCGGTCGCACCGAGTTCGTGGGCGGGTACGTCCTTGAGGACGCCGCCGAAGCTGCCGACGGGTGTGCGGGCGCCGTCGACGATCAGGATGCGGTCAGGGGAGGTCATGAAGATCCGATCTGTAGTGGATTGTGCGGCGGGGTAATTGAGTGTGTGCGCTGACCTGTGCGCGGTCGCGGTCGGCGTTATGTGCGAGACGACGACCGGCCGTCAGGTGTGGTTGTTCGCCAGTTGCAACACCTGTGAGCGTTCGGCGGGTGCGAGCAGGCAGGACGGGCAGTGGGTCGAGAGAATGCGCAGGAGGTCGCGGTAGAAGCGGGTCGGATCGACTCCGAACTCGACGAAGATCTCGCCGTCGGGTGGCTCCCCGAATGGTGCCCACGTTCGTGCGAACTCGAGCACGCGCCGCTCCTGCGGCGTCAGGGGATCGGGGACCGCCGTGGCAGTGCTCAGCGCTCGCCGTGTCATCGCTGTGCCCACGAGTCATCGGCAGACAGATATCCGACGCTGAACAGGGGAAACATTCGAACTTTCTCCGCCGGACGGGAGAGGCCGGTCATCGAGACCCGGACCGATTCGGGCAGGCACAGTCGGAGGGTGACCGCGGCGGCGGCGACGAGGGCGTCGAGCATCAGTGTGGGCATGGGTCGGTCCTGGTTCGAAAAGGGGTGTCAGGTGAATTGCGGGGTGCGTCGGGTGAGGAACGCGTCTATTCCCTCGTGCGCGGCGGGTTCGTCGACCAGAGTGGTGATCGCCGCGGCCTCTTGGTGGAGCTGGGTGGTGAAGTCGTGGGCGGCGGACGTTCGGAGTAGGTGTTTCGAGGTGGCGAAGGCCCGGGTGGGTCCTGCCGCCAACTGCTCGATGACGGATTCGGCCTCCTGCGGCAGGGTGTCCGGGGCCACGGCCCGGCTGATCAGCCCCCAGCTCTGTGCTTCGGCGGCGGTGAGGACGCGGTTGGTCAGGGTCAGATCGAGGGCACGAGCGAGCCCGAGATCGCGGGTCAGGCGCCAGGTGCTGCCGAAGTCGGGGCTCAGTCCCGCTGCGGTGTAGGCCATCTTGAACTTCGCGGTGTCGGCGGCGATGACGATGTCGCCGGTGAGCACGATGCCGATGCCCCCACCTGCGGCGGTTCCCTGGACGATCGTGACCACCGGTACCGGCGCCGTCGTCAGCAACTCGATCGCGCGGTGCGCCGTGGAGGTCACCTGGTCCATCAGGGCACTGCGGTCCTCGGCGGTGGCGAAGCTCTGCAGGTCGCCTCCGACGCAGAACATCGGTCCCTCGGCATCGAGGACCGCCACTCGCAGACCGGTTGTACATGCGTCGTGGACTCGTTCGGCGGCTTCGAGGAAGTCTTCGGCCATCGGGAGGTCGAAGGCATTGCCGTGCTGGGGGCGGTGAAGGGTGATGCGGGCGATCGCACCGTCGGATGCGAAGGCGATGCGCTCGTGGGTGAGATGTGCCATCAGTGCGTGTCCTCCGAGGTCCGGTTTCGCCTGGCGGCGAGGTCGATGTACCACTGCAGGGCGGTGGCGTCGTCGACGGCTTGGGGGTCGATGACGGCGTCGACGGGTGCGCCTTGGAACAGTCGTTTGATGGGGATTTCCAGCTTCTTGCCGGTGCGGGTGTGCGGAATCGCGGGCGCGGCGAGGATCTCGTCGGGCACGTGCCGGGGTGAGGCGTCGCGGCGGATGGTGTCGCAGATCGTGCGGGTCAGGTCGTCGTCGAGGACGGTGTCGTCGGCGAGTGTGACGAACAGCGGCATCCAGTAGGTCCCGTCGGGGTATTCGACTCCGATGACGAGTGATTCCCGGACCGCGGGGAGTTTCTCGGCGGCCTGATAGATGTCGGCACTGCCCATCCGGACGCCGTTGCGGTTGAGGGTGGAGTCGGAGCGTCCGTGGACCACGACGCTGCCGTGGTCGCTGATGGTGATCCAGTCGCCGTGCCGCCACACGCCGGGGTAGGTGTCGAAATACGCGTCGCGGTACCGCTTGCCGTCGGGATCGTTCCAGAAGTGCACCGGCATCGAGGGCATCGGTTTGGTCAGGACCATCTCACCGACGTCGCCGACGAGGGCGTTGCCGTCCTCGTCCCAGGCTTCCAGTGCCGCGCCCAGCGAGACGACGGGGATTTCCCCGGCCTGGACGGGCACGGTGGGGACGGCGGTGGCGAAGGCGCTGACGACGTCGGTGCCGCCGGTCATCGACGCGACCTGGACGTTGGATCCGACGTGTTCGGCGACCCAGTGGTAGGAGGCCGGGGGGAGCACGGAGCCGGTGACGCCGAGCGTTTCGAGCGTGGAGAGGTCGTGCTCGGCGGTGGGGGAGTGCTGTCCTTTTTCGCAGGCCTGCAGGTAGGCGGGGCTGGTGCCGAGGTGGGTGACGCGGTTGCGGTCGGCGAGCGCCCATAGGGTGTCGGTGGTGGGGAAGCCGGGGCTGCCGTCGTAGCAGACGATGGTGGCGCCCACCAGCAGGCCGGCGACCTGGAAGTTCCACATCATCCAGCTCGGCGAGGTGTACCAGAAGTAGGTATCGCCGGGGGAGATGTCGAGGTGCAAGGACATGGACTTGAGGTGTTCGAGCACCACGCCGCCGTGTCCGTGGACGATTCCCTTGGGGCGTCCGCTGGTGCCGGAGGAGAACAGCACCCACAGCGGATGGTCGAAGGCGACGGGGGTGGTCTCGAGTGCGGTGTCACCGGTGGTGGCCTCGGCCCAGGTGGTGATCGGTGCGAGTCCGGCGGTATCGAGTCCGATTCGAGGGATGACGATGGTGGCGTCGAGGGAGGGAATGTGGGATCGGAGGTAGTCGATGGCCTCACGCCGATCGTGGGCCCTGCCGCCGTAGTGGTAGCCGTCGGCGGCGATCAGGGCTTTCGGTTCGAGCTGACCGAGGCGGTCCACAGCGGCCGGGGCGGAGTAGTCCTGTCCGCAGGAGGCCCAGATCGCGCCGAGGCTGGCGGTGGCGAGGAACGCCACGACGGCTTCGGCGATGTTGGGTAGGTATCCGACGACGCGATCACCGTGTCCTACTCCGGACCGGCGCAGGGTGTCGGCGACGGCACCGACCTGCCGCTCGAGTTCCGCCCAGGACAGGGTGCGGCGACCGGCGCCGCCGGGTTCGCTTTCGTCGATGACGGCGACGGCATCACGGTGGCGGTGCGCGAAGGCCTGATCGACGTAGTTGAGGGTGGCTCCGGGGAACCACTGGGCGCCGGGCATGGTCTCGTCGACGAGCACCTGGTCGTAGGGGGAGTCGGCAGCGATGTCGAAGTACGCCCACAATGCGCCCCAGAACTGTGAGATGTCGGTCGCCGACCACCGCTGGAGTGCGGTGTAGTCGTCGAAGTCCAGACCCCGATTGGCCTTGAGCCAGCGGCGGAAGACCTCCACGTTGGCGTTCTCGGTGCGCTCACGGGTGGGGTACCAGGTCTGCGGCGACCCGTCGATACTCCCGCAGGCGCGGCGACCGACGGATACGGCCTGCCGTGCGGCGCTGCCGAGCAGGGTGGCGTCGTTGCTCAGCATGGTGAAGTCGTAGCCGGCGTCGACGGTGGCGCGCACCGCCTCCTCGGTGGCTGCCCCGGCGTTGCCGACCGGCACTCCCGCGGCCCGTACCGCGGCGATGGCCTTGGCGATCAATTCGACGATCGGGGCATCGGTTTCGGTGTGCCCTTCGCTGACGGCGAGGTCGGCTGCACCGATGAGGACGGCGTCGACACCGTCGACGGCGGCGATGTCACCCGCGACGAGTGCTGCTGCCGCGCTTTCGATCTGGGCGATGCACAGGACTTCCTCGTTACCGAACCGGAGGTATTCGTTCCGGTCGAGGGCGCCCCACTGCCCGGCGCGGCTGGTGTTCCCGACTCCGCGGGTTCCCTGTGGTGGGAACCGCATGGCTCGGACGGCGCTGCGGGCCTCGTCGGCGGAGTCGATGTGCGGGAACATCAGTCCGTCCGCGCCGCTGTCGAGCACCCGTTGGATGAGTCCGGTGTCGGTGGCGGGTATCCGGACGATCGGGGACAGGCCGGAGGTTTTGGCGATCCCGATGAGCGCGTACACCGTTCCGAGGTCGAGGGGGCTGTGTTCGAGATCGATCACCACGAAGTCGAATCCGGCGCCGGCGACGAGTTCGACGCTTTCGAGGGCGGGAAGCTTGATCCAGGTGCCGAGCGGAAGATGGTTGTCTCGTTCGAGGCCTGCACGGAAACCGCTGGTGGTGTGGGTCGTGATCATCGGGTCGGGTAGTCCTTTGCGTTGAGAACCCAACCGGCATCGGAGAAGTCCTGGCGAGGTGGGGAGAAGATGTCGATCAGCTGTTGGGCGGGGCCCACCCCTTGGCTGGTGTGCACGGTGGGCGGGGGAATGATCGCGACCGAGGGGGAACCGACCGGGGTGTGTTCGTCGGGTTTCCACTCGGTCGAGTCCGGTCCCCACGGGTAGCGGATGTGGTGGACGTAGTCACCGGTGACGGCGAGCGAGATCTGCTCGAAGTCGTCGTGGTGGTGGGGCGAGAGCTTGGCCGGTGGCCGGGGCGCGGATTCCTCGGCGAGGAAGTTCACCATGATGTTGGTGGTGCGGAAGATCCGCCCGAACCTGCCCTCGGCGATGGGCGTCTGGGCGAGCGGGTAGACCCGCAGCCGGAAGCCGTCGACGGGGTCGGGCCACGGCTGCCAGTCGGCGACCTGCGGGTCCCGTTCGGTGTAGGCGGCGGCGTTCTTCGCGGTGGCCGCGACGTCGTTCTGCGTGGTGATCAACCGGATGACCGGCCCGTCGGTCAGCGCTTCGATGGTGCTCGGACCGGGCGGAATCACCACCAGGGCGTCTTCGGTGACCTCGGCGCTGTCGTGGGCGGCGGCGACCCGGATCGGCGCGCTGCCGGAGTAGAGCACGGCGACGTACTCGTCGTCCTGCTCGCGCGAAAATGTGTCGCCGGCGACGGCGTCGGTGAACAGAACGGCCAGGTTCTGACTGCGAAAGACCCAGGTCTTGGAGCCTTTCGTGGTGATCTCGTCCGGTTCGGAATCCCGAAACTCGAGGTACTGCGCCGCTCGGATACCGGTAGCCGGCGGGCCCTGCGATTGCGGCTTGCCGCCCGCGAGCTTCGACCGCACGTCATCTGCCGCGTACATCTCTTACCTCCATTGTCGGTGCCGCGAAACCACGGAGGGCTCGCTGCGATCCGAGTTCGGATCGCTCCTTTACAGCCCTACCAAAGTGTGTATACGATTCGTGTGTTGAGTATAGGTGATCGTGCTCACAACGTGTCAACGAACTTCCGAGGAGTAACAAATGGCAATCAACCGGATCGACCACGCGGCCGTGCGGGTCAAGGACCTGGGTCAGGCGCTGGAGTGGTACGAGGGTGTCCTCGGGCTGACCGTGTTGGACCGCAACGCCGATCGCGCGTTGCTGGCGTGTTCGGGTACCGACGCCGATCTCACGCTCATCGACGGCGGGCAGAGCATCGACAGCTTCGCGTTCGGCGTCGACCACGCCGACGACCTGGACGAAATCATTTCGCGGCTGGACAAGAACGGGGTGGCGCACAAGCGGTACAAGGAAGCCGACCGCCCCGGCCACAGCGACATCCTCGGCTTCGATCTGCCCAGCGGCCACCGGATGGAATTCGTGGTCGGTGACGGCGACCGGCGGGCCGGGGTGACGAACTTCCAGTCGGACGGCTCGTTCATTCCTACCGACATCGACCACATCAACCTTCTCGGAGAAGGGGATCCGCAGGAGTTCTCCGAGTTCATGAAGATGGTCCTGGGCTTCAAGCAGTCCCTCGCACTGACCATCGCCGGCAAGTGGGCGGCGTCCTGGCTGCGCGCCTCCAAGCTCGACCACGACCTCGCCTACATGCAGGCGCAGCGCCCGGGGGACCGGCTGCACCACGTCGCGTTCGCCGTCCAGGACGGCAACCACTACTTCCGGCTCAGCGACCGGCTCACCGAAACGGGCAACCGGTGGGAGTTCGGGCCGGGCCGGCACATGGGCGGCATCCCGCAGGACACCCAGGGCTTCGGCACCAACAACTTCGCCTACGCCTTCGACCCGACCGGAAACCGCAACGAATTCAGCTGCGGCATGAACGAATTCGAGGACGACGACCCGGGCTACATCGGCGAGACCAGCCCCGAGAAGTTCCCCGAGATCATGAACGGGTGGGCGTACAACATGCCCGAGTCGTTCATGACGATCGGTTCCTGACCCCGTCCCCTCACCTTCCCTCAGGAGAAGTGCATGTCTTCGGACCCTCCGCACGACCCGGCGGCCGCCGAGTCGAATCGTCATACCGTGATCGCGCAGGCGGTGTACCGCAGTTGGTGGAACGTCGACCGGGCCGCCGGGATCGGTAGCGAGCTGCTGTACACCGAAGACGGGGCGTGTGTGATGCCGGCGGTGACGATGACCGGCCGGGACGAGATCGTACGCGGGTACGCGGCACGCCAGGCCCATGGGCCGCGCCTGTCGCGTCACCTCGTGTCCAATCTCGTCACCGACCACCACGACGACGCCCGGGTCACCGCCACGTACGCCCTGACCCTCTTCGCCCGGAACGGGATTGCGCCCCTGGAGCTGGGTTCGCCGTCGGCGATCTGCGACGTCGTCGACGACTTCGTCAGGACCGGCGGCAACTGGCTGATCCGCCGCCGCGTCCTGGAAGCGGTCTTCGTCGCGCAGGACAATGACTCGGTCCTTCTCGGCAGGAAGTGAATGAACGTGGCCTGTGACCACACGTGCACCCCACCCGTCGTCCTCGTACACGGGTGGGGCAGCACCTACGAACGCACCTGGGGTGGCTCCGACCTCGAACGAACCCTCGAGCAGGATGGCCGCCGGATCATTTCCGTGGACCTGCTCGGGCACGGGAGCGCCCGTGCCCCGCACGAGAGCGGCGAGTACGCGCACATGGCCGACGAACTCGCCGCGCACCTGCCGGCCGATACCGTCGTCGACGGGGTCGGGTTCTCGCTCGGCGGCAAACTCCTGCTCCAGCTCGCCGCCGAGCAGCCCCAGCGGTTCCGGCGACTGGTCATCGCCGGGGTCGGGGACAATCTGCTGCGCCCGGAAAACGGCGCCGCGGTGGCGCAGGCCCTGCACGCGGGAATCACCGACGACACCCCGGCCGCACTGCGCCCGGTGCTCGCCGAGGCGCTCGCATCCGGCAACGACCCCCGCGCCCTCGCGGCCGCCATCGAGCGCCCCCCGTCCCTGCTCACCGCAGACCAACTGCACGCAATCGGCGCCCAGGTCCTGCTGGTGGTCGGCGACCAGGACGTCATCGCCGGCGCGGCGGATCAGGTCAGCGCGGCGCTCCCGCACCTGACCGGCCTGGTCCTCGAAGGAGTCGATCACGTCTCGACACCCCACTCGCCGCGATTGCAGGCGCAGGCGGCGACGTTCCTGCACCACGGACGCGCCGCCCCGCCCGAGCTGCCCACCGCTGTGCGGGCGCACCCCGGATAGCGCACACCGCCGACAGGCCGGGCCACCATCAGGTGGCCCGGCCTCCGGCGTCGACGATCGACCTGCCGGGACAGCCCGGTAGGAACACGGCAGCACACGAAGGTTTCGTGTAATCCGGACCGATAGGATCCTGCTAATGGAAGACATTGATCGGGCCACGCATGACGGCTCCGGCTCCGGCCCGAGGTCCGTCGTGGACCAGGTCGCCGCGCATATTCTGAACATGATCCTCGCCAACGAGCTCAAACCTGGACAGCCGGTGGCCATCCAGGAACTCAGTGCGATCCTCGACGTCAGTAATGTCCCGATCCGCGAAGCCCTGCGCCGCCTCGAGGGCCGCGGACTGGTGCAGTTCCGGCGAGGCCGGCGACCGCAGATCGCCCCCATCAACACCGACGACTTCGACGACGTCTACCGGCTGCGCGGCCTGCTGGAAGGGCAGATCGCCGAACGGTCGGCGGAGCTCATGACACCCGAGCGGCTCACCCTGCTCGACGAGACCCTCGGCGAGCTCGAACGCATCATCACCCGGGGCAACGCCTTCGACGTCTACTCCGTGCACGCCAGATTCCACCTGCTGATGCTGCCCAGCGCCACCGACTGGGACCGCCGACTGCTCGACCAACTGTGGGTGGCATCCGAGCGCTACATCCAGCTGTACGTCGGGGCGCACCCGGACCCGGAGGTGGCGGACAGGATCATTGCCTCCCACCAGGTCCTGGTCGACGCAGCCCGCGGCGGCGATGCCAACACCGTCCGCGACGCCGTCGTCGAGCACGTCGTCTACAGCCACAAGATGATCGCCCCCATCGTTCAGGCGGCCAGCGGCCGCGCCCGCCCGGCCCCCGCAGAGGCCGCGCCCGGCGTCTGACCCCGCCCGGGAGTCAGACGCCGCAGCACTTCGTGGGCGCACGGGGGAGTTGAACATCGCCTGACTCGCTACGGTTGCACCGGCAGCGGGGTCCGTCCTGCCGTGACAGCCACGCCCTCGCGTGCCGGCCCGGACCCGTTGGTGCGGGTCTCCCGGTGCGAGCTGTTGTGCAGATTGGCCGCGGTCAACGTGTTGCGCAGCAACGTCGCGATGGTCATCGGGCCCACCCCACCGGGGACCGGGGTGATGTGCCCGGCGATACCGGCCACGGCATCGAAGTCGACGTCGCCGCACAGGCCGCCGTCGGTGCGGTGGATTCCGACGTCGATCACCGTCGCGCCCGGTTTGATGTGCTCGGCACCGATGAGTTTCGGGACCCCGGCCGCCGCGACGACGATGTCGGCGTCGCGCGTATGACTGGCCAGATCCCGTGTATGCCGGTGGCAGATGGTGACCGTCGCATCGCGGGCCAGCAGCAGCTGGGCCTGCGGACGCCCCACCAGATCGGAGCGTCCCACCACGACGGCGTGCGCTCCCTCGAGGTGGATGCCGGCGGAGTCGAGCAGCTGGATCACACCCGAGGGGGTGCACGGGCGCAGACCCGGCCTGTCCAGCGCCAGACGTCCGGCGTTGGTCTCGGTGAGTCCGTCGACGTCCTTGTCCGGATCGATCCGTTCGATCAGCGACGGGGCATCGAGATGTTTGGGCAGCGGTAGCTGCAGGAGGATGCCGTCGACTTCGGGATCGAGGTTGAGTTCGTCGATGACGTCCTCGACCTCTGCCTGCGACACCTGCGCGGGCAGGAGCCGGTGCCGATCCCGCATCCCGGCCTCCACACAGAGCTTGCGCTTGTTCGACACGTAGATCGCCGACGCCGGGTCCTCTCCGACGAGAATCGTCGCGAGCCCGGGGCGGCGGTCGAGGGCGGCGACCTCTTGGGCGACTCGGTGCCGCAACGTCTGGGCGACGGCCTTGCCGTCGATGATGGTGGCGCTCATCAGGCGAACACCACCGTGGTGTTGTCCTGACGCAGGACACGGTCCTCGCAGTGCCACAGCACGGCTCGGTGCAGCACCGAACGTTCGACGTCGGCGCCGCGTCGTTCGAGGGTCGCC
The DNA here is from genome assembly GCF_014256275.1 of Rhodococcus sp. 4CII. Taxonomy (NCBI): domain Bacteria; kingdom Bacillati; phylum Actinomycetota; class Actinomycetes; order Mycobacteriales; family Nocardiaceae; genus Rhodococcus; species Rhodococcus sp. 4CII. Next base: position 7,811,107 of record NZ_JACCFE010000002.1, read on the forward strand.
ACGTCGTCCCGGTGGCTGACCCGGACCACGTCCTGCTCGATGATCGGGCCCTCGTCGAGGTCCTCGGTGACGTAGTGCGCGGTGGCGCCCACGAGCTTGACCCCTCGGTCCTTGGCCTTCTGGTACGGGCCGGCGCCGATGAAGGCGGGCAGGAAGGAGTGATGGATGTTGATGATCGGGCACCCGACCTTCTCGAGGAAGTCGTTGGTGATGATCTGCATGTAGCGGGCGAGCACGACCAGATCGAAGTTGCCGCGCAGCAACTCGAGCTGCTTGGCCTCGGCCTCGGCCTTGGTATCGCGGGTCACCGGGATGTGCACGAAGGGCACACCGAAGGAGCGGACCTCCGCCGCGAGATCGGCGTGGTTGGAGATGACCAGGCCGATCTGGACGGGCAGCTCGCCGCGGCGGGCGCGCCAGAGCAGATCCAACAGACAGTGGTCGTACTTAGAGACCATCACCGCGACCCGTTTCGGTGCCGAGGCACTGGTTATCGACCAGTCCGTGACGTCGAACTGATCGGTGATCGAGGCCTCGAACGTCGCCTCCATCTGTTCGATGTGTGCCTGGAGGTCGCGTTTGTGGAACACCATCCGCAGGAAGAAGTGCCCGCCTTCCGGGTCGCTCGTCGACTGATCGGACTCGATGATGTTCGCGTCGTGGTCGGCGAGGAACCGAGAGATCGCGGCGACAATGCCGGGCTGATCGGCGCAGTGCAGGATCAGACGCCCCAGATCGGTCAGCTCGCCCCCGCCGGACTTGCCCTGAGCTCCAGCGGCGCGCGGTGGAGCGAAGTCCACTGTTGTGGGTGCCAACGTCGACGGTGTGGCAGTCATGATGCCCTCCTGAGCGGGATGAAAGCGGGGGTCGTGAGGTCCGAGGCGATGGGGACCGCAGATGGGGTCCGACTCGAGACAGCACTCAGCGTATGGGCGGGGCAGGGTCGATTTCGCCCGGTGATTCCCATGGGATTTGTGCCCCACCGGGGTGGGAATACCCCCGAGCCCTGCCGTGTCCGGCCTCTCGGTCACTAACGTTCACCGCAGATATCCGGTCCGCTCGGTGCGGGGGCAAGCGCTTCGCTGACGCCGCCCGCCAGGAGATGGGGACGGGCCGGCAGGAAGGCAGCAATGCACCACATCATGACCGAACACTCTCACCCGCCGCGCCCGACCGAACGCGACCGCATCACCGATGCGGTACCCCGATCCGGGGTCCGATTGTCGCGGCCCGCGCCGGCGCGGTGCCTGGTGATGGGCATCGTCAACGTCACTCCGGATTCGTTCTCCGACGGGGGGCTGTGCGCCGCCGCCGATTCCGCGATCACCCGAGGGCTGGCGTTGGTGGCCGAGGGCGCGGACATCGTCGACGTCGGCGGAGAGTCCACCCGGCCGCAGGCACAGCGGGTTCCGGTCGCAGAGGAGTTGCGGCGGGTGCTTCCGGTCGTCCGGGCGCTGAGCGCGGCCGGTGTCCTGGTCAGTGTGGACACCATGCGCGCGGAGGTCGCGGCCGCCGCGGTCGCGGCAGGGGCATCGATGGTCAACGACGTCAGCGGCGGGCTGGCCGACCCGGCGATGGCCGCGACCGTCGCGGGCCTGGGTGTGCCGTTCATCGCCATGCACTGGCGCGGACACAGCACCACGATGGCCGAGCGCGCCGTCTACGACGATGTCGTCACCGATGTCGTCACCGAACTCGCCGACCGCCTCGACGCACTGATCGGTGCCGGGATCCGCGAGGACCACATCGTTCTCGACCCGGGGCTCGGATTCGCCAAGACAGGCGCCCACAACTGGGCGCTGCTCGCTCACCTCGACCGGATCCGTGAGCTGGGCCGGCCGGTACTGGTCGGCGCCTCCCGCAAGTCCTTCCTCGGGGCGCTGATGACCGACGTCGAAGCCACCATCCCCCCGCCTGCCGACCGCGACGACCTCACCTGCGCGGTCTCCACGCTCGCCGCCGCAGCCGGCGCCTACTGTGTACGGGTCCATAACGTGAAATCCACGCGTCGGGCTGTGGCTGTGGTGGCGGCGTGGCAGGGTGCGACCCGATGATCGGCCGGCCTGCTGCTGTCGATGATGTGCTGGAACGGTTGCTCCCGTGAGGGATCCGGGTGTCCGACCGTGCGCCTGCAACGTCTAGGGCCCGGTGGCCGGCCCGCCGAGGTACTCCGGGCGCTGCACACCCGGGCCCGGCAGATGCTGCTGCCGGCCCCGGCCGCGCTGGTCGGCCAGTGGTTCGGCGCGGCCGCGGTGATCGCCCCGCACCTGCACACCCAGCCCGTCACGCCCCGGGCCGCGTTTCCCGGCGGGCACCCGGACCGCCCGCCCGCTCCCGGTGACCCACTGATCGGCGGCGGATGGATCGGCTACCTGGGATATCCGGACGGTGCGGGCCGGCTCCCCGCGGCCGCCGGCGGCTGGACCGACTCGGTACTGCGCCTCGATACCGGCGGATGCTGGTGGTACGAAACCCTCACCGACACCCCCTGCCCACCGGATCTGGCCGCCGCCGCCCTCGACCCACAGGCCGAACCGCGCACCTGGTCGATGCGGTGGACACCCCCCGACCGCGCCTCCCACCACCACAACGTCGAGGCCTGCAAGGACGCGATCCGCGCCGGCGAGGTGTACCAGGCCTGCATCTGCACCCAATTCACCGGGCAGATCACCGGCCGGCCGGCGGACTTCTTCGCCGACGGCATCGACCAGACCCATCCCACCCGGGCGGCGTACCTGCAGGGGGACTGGGGGGCGGTCGCTTCACTGTCCCCGGAGCTCTACCTGGCCCGCCACGGCACCACCGTCACCTCCAGCCCCATCAAGGGGACCCTGCCGCTCACCGCCGACCCCGCCGCCCTGCGGGTCTCGGCCAAGGACGTCGCCGAGAACGTGATGATCGTCGACCTGGTCCGCAACGATCTCGGCCGGCTCGCGGTCACCGGCACCGTCACCGTCACCGACCTGCTGCGCGTGCACCCGGCCCCCGGGGTGTGGCATCTGGTGTCCACCGTGCAAGCGCAGCTACCCCCGGCCACGACCTCGGCCGAGTTGTTCGAGGCGAGTTTCCCGCCGGCATCGGTGACCGGATGCCCGAAAACACGGGCCCGGCAACTGATCTCCGGGTGGGAACCGCAACCTCGGGGCGTGTACTGCGGCACCGTCGGGATGAGCAGCCCGCTGGCCGGCCTCGAACTCAACGTCGCCATCCGCACGGTCGAGTTCACCCCCACCGGCGGCGCCGTCCTCGGCGTCGGCGGCGGGATCACCATCGACTCCGACCCCGCCGCGGAATGGCAGGAATGCCTCGACAAGGCACGCAGCATCATCGAACTCAGCCCCACCCGGGTACCCGCACTCACCGAGCGGCCCTGACCCATCCCAACCCCCACCCCCCAGCACCGGAACCGTGCAGGAACCACACCCGCACGGCCCTTCCACCTGCCCAAACACGGCCGGGGGCCCTCCCCCGGGGGTGCTCGGGGGACCCCATGGGATCAAAACCCCCGGGGGTTCGGAGGGCCGAAACGGGGTGTGGTGCGACATACGCTGACGAAGGCCGCCCGATGTGGTCGCGGTCACAATCTTCAGGAGGAAACTCAAATGACGGACCCAGCACCCTTCCGCGCCTTCACGGGAATCGCGCCCGTCGGATATTTTCCGGTCATGGGGCCGCCCGAACACACGGGATGGATGGACGAGCAGCTGTCGTGGCACACCGATTGCTATGTCGGTGATTGGTCTTTCGTCCCGCAGATCCGCTTCAAGGGACCCGACGCGCTCAAGCTCTTCCGTGACCTGTCGGTCAACGATTTCGTCAACTTCCCGGTCGGTAAGGCCAAGCACGTCATCCAGTGCAACGACGACGGCAAGGTCATCGCCGAGGGCATCTTGCTCCGGCACGCCGAGGACGACTTCGAATATCAGGTCGGCACCCCGCAGTGGTCGCTGTACAACGCCCGCAAGGGCGGCTACGACGTCGAGGTCTCGTTCCCGCTCACCCACAAGTTCCAGGTCTCCGGGCCCAAGGCCCTGGCAGTGATCGAAAAGCTCACCGAGACCGGGCTTCGTGATGTGAAGTTCATGAACACCCGCCAGGGTGTCATCAACGACATCGATGTGACATTCCTTCGTCAGGGCATGGCCGGTGAGATCGGCTTCGAAATCCAGGGACCCATCGAAAACCACGGCAAGGTCCTCGAAGCCATCCTCGAGGCCGGCAAGGACTTCGGCATCCGCCGGCTCGGTACCCGCACGTTCATGATCAACCATCTCGAGGCCTGTTACCCGACCGGCGGAATGCACTTCTTCAACGCCCTCTCCGACGAGAGCAAGGCCGACTACCACAAGTTCATGGACGAGAACCTCCCCCCGGAATGGGTGGAGTCACCGTTCAACGGTCCACTGCGCCACAACTTTGCGACCTCCTTCGACGGCAGCTGGGACGGTGACGACCTCAAGGAGCTCTACCGCAGCCCGATCGAAATGGGTTGGGGCCGCAACATTGCGTTCGATCACGACTTCCCGGGCCGCGAAGCGCTCGAGAAGGAAGCCGCCCACCCGCGCCGCCAGGTCGTCACCCTCGAATTCAACAGCGAGGACGTCAAGCGCATCCACGCCTCGCTCTACGCCGACGGCCCTGTCTACCAGCAGTTCGACCTCCCCGAGGTGCAGTTGGTGTGCAACTGGGTCGACTGGATCCTCAAGGATGGCAAGAAGATCGGCCACGCAACGCACCCCGGCTACAGCCGGTGGTTCAGGAAGACCCTCGCACTGAGTTTCATCGATACCGAGTACGCCGAACCCGGCACCGAGGTCACCGTGTTGTGGGGCAAGCCCGGCACCCCGCAGACCGAAATTCGGGCCACGGTCGCACCGGCCCCCTACAAGAAGGACAGCCGCCGCCGCGATCTGTCCCAGGAACCGGCACTGGCCGTGTGAGACCGCAGCCGGCACGTGATCGTGCCACCCGAGCTCGACTGTCATAGGTATCTGTGACCGGCGCACAATGCGCCCGCCGGGACCGCGCAGGTGGGTCTGGATCAATCGGAGGATCCCACCTGCGTGCGCGCCCCACTCTCGCCCGCAGCGCAGCTCAACCAGCTTCTGTGTGCAGGCATCTGAAGGCCTGGCCACACCGAATCGCCTCTCGGCGCGCCTCGGTGTGGCCGGCCACCGGTGAGGCGAGGACCTCGCCCCAGCCCGAACTGGAGACCTTTGTGAAAATGCGACGCTCATCTGCCGTGTGGGGGGTGATCGGCCTCGTGCTGATTGCACTGGCCGCACTCACCCGCTTCGTGGTCACCCCGTACATGGCCCAGTTGCCGTCGGACACCGATGTCACCGTCACCTACACCGGCACCGCGACACTGCTCAACGCGGACGCCCTGCAGACCGGCGACGTCGCGAACGCCATCGCCAAGGACGTTCCGGTCACCATCGACCGACGGGTCCACGTCCTCGACACCAGTGGCAGCACCGCCGTCGTCGCCGACGAGGCGACCATCCAGGCAGGTCCGGCCGTTCTGCCCAGCACCCACACCTACGCCGTGGACCGCACCAGCCTCGGCGCCGTCAGCGGCCCCGACGGGGCACCCGCGGTGGAGCAGGCCTCCGGGCTGACCGTCGCCTTCCCCGTCCATCCGGCACCGGAGGACCGCTACACCTATTGGGACCCGCAGTCGCGTACCAGCGCACCCATCACCTATACCGGCCAGGACACCCGGCAGGGCCGAGACGTACGCGTCTACACGACCACCGTGTCCGGAAATCTGAAGGACGACGCAACCCTGGCCACCCTGCCACCGGCGCTGCCGAAGGACCTGCTGGCCAGTCTCGCACCGGCATTGCCCGCCGACGTGATGGCAGCCGTCGGACCCCTCGTCCCGACCTTGCCCGATCCGGTGCCGCTGGCCTACACCGCCGACACCACGCTGACCTTCTATGTCGACGACACCAGCGGCGTCGTCCTCGACGCTCGACTGCAGCAGCAGGTCACCGCGGGAGTCTCGGCGAACGGCAGCGTCACCGACGTCACCCCGGTGCTCGCCGTGGACGCCACCGTCACACCCGAGAGCCAGCAAGCAGCCGCCGACACGGCCGCGAGCATCAGCACCGCACTGACCGTGCTCGGTACCGTGGCCCCGATCGTGCTGCTCCTGCTCGGGGTGATCGCACTCGCAGTGGCGTTCGCGCGCCGGCACCCGCCGGCGCAGGCGGCCACCCCGACCCGTGAGACACACACCGGAGAAGAGCCTGTCGCGATCGATCGATAGACGGACAACAATGTTGTATACACAAGGTGAGACAACCGACCTGCCCGGTGTCTTGGAAGACGCCGCGCGGGAGGTCCAACCCGAGCAGGGAGCCGCATCGTTCGCGGAGAAGGTGGATATGCCAACCCCTGAGCAGTCGACCGACAACCCTGCCCCGCTCCTCGAACGCGGCAGAGAGGTCGAGGCGATCACCCGCGCAGTCCGCAGCGGAACGCGCGGTGACGGCCAGATGCTACTCATCGAAGGACCCAGCGGAATCGGCAAATCACGGTTGCTGGCCGCAGCGCAGGCAATCGGTGAGGACCTCGGCGCCGAAGTGTTGACCACCTGTGGGGGCGAGCTCGAGCAGGAATTCCCGCTCGGGCTCGCCCTGCGCCTGCTGGAAACCCGGATCGCCCGGGCCTCGCAGGTTGAACTCGAAGCGGTATTCCGCGGACACGCGGCCCTGGTGGAGCCGATGCTCCGACGACCCCTGCATGAGACCGCCACCGCCCTCACCGACGAGTTCGTGCTGCTGCACAGCCTCTACTGGCTCATCGCCAATCTCGCCGAGGAGCGGCCCCTCGTCCTGATCGCCGACGACCTGCAGTGGGGTGACGAGCTGTCGTTGCGATTCCTGCTCTACCTCGCCCAGCGACTCGGCGACCTTCCGGTCATCATCCTCGGTGCGGTTCGCACCGGAGATCCGGCCGCCGAGAACGAACTCGTCGCTCGCATCGCCCTGCAGGCGTCACACACCCTGCAACCTGCCGAACTGAGCCGCGACGCGGTCAAGGAATTGCTGCACACACTGCTTCCCGACGCCGACGACAACGACGCCCTGATCGACGAAAGCTGGGCCGCGACCCGCGGGAACCCCTTCCTGCTTCGCGAACTGGCCACAGCGATGGACTCCCGCTCGGCTGTCGGGGCCGCCAACCCCTACGGCGCCGTCCCGGACACCGCACCCGAATCCGTCACCCGCAGTGTCATGCTCCGCATCGCCCGACTCGGCGACGACGCGCTCGCCCTGGCACGCGCCGTAGCGGTCCTGGGTACCTCGACATCGCTGGCGACGGCGGCGGAGCTCAGTGGACTCGACTTCGCCGCTGCCACCGTCGCCGCCGAACGACTCGCCACCGCACAGATCTTCGCCAGCGCAGCAAACCTGTCGTTCTACCACCCCATGATTCGCGGCGCGGTCTACCGCAAATTTCCCTCCAACGACCGCGCCCGCTGCCACCTCGAAGCCGCGAAACTGCTCCGGGCGTCCGAAGCGGACATGGACGGAGTCGCCGTGCACCTGATGCGAGGAGCGCCCACCGACTCCGACTGGGCACGAACAGCCCTGCACTCGGCGGCGAAAAGCGCCGCACGCAAGGGCGCCCCGAGCGCCGCGGCCGGATACCTCCGTCGGGCCTTGACGATGCAGCACGAGGATCCGCGCCAGCACGCGAACCTGCTCATCGATCTCGGCATCATGGAAGCCGCTGCCGGAGAGACCAACTCCCTGATCCACCTCGAGTCCGCACTCGAACTGATCGACGAACCCGACGAGCAGGCCCGAGCAATGTACGCACTCGGCCAGACCCTGTTCCGATACGGGCGCCCCGCCGAAGCCCTGACCGTCTTCCGCAAGGGAGCCGACACCTTCACCCACACCGACCGCGACCTCGCGCTGCGATTCGAGGCCGGCTACATGGCGTCGGCGGCGTACCTGGTCGACCGCCCCCACGAGGCCCACCAACGGGTCAGCGCACTGGCCACGACCTTCCCGGCACAATCCGAACTCACCTCAGCCGAGCGACTCCTGATCCTGCACCTGGCAGTCTTCCGCGCCATGTCCGAACCCCGCTCCGCCGACCACGCGGAATTGGTTCTCCAGGCACTCGGCGACAGCGTGAAACTCTGGCGCGAAACCTCCGACGGCATGACCATCAGCCACGCCATCCTCGCCCTGACCTGGTGCGGCCGAGCCCACGACGCCGCCGAAGTCGCCGACAGCGTCCTCACCGACGCCCGGATGCGGGGTGACTCGCTGATCTTCGCCGAAATCTCCCTCGCCCGTTCCATGGCCATGTACTCCCTCGGCCGTGTCAGCGAGGCAATGGTCGACGCGCAGGCCGCGATCATCGGAATGAAACGCGGATGGAACTCGACAGTCCCCGCCCCGCAGGGAATTCTGGCCTACTGCCTGATCGACCGTGGCGAACTCGAACAGGCAGCCGAAGTCCTCCACGACGCCGAGGCGCAGCTGCGCAGCCGTGAAACACGCACACTCAACGTCTGGTTCTACATGGCGCGTGGCCGGTTACGCCTGCTTCAGAGCGACTTCCACGGCGCATCCGACGACTTCCTACGCGTCGGGAAGCTCCTCGAGAACAACCGCTTCCACAACCCCGGCTACATGCTCGCCCCCTGGCGCTCACTCGCCGGCCGAGCCCTGCACGCGGCCGGGAGAACCGAAGCCGCCATCGAACTGATCGACCGCGACATCGAGCTCGCACGCCAGTTCGGCCTCTGCTCCACCCTGGGCTCGGCCCTGCGTGAGCGAGCATTGGTGGCCTCACCCAACCCCGAGATCGCCCTTCTCGAAGAGTCGGTCACCGTACTCGAATCCGCCGAAAGCTCGCCGCTCGAGCTCGCCCGCACCCTCATCGAATTGGGATCCGCGCAACGCCGGCTCGGGAAGAAAGTTCGGTCCCGCGAGACGTTGCGCGAGGCACTTGATCTCGCCCACCGCTCCGGGGCGACGGCAGTCGAACGACAGGCCCATCAGGAACTGCTCGTCAGCGGCGCACGACCCCGCCGACAGGTCATCCACGGTCTCAATGCCCTCACCCCCAGCGAGCAACGTATCGCCGCACTGTTCGCGGACGGACTGACCACTCGGAGCATCGCCGAAACGCTCTACCTGACGATGAGCACTGTCGAATGGCACCGGCGCAACATCTACCGGAAACTCGACATCGACTCGCGGGACGCGCTGCGTGCGGCGCTCGACAGCGACGGCGAGCATCCCACCGGTACACCGGGCTGAACAACACCCCCGAACGCATCGATCGCAGGGACGTATCCGAGCCCCTGTGCGCGGCGCCCCACATAATGAGGAACCTCCGCGTGCTCCTACCCGCCATCCACGCCGTCATCGCCCTCGCTGGCCTGCTCGCGCCCAACCGGTCCGCGGCATTCATCCGGCACCTCGCCCGACACATCGCACTCGCCCGAATCCAGCGACGCTGGATCGCAATGAGCGGAACCGGCGTCTTCGACAACTCACACTGACCAGAGTCAACGCACGCGCACGCGAGCGACCCCTAACCAGAAGTGCCGTCGCTGAACATTCGAAAGGACAACGCCGTGGACAGCTTCGATGCCGCCATCCTCGAATTCGCCCGCCGGTGGTCGCCGTTCGGTGGGCCACGATCCGAAGACGTACTCGTCGAATTCGGCATGACGACCGACCGATACGACGAACACCTCACCCGGATCCACGACGAGGGCCCGCGCGATCTTCCCGCCGACGAACGAGCGGAACACCGCGACCAACAGTCGAACAACCCACCCGAGCAACGCCGACGAACACGACACCGCAAGAACCCAACCAGCCCTTGATAGTAGTTCGTCCCGCAGATCTCGAAGGAACACCATGCCCGTACCGAAGCACGACATCAACGAATCCGACGTGGTCGTCACGCACGAGAAAGCCTATGCGGCAGGTGTTCCTGCGG